>NZ_ANNK01000101.1 GCF_000334155.1 Halalkalibacterium ligniniphilum | reverse complement strand
TGGCGAAATTAAACCCGCCGGTTCTACCGGCGGATATTTACTTAAGTTTCAAACAAACTTTAAATAGGGAAAGCTTTTGCTTTAAGGTTATTTTCTTTGGTTCCCTCTACTATTTCTTCATGCCCTTGCTCAGGAAGTCCTTCGCTTTTGAATAAAAAAGAAAAACATGGAAATGATGAAAATTATATAACCTCGGTGAAGTCTGTGTAAAATACGGACACCGACCCGAGTAACTATCAAGAAGAGATGGAGGTCGGATGGAGATGAGGGCAGTTCTATCCAGTGTACTTTTTATTTGTGTTGTGTCAAGCTTGTGCACACCACAGATGTTTGCAGCCGAAAAACAAGCAAGTTTGGCTAAAGATGCATCATCAGCAATTGTTATTGAACGTGACACAGGAAAGGTTTTGTTTGAGAAAAATGGTCATGAGAAACTTCCACCTGCAAGCATGACAAAAATCATGACGATGCTTTTAATTATGGAAGCGATAGACTACGGTAAGCTCTCTTATGAAGATAAAGTGCGGACAAGTGAACGTGCGGCATCAATGGGGGGGTCCCAGGTGTTTTTAGAGGCTGGAGAGGAAATGACGGTCAGGGATATGCTCAAAGCAATTGCCGTTGCTTCAGGCAATGATGCATCTGTGGCCATGGCAGAGCATTTAGCAGGCACCGAAGAAGAGTTCGTGGCACTAATGAACGAAAGAGCAAAAGAGCTTGGCCTTAAAAATACTCATTTTATCAATTCAAATGGCTTACCAGCAGAAAATCACTACACAACCGCCTATGATTTGGCGATGATTTCCAAAGAACTTCTGAAATATGAAGAAATCACAACGTTTACAGGGATTTATGAGGATTATTTGCGAAAGGGAACAGAAAACGAATTTTGGCTTGTGAATACGAATAAACTTGTCAAGTTTTACCCAGGGGTGGATGGATTAAAGACTGGCTATACCCGGGAAGCGATGTACTGTCTAACGGCGACAGCTGAGAAAAATGATATGCGTGTGATCACAGTGATCATGGGAGCACCTTCACCGAAAGAACGCAATGCACAAGTGACAGAAATGCTTGATTATTCCTTTAGTCAATTTGCTACTCATAAGCTTTTCGACAAAGATCATGTAATGGCTAACGTAAAGATAAGAAAGGGAAATAAACATGAAGTGGCGGTTCTCACTTCTGAGCCCGTATCCATTTTGACTAAAAAAGGTGAGAAGATCGATGATGTGACAGAGCGTGTGGAATTCAATGCAGAAATAAGAGCACCGATTAAGAAAGGTGAGCAACTAGGAACCCTTTTTGTTGAAAAGAACGGTGAAGTCTTAACTGAAACGCCACTTGTAGCAAGTGAGGATGTAGCCGATGCATCTTGGTGGATCTTGTTTAAAAGAGTGTTCGAGAAATTTGCTGGTGCATAAGGCGAATCGAGACTATTTTTTTCGATTGAACACTAGTTTTGTCATGAAGCAGGGATAGAAGAAGCGAAAAGCGAAACTCTTGGTAGCAAAAGGTTTGAGGCACTGTTCTCATCCTATTCGATGCTAGAAGGAGTGTAGCCCTGTGAGTTTAATCATTAATTTAGAGAAAGTAGGAGATGTGTTACTCGTTCGCTTAGAAGGTGAACTCGATCACCATGCATCTGGGCAACTGCGCAGTCAAGTAGAAGAGGCGTTAAGTCAGCATGAATTGAAGCACATTATTCTAAATCTCGAACACCTTACTTTTATGGATAGTTCGGGTCTCGGCGTCATTCTTGGGCGGTACAAGCAAGTCAATCATCTTGGTGGAGAGATGGTCGTATGTGCCATTTCTCCTGCAGTGAAGAGACTGTTTGAAATGTCAGGCCTGTTTAAAATTATTCGCTTCGTAGAAAATGAACAATTTGCGCTTCAGACATTGGGGGTGGCTTAGCGATGTCAAAAAATGTAATGGAACTCTCTTTTTCGGCGAAAAGTGAAAATGAATCTTTTGCCCGCGTGACCGTTGGGGCATTTATTGCACAGCTCGACCCGACGATGGATGAAATGACCGAACTGAAAACGGTTGTTTCTGAAGCAGTAACAAATGCCATCATTCATGGGTATCATGGTCAGCCAGAGGGGATGGTCTATATCGCTGCATCGATCGACCAAGGATTGGTTGAATTGACAATTCGCGACGAGGGCGTCGGTATTTCAAATATTGAAGAGGCGCGTCAGCCGTTGTTTACAACAAAGCCTGAGCTTGAACGTTCAGGTATGGGATTTACAATTATGGAAAATTTCGTGGATGAGATCAAGATTGTCTCTGAACCGATGATCGGAACGACAGTTTTTTTAAAAAAGCAATTAACTAAAAGTAAAGCGATTTTTAATTAAGGGGTATTCCTATGGATGTGGATGTAAAACGCGACCAGAGGGAGCCATATTTTACCGATGATGAGATCAAAAAATTGATTGCCCAAAGTCAGGCTGGAAATCAAGAGGCGAGGAATCAAATTGTGAACAAAAACACCCGATTAGTATGGTCTGTGGTGCAGCGCTTCTTAAATCGAGGGTATGAGGCAGATGATTTATTTCAAATTGGCTGCATCGGTCTCATTAAATCGGTAGATAAATTTGATCTTTCCTACGACGTGAAATTCTCAACATATGCTGTTCCAATGATTATTGGGGAAATTCAACGATTTCTTCGAGATGATGGAACGGTAAAAGTAAGCCGTTCGATTAAAGAGCTTGGAAATAAAATTCGTAAGCTAAAGGATGAAATGACAAAATCATTAGGTCGAACGCCGACGGTTCATGAGATTGCTGAGCAGCTTGGAATTTCTCCAGAGGAAGTAGTATTTGCTGGGGAAGCGAGTCGCTCGCTATCGTCGATTCATGAGACGGTGTATGAGAAAGATGGTGATCCGATTACGCTGCTAGACCAAATTGCAGACCAATCGGAATCGAAGTGGTTTGATAAAATTGCGTTGAAAGAAGCCATTCGTGATTTGGACGAGCGGGAACGATTGATCGTCTATTTGCGTTATTACAAGGACCAAACGCAGGCAGAGGTTGCTAATAGATTAGGGATTTCGCAAGTCCAAGTGTCTAGACTTGAGAAGAAAATATTAGGGCAAATAAAAGAACAAATTGGTGACCGATAAGAGCTTCGTAATAAAGACGTGTCGTATTGTCGACGTGTCTTTTTTTCTGTGGAAAAGGGGCCGGAACTTACAGGATGATAAAGCAGGAAGCTTGTCGCTCACACTCCTTCATTGAAATGATGCACAGTATTCTCTGAGGACTCGTTTTTATCCAAGTAAGAGCGAGCCGCTGGTTTTTGTGCGTGATTACTGAATAAGGAAGCTTTGGGAGAGAAGAGGAATGAAGGCTAGTGGAATGATCCATACTAATTGATAAGATGTAAGGGTAAAAGGGGAGATCATGGTGGACAATGTCATGTATATACGTATGCGTCACCGCGTTCAAGTTACACAAAATCAAGTCGTCACTGTGGGAGATGTCGCTCAAGTAGTAGGGGAGAGAGCGATTCGGATCGCATGCATGAAGCAACCGATTCATCATGTCACAGTTGAAGATCAAAATCGAATTATTATTGATGTGATGTCGGTGATTGCCCTACTGAAAAAAGTACATCCCGAACTTGATCTCCAAACGGTGGGCAGCCCCCAAACGATTCTCCAAGTGGAGATGAAAACCAGTGTGATGAAACCTGTTTACTTTTTTCTTATATGGCTCTTGTTATTTATTGGCGCAGGGCTTGCCATTATGAACTTCCATGAAGATGTTAGCATGCTTCAGGTCCATCAAGCTCTATTTACAAGAATAACAGGAAATGAAAAAGCGAAGCCACTTCTCCTGCAAATTCCTTATTCGATTGGACTTGGACTAGGAATGATCATTTTTTTTAATCATCTCTTTAAAAAGAGAATTAATGAGGAGCCGAGTCCTTTAGAAGTGGAAATGTTTAATTACCAACAAGCGATGGATCAATATGTAATTTTACATGAAAACAAAGAAAGTGAAACGAAAATCAATGGTCGCTGAAGCAATCACAACGATGTTTATCGGGCTTGCAGGAGGACTTGCAGTAGGAAGTGGGTTTGTTGCCTTTTTGACTGTACTCGGTATTATTCCAAGGCTGACACAGCTTTCAAAAACCGGCCACCTGCTCATTCATTATGAAGGAAGCGTCATTATCGGCGCACAGGTTGGCACATGGTTCAGCTTATACAAGCCAACATTCGCTCTCTCTCCGTTGCTTCTTATTCCAATTGGACTTTTCGCAGGAATGTTCGTTGGAATGTTAGCCGCGGCGTTAACGGAAGTATTAAATGTATTGCCGATTATGGCAAAACGAGTAGGTGTTGAAAACCGGCTCATCTATTTATTAATGGCGATTGCTTTAGGAAAAGTATGTGGCTCTTTGTATCATTGGGTTTTTTTCGTGAAATGATAAAAGAAGATCTATTTTAGCTAGTTAGTAGTAGCAACATGTATTCTAAAGCGCGAATTGGGAAGGTCTTACGAGGCTGCTGCATTGTGCGATAGGGTTAAGGGGTGATCGGATGATTCAAACAAAGCGCAAGGTTATTTTAATAACTGACGGTGATGAGTCGGCCATGAAAGCTATCGATCACGTAGCGAAGCTCGTTGGGGGCAGATGCATTTGTCAATCTGCGGGGAATCCAAGTCCATTAGATGGAGAAGAACTTGTTGCCTTGATTCAAGATGCACCTTATGATCCTGTTTTGCTTATGTTTGATGATTGTGGTTACCGAGCTGAGGGTCCTGGTGAACGGGCAATGCGCTATGTCGCCACGCACCCAAGTATTCACGTTCTTGGTGCAATTGCTGTTGCATCCTCTTCTCATTATGCTGAGTGGACAAAAGTAAACCTCAGTATTGATCGCTACGGGAAGCTGACTGAATACGGAGTGGATAAATATGGGCTTGTTGATTTGGAGACCGGTCGAGTGAATGGAGATACTGTCTATATTCTAGATGAACTAAAATTACCAATTGTTGTTGGTGTCGGTGATATCGGTAAAATGGCAGGACGAGATACGGTAGAAAAAGGTGCACCGATCACGAAAAAAGCAGTGGACATCATCCTAGAACGGAGTGGATATCATGAATCAAGCGTCTAATAAACAAGAAGAAACGATATCGGATGACATCCATATAAATGAAAAAAAGCTTGCAGAGCGCTTAGGAATTGGAAAATCGTTTGACGTTGGAGTACGAAAGCTTCCTGTATTAGGTCGCGAAATTCAACTGTATTACGTAACAGGGCTAACAGACAATAACTATATTATTGAACTATTAAAAGAGCTGATGGATTTAGATGCTCGTGGGCGAAAAACGGACGATGTGAAGCAAGCAATAAAAAATCATCTCACCCATGTGCAAGTGGAAGAAACGAGTTCCATGGAGATTGCTATAACAAAAATGCTATCAGGGCTTATTTTTATTTTAGTGGAAGGTGAGAACGAGGCGTTTATCATTGATGTACGGATGTATCCAACTCGGAGTCCTGAAGAGCCTGATACAGAACGTGTTGTTCGTGGGTCAAGGGATGGCTATACGGAAAACATTATCATTAATACAGCTTTAACGAGAAGAAGGATACGAGATGAGCGGTTGCGACATGAAATTATGCAAGTAGGTGTTCGTTCTAAGACAGACATTTGTATTTCGTATGTCGATGGGATTGCCGATCCCAGTTTAATAAAGATTATAAAAAAAGAGCTAAGTTCTATTAATATTGATGGGATCACAATGACGGATAAAATCGTAGAAGAATACCTTGTGAAGCAAGGAACAAACCCATTCCCACTCGTGCGTTACACGGAACGTCCAGATGTGGCGGCTACTCATTTATTAGAGGGGCACGTTGTCATTATTGTCGATACATCACCAAGTGTAATTATTGCACCAACAACCCTTTTCCACCATGTTCAGCATGCAGAAGAATATCGACAATCAGTAGCCATCGGGACATTTCTCAGGTGGGTACGATTTACTGGGATTCTTTTTTCCCTTTTTATTCTGCCATTTTGGTTGTTAATGGTTATTCAGCCGAGTCTTTTGCCAAGTGCGCTTGAATATATTGGTCCCAATAAGACGAACAACATTCCGATTTTCGTCCAGATCATTTTAGCTGAGCTTGGGATTGAGCTGTTAAGGATGGCAGCGATTCATACTCCCTCACCGCTCGCCACAGCACTTGGTTTAGTCGCTGCTCTTTTAATTGGCGAAATTGCCATTGAGGTGGGATTGTTTACATCAGAGGTTATCTTATATGTTGCTCTTGGAGCGATTGGGATGTTTGCAACACCAAGCTATGAATTAGGTGTGGCGATGCGTGTCGTCCGCTTGATCTTAATTACTCTTGTTGCGCTCTTCAAAGTACCTGGCTTCGTTGTTGGTACGATGCTCCTGATCCTCTTTTTAGTACGAACAAAGACATTTAACAAGCCATATTTATGGCCTTTTATTCCCTTTGACCCACCAGCCATTTGGCAAATCTTCATTCGCGCTAGTGTGCCAACATTACGATGGCGCCCAAGCATTGTTCATCCTCAGGATCCGATTCGCCAATCAAAAGAGCCAACAAACTAGAAAAAACAGCTTTCTTTTCTGTGAAAAGGGGAGGGAGCTTCCGTTCAAGTTGATGAATCATTGAAGTACTTCCGCTCACACTCCCTTCATTAAAAGGTGCACACCTTCAACCTATGTGGGAAGAGTAAACCATTTATGTAGGTTTCGGTTGTCACCCCATCACCTTTGTGTTAAAGTAGAAAGCAACAATTTTATTTCCCTCATCATGTATGGGGTAGAGGTGCAAAACGAATCAGTACCCTTACGGAGCCTGATGAAGCAATGAAGGAAGGGGAAAGGTCAATTTGCCGAAGTGGGAACATGTCATCACATGTGCTTGCTGGGTCGATTCTGAAGAAGAATCGGACTGTCACTGCATTTGCAGTGGAGTACTATTCTGCCAATGAGGTTACTCTTGCGCCATTGAACGTAGCTAGTGTAACAACATTAGTTGCGTTTTTTTTGATTGAAGTGAACATAAATGGTGGGCTGGATGGGCAACAACTTAAAGGTAAGGAGAGAATGCACCAATGTATTTACATGGAACGAGTCGAGTCAATGAAAAAGGCCATTTAGAAATAGGCGGAGTGGATACTGTTGAATTAGTGAAAGAACACGGCACCCCATTGTTTGTGTATGATGTCGCTTTGATTCGAGAGCGTGCTGCTCAATTTCAGCAGGCATTTCAGGAAGAAGGGGTCCAAGCACAAGTCGCTTATGCGAGCAAGGCTTTTAGCTGTATTGCCATGTTCCAATTAGCGGAAGAGCTAGGATTAAGCCTTGATGTCGTCTCAGGTGGCGAGCTTTACACAGCTCAACAAGCAGGTGTATCGATGGAACGGGTGCATTTTCACGGAAACAACAAAAGTCGTCAGGAAATCGAAATGGCAGTTGAAGCAAATATTGGCTGTTTCGTGGTTGATAATTTTTATGAGCTCCAGCTTTTAAGTGAGATTGCAGAGAAGCATAAAAAAATCGTTAATGTCCTTTTGCGGATTACACCTGGCGTTGAGGCTCATACCCATGATTATATTTCTACAGGACAAGAAGACTCAAAGTTTGGCTTTGACTTAGTCAGTGGGCAAGCAGGAAAAGCTGTTCAATTGGCTTATGAGGATAAAAACATCAACTTACTTGGCGTTCACAGTCATATTGGTTCACAAATTTTTGAAACGACTGGCTTTGTGATGGCTGTGGAAAAAGTATTTGATTATCTCGTTGCTTGGAAGCATAATTTTGGGTTTGTACCGACGGTCTTAAATCTTGGTGGTGGGTTTGGAATTCGCTATATTGAAGGGGATACGCCACTCCCTGTTGGTACGTATGTAAAAGAAATGGTTCGAGCAGTAAAAGAAAAAGTAGCGTCACTTTCAATGGAGATGCCTGAAATTTGGATTGAACCAGGTCGTTCACTCGTTGGGGATGCTGGAACGACATTGTATACGATTGGTTCGAAAAAGGAAATCCCAGAGGTGCGCAACTATTTAGCGGTAGATGGGGGCATGAGCGACAATCTTCGTCCAGCACTTTATCAAGCGGTCTATGAAGGTGTGCTTGCAAATCGTGTTAACGAGCAAGCATCTGATGTGTTTAGCATTGCAGGAAAGTGCTGTGAAAGTGGTGACATGCTTATCTGGGACCTTCCGTTACCAAAAGCAAACCACGAAGATATTTTAGCGGTGTTCTGTACAGGTGCCTATGGTTATGCGATGGCAAACAATTATAACCGAATTCCGCGTCCAGCCGTTGTTTTTGTTGAAGACGGTGAAGGACAAGTGGTCATCCAACGGGAACGCTATGAAGATTTGGTACGTCTTGATGTGCCGTTAGCAAAAAAAGCAAAGGTGTAAGATGAGAGCACTCCATCCTTTAGGAGTGTTTTTCTTTTTGACACCGTCTAACATGTGAACAACCGAGCCAAAGCCTATAATTTCACATTCCTAAAAGAATAGTGTAAAATAAAGCGATAATTGAAATTGGAGGGGTAAGAATGAAAAAAGGTAGCATTTCATTTGAAAACGGAGAAAAGATTGTTATTGAGTTTTATCCAGAGGCTGCGCCTGGAACAGTAGAAAACTTTGAAAAACTAGCTAATGAAGGCTTCTACAATGGTTTAACGTTCCACCGTGTCATCCCTGGCTTTGTTGCACAAGGAGGATGTCCAATCGGAAATGGGACAGGCGGTCCTGGCTACACAATCAAATGTGAAACAGAAAATAACCCACATAAACACGTGGCTGGAGCATTATCAATGGCACATGCGGGTAAAGATACAGGCGGAAGCCAATTTTTCATTGTCCATGAGCCACAACCACACTTAGATGGTGTCCATACTGTATTTGGACAAGTAGTAGAAGGCTTAGAATCTGTTTATCGCATTAAACAAGGCGATACAATGGCAGAAGTAAAGGTTTGGGACGAAGCATAGCTCCATCATAAAAGCTGTTTTCTCATAAGTGGGAAAGCGGCTTTTTTAAAATTTCAAAGCTGCCTAGCTCCAGGCACCGGCTTTAAAAATGTGCTTCCTAAAAAAGGAACACGAAGTAGAGCAAAACCAGTTAAAATGCTAGCTAATAGTAGAAAAAGGGTACTAATTAGTTTGAATCATGCTATAGCCTTTCCACAGACTTTATACAATCAATGGGTACAATTTCAATGTCTCCGTCCTCTTTCTCAAATCTCACACTTTTCAACTGCAAATCAACCTTTGCTATATAGCCAACCAATTCATTGTAAGCCCAGTCAGCCCAATAGATAACACGTACTTCTAGTGTGTGGTTAAGTGCGTCCATGACGACATAACCGATTTCTTGAAGCTCCTGTTCATCAAGCTCATGCTTTGCTATTTTTTTCTGTTCCGACGTTCGTTGTCTTAATTTTGTTACATGTTCAGGAAGCATCATCCGGCTTGCTTCCCATCTAACGTTTGCATTTTTAGTGAGCTTATTAGTTTTCAAAAAAACCACACCTTTTGCACGAATATGTGTTCTTATTATATGGAAATGTATGTTCGGTATTCAACGAGAAAAAACTTCCATTTTACATTTAACCTGAATCCGTGACGAAATCTTCCATAAACTTCTTTTAAAAGCCTGATATAATAAGGTTATCACCTGTTTTAAACTGCTAATTTTATTTCACCAGGCAGGTGCACTAACCGCGAGGGAAACATTTACGAGGGTGCAGCCGGTGTAAGAGAACTTGGAAGCGAAACGCCGATGACCACCGACACAGTGCTTGCTCTTTTCTCGACCACTAAGGCAATTACCGGCACAGCATTAATGCAATTGGTTGAGGAAGGAAAAGTAAGGCTCGACGATCCGGTCAAGAAGTATGTTCCTGAGATTTCCAAGATTAAGGTTCTCGAGGGGTTTGACTCAGACGGACAGCCTATACTAAGAGAACCTAAAACCGACATTACGATCAACATGCTCATGCTCCACACCGCAGGCTTCGGTTATGAGTTCTTCAGTCATGAAGATCGAAAATACCGCAACGAAAAGGGAACACCTTCCATCCTTACCAGTACTTTTGATTCGATTAAGAGTGTGCTGCTATTCGAACCGGGCGAACGCTGGAACTATGCGGTCAACATCGATTGGGTCGGTAAGGTTGTCGAGGCCGTACGCGGCAAGCGACTGAGTGAAGTAATGGCCGAGCATATTTTTGCTCCTCTGGCTATGAGCGATATTGGGTTCACGCTAACGCCATCGATGATGGAACGCTGCGCAACGATCCACAGTCGTGCCAAGGACGGTGCTATCAAGCCACTACCTAATCTTATTCTTCCACAATCTCCCGATATGGACATGGGAGGACACGGTTTGTATGCAAGCATAGGTGAGTACATGAAGTTTATTCGGATGATCCTAAATGACGGGGAGGGCTTACTCAAACCGGAAACGGTCGCGCAAATGTCTCAAAACGGGCTTGGGGAATTAAAGAGCGGCGGCTGGATCCCGTCCGATCCTACGCTTGCTAATAACGGTGAATTCTACCCCGGTGTGCAAAAATCATGGTCTTATACATTCCAGGTAAACGACGATCCTATTCCTACAGGTCGCCCGGCAGGCCAATTAATGTGGGCGGGGCTTGCAAACCTGTTTTACTGGATTGACCGCAAAAATGGTATTGGCGGTTTTGGGGCTTCCAAAATGTTCCCTTACCAAGATCCAGCCTCGTACTTAGGATTTGTTGAGTTCGAGTCAGCGGTTTACAGTACGTTGAAGCAGTCAGGTCGAATTGTTAACTGAACAATATAAAAGGGAGTGCTTGATCCGCACTCCCTCTAAGGCATTTACTTTTTCGACTTAGTAGCAACACTATATATGTTGATTATGAAAGGTTCTTGTATAAAGTAATTGTTATTCATTTTTTTCTAAGGCAGGGAAGTGTGGAAGAACTTCTTCGCCTAATTCTCCAATTACTTCTTCGACAGGTCGTTGTCCGTATTTTAAGTTAATGATGATGTGGTTTACGCCAATTCTTCTTAAAGCTTCAAGGAATTCAATTAGGAAATTACGTCCAATTCGGAATCCGAGATGGATCGGAACTGGTATATGGTTTGGATCCTCTGTCAAATCAATATAGAGAGATTGAGTAAATGGCTTGAATTCATCGGTCAAAGAGCGCCACTCGTTGATGAGTTCAGCTTGGTCATTCAGTGGTCGAGGATAGTAAATCCATCCATCACTGTTTTCTGCAATCCATGCCGGTGATTGAGAACTATGGCCGGTTACCATCACTGGGATGCTGGATAGTTTCGGTTTTGGAAGAAGATCTCCGTTCATAAGGTTTACACGAGAAGTGCGTATTCTCGGGAAGTTTTTCTCCCATATTTCCCTCATGACTGATATAGACTCTCGGAAAAATTCACTGCGATCATTAGGATCAACCGAAAATGCAGGAAATTCAAATGGACGGTCGCCTGTTGCAACACCTAGAATGAGCCGTTCACCGGATAGCTTATCAATCGAAGCGGCTGCTTTTGCCACATGAAGCGGGTGGCGCAGTGTTAAAATAATACTGGCAGTTCCTAATGCAATCTTTTCTGTGTTTGCGGCAACATATCCCAGATAAGCAAAAGGATCATACATTTGGCCAACGTCGCCGAAATTCGGATCGCGTAAAGGTACGTCTCTGACAAATAAGGAAGCAAATTTCAGTTCTTCTGCTCTTTTCGCTAATTTCATTTGTTTTTCCAAGTTCATTTCCGGAACGTCGCTCATATAAGATTCGATAGGGAAGAACAACCCTAGAGTTAATTTATTTTCTTGATACATACGTGAAAATCCATTGTGATTTTTAAATTTTTCCATAATTAATCCCTCAATACCTTTATATGAATTAGAATGATAATCGCTTTTCTTATTATGCTTCATTCCAAGCTGCGGTTCATTAAGCTACAATTGAAACAGATTCAGGATCTTTTATAACGGTATCAATAATTCCGCTGCCAAGACAAACATCTCCATCATAAAATACAGCTACTTGTCCCGGTGTGACAGCTTTAATAGGTTGTTCAAATTCTACTAAAGCCGTGTTATCCGGACGTACATGTACCCTTACTTTTTGGTCTTCTTGGCGATATCTAAATTTCGCAGTACATGTAAATGCTCGTGGACTGTTATCTCCATTGATAAAGCTCAAGTTAGTTGCGATGATGCCATTTGAGAACAGAGCAGGATTATCTTTACCTTGGGCTACAATCAATACGTTGTTTTCTAAATCCTTATCGACGACAAACCAAGGTTCAGGAGTACCTTTTCCTCCGATCCCAAGTCCTTTTCTTTGCCCGATTGTATAGTACATTAAACCATCATGTTGTCCCAGCACTTCTCCATTGATCGAGCGAATTTCTCCCGGTTGTGCTGGCAGGAAGTTCTTTAAAAAGCTTTTGAAATTTCTTTCTCCAATAAAACAGATTCCGGTGCTGTCTTTTTTATTGGCGGTATAAAGGCCTATTTCTTTAGCGATTTTTCTTACTTCGTCCTTTGTTAATTCTCCGAGCGGGAAAATGACTCTTGATAGTTGTTCACTTGTTAGTTGGCTTAGAAAATAACTTTGATCTTTATTCGAATCTTTTCCTCTTAATAAGGTTACTTCTCCATTTTCTCTGTTGACTCTTGCATAATGGCCGGTCGCAACATAATCTGCATCTAAAGAAAGAGCAAAGTCAATAAATGCTTTAAACTTAATTTCTGAATTGCATAGAACATCCGGATTTGGAGTTCTTCCTAATTTCAGTTCTTCCATAAAGTACGTAAAGACATTATCCCAATATTCTTTTTCAAAATTAACGCTGTAGTATGGGATTCCCAGTTGGTTGGAGACAATCTTTACATCTTCAAAATCTTCAGTTGCCGTGCAAACACCGTCATCGTTTTTGTCATCCCAATTTTTCATAAAGACACCGATTACTTCATATCCTTCTTTTTTAAGAAGATATGCGGCTACAGATGAATCGACTCCACCTGACATGCCTACTATGACTTGTTTCTTTTTACTCATTGATGATTCCTCCATAACTGAAACTTTTTTTGTTACAGTTTTTCTCAAAAAAAACTATCGATTGTTTATTTCATTCATAATATCTTGTATCGTAATCCTCTTTAAATAATTCATTAAATGTTCCTCAGCATCTTCAAAGATGTTCAATAGTATAGAGGATAAATTTTTTCCTACAATACAGTTCTCATTTCCTTCAGGGCATTTTGGCAGCAAGGTGCCTTCACTCGTAATCATGAAAATTTTGTCTAATGTAATATTTTCCGGTTTTTCTTTTAAAGAAAAACCTCCTTTTGCCCCTTCTTTCGAAAAGATGATCCCTTCTTTTCGAAGCAAACTTAAAATTTTTCTTAATCGTACGGGATGAACTGTTACACTTTGAGCAATATCTTCACTCGTCACTCTTTGTTCGGACCTGGTCGCTAAATAGGCGACGCAGTGGACGGCAATCGAAAAATCACTATTCAATGAACTTACACCTTCTTCCTAAATGTAATAATAAATGTTACAGTTATTGATGTCAACAAACGATGATTGAAATATACATTTTTTTCGTGATAATTTTTTGAAAAAGTCAAGAAAGGTATATAATTGAATTATAGATGTTTTGGAAGAGGTGTATCAGGATGAATCTGCAGAAACAGATTATCGAAGATTTATATGTGAAGCCAGTCATTAATCCAAAAGAAGAAATCAGAGAACGAATCGATTTTTTAAAAGCTTATTTGAAAAAGACAAGGGCAAAAGGATTTGTATTAGGAATCAGCGGCGGCCAGGATTCTACTCTTGATGATAAGTAACAATGAACTTTTCATTCAAGAATAGGTTAATTTCTTCTTTTGAGTGTGTATCCGGATTAAGGCTATGCGTAACAAAAAAAGTATAATTTTCATAATAATCGAAAATGTTAAAGTATTTTGAGGGAACCACGCCTGTTGTTTGGCAGCTCCAATTTTCAACCCAAAGTCTGCCTAATAAAAAAGGACTTATGTATGAAAATATAACGAACCCCGACTAATGTTGATTATCATTCAAGCCATAAATACGAGCAATCAGACATTGAAATAAAACTGCAGGAATCACCTGCAGCGTTTTGTGTCAATTTATTATAAATTTTTTAATGCATCAGAAATTGGAATATCACCTGACATAAGGTCAAATGAACGGTAATAGGTGTTCTCTTCATCCAAAACTGTGAAAATTGTTCGAGCAACATCGTCGCGAGGGATTGAGCCATCTTTTAAATTTTCAGCAGCAATTACTTTTCCTGTTCCCGGATCATCTTTCAGCCATCCCGGACGAATAATTGTATATGTTAATTCGCTTTGTTCAAGTATTCTGTCAGCATAATGTTTGGCAACATAGTAAGGTTTGATTGATTCTTGCCAATTTTCTCTATTATGAGCTTGGAACGAACTGACCATGACAAATCTTTTAATTCCGACTTTTTCAGCAGCTTCAATCGTTTTAACAGCTCCGTCAAGATCAATTAAAAGAGTTTTGTCGTATCCTGTTTGCCCGCCAGAACCAGCAGTAAAGACGATCGCATCGCAGCCTTTTGCAGCTTCAGCAAATTTTTCAACGCTGTCTTCAAGGCTTGCCACGACAGTTTCGACACCTAAGTTTTGGAAAAATTCCGCTTGTTCTTCTATTCGGATCATAGCTCTGACAGTATGTTTATCACTTTCTTTTAGTAACTGAACAAGGCGTTTTCCGACTTTTCCATTCGCTCCAACAACTAAAACTTTCATGAATGATAACTCCTTTCTAAAAATAAGGATTCTAATTTCCATTATTTCAAAAGAGTGTTTTGAATGCAAATAAGTGGTCTTATCCTTACAATGTGTATATTCCGTACAGTCTAATTGAAACCTGAATCCGTTAATTTCGGATACCTTGGTCAGAAGGGTATGTGGAGCTGCGGGAAGGAAAAAACCACGTTCAAAAAGATACAGCGATCTTCTTGGAAGAATGCCTCTGCCCGCACGATTACCGAACTTCCACTTTTAGTCCGCATGGATGGCGGAAACGACAGTGTCGATAATCTAAAAGTGTGCGTAAAGGAGAAGGCCAACTTCATCATCAAACGGAATCCCCGAAGCGAAAAGCCTGAGAACTGGCTCATGGTAGCTGAGCAATTTAGGAAATGAATTCAGGAACGAGAAGGGAAACGCGTTTTCTACGGAGCTGTTGAAGTGATTCCAAAGGGAATGAAAACACCAGTCCGCCAGGTGTATAAAGTGGTGGAAAGAACCATCGACAAAAATGGCTAAATCTTATTAATGCCTGATATTGAATTTGAGAGTTATTGGACCCTTCTTACGGTAGAGCCGGAGGAATACCATGATCACGGCACAAGCGAACAATTTCATAGCGAACTAAAAACGGATCTGGACCTAGAACCCGTCTGGAAAGTTCGCCACAAACGATTTAATTTTACATCTCGGATGCTTGACTTATAATCTTCTTCGGATTATTGAACAAGAAAGCTTGAAGGCACCAGATGCATCAGTAAAAAGAAAAGTCTTTCGCAGACGGAGCAAAACCGTCATCCAGAACTTGATCACCCTTGCATCCAAGATAGTCAGCCACGCGCGACAAATCTACTTGAAATTCGGGAATCACAGTCCGTGGTTTCCTACTTTTAAAAGGCTCTACCTGGCTTTTCAACATAAAGCCAGGCAATTGAATAAAGGTACAAACAGGCCTGTCTAAAAAATTGAAAATGTGCAGGCTTGTTTGGTATGCCAAAAAACGATAATGGTTTCACTTGAAAAACCAACGAATTACAAACCGTAGGATTTAGCAGAAATGCATATCTACCATCACGGATTCAGGTTTAAGTAATAAGCAAATAACGATTTTAAGAAGTTTAATTTCTTGCATTTTTCGTTTGCTGATGATACGATGGCTTCAACCATTGAATGAGTATTTGGCAGGCTTTTGGCAGGGAAAGGTGAAATTTTTCTTAAACGAAAACAAAGCTGAATGACTCTAAGGTTGATTTAAAAAAATGTTTGATAAAAT
>NZ_ANNK01000100.1 GCF_000334155.1 Halalkalibacterium ligniniphilum | reverse complement strand
ATTTCCATTATTTCAAAAGAGTGTTTTGAATGCAAATAAGTGGTCTTATCCTTACAATGTGTATATTCCGTACAGTCTAATTGAAACCTGAATCCGTTAATTTCGGATACCTTGGTCAGAAGGGTATGTGGAGCTGCGGGAAGGAAAAAACCACGTTCAAAAAGATACAGCGATCTTCTTGGAAGAATGCCTCTGCCCGCACGATTACCGAACTTCCACTTTTAGTCCGCATGGATGGCGGAAACGACAGTGTCGATAATCTAAAAGTGTGCGTAAAGGAGAAGGCCAACTTCATCATCAAACGGAATCCCCGAAGCGAAAAGCCTGAGAACTGGCTCATGGTAGCTGAGCAATTTAGGAAATGAATTCAGGAACGAGAAGGGAAACGCGTTTTCTACGGAGCTGTTGAAGTGATTCCAAAGGGAATGAAAACACCAGTCCGCCAGGTGTATAAAGTGGTGGAAAGAACCATCGACAAAAATGGCTAAATCTTATTAATGCCTGATATTGAATTTGAGAGTTATTGGACCCTTCTTACGGTAGAGCCGGAGGAATACCATGATCACGGCACAAGCGAACAATTTCATAGCGAACTAAAAACGGATCTGGACCTAGAACCCGTCTGGAAAGTTCGCCACAAACGATTTAATTTTACATCTCGGATGCTTGACTTATAATCTTCTTCGGATTATTGAACAAGAAAGCTTGAAGGCACCAGATGCATCAGTAAAAAGAAAAGTCTTTCGCAGACGGAGCAAAACCGTCATCCAGAACTTGATCACCCTTGCATCCAAGATAGTCAGCCACGCGCGACAAATCTACTTGAAATTCGGGAATCACAGTCCGTGGTTTCCTACTTTTAAAAGGCTCTACCTGGCTTTTCAACATAAAGCCAGGCAATTGAATAAAGGTACAAACAGGCCTGTCTAAAAAATTGAAAATGTGCAGGCTTGTTTGGTATGCCAAAAAACGATAATGGTTTCACTTGAAAAACCAACGAATTACAAACCGTAGGATTTAGCAGAAATGCATATCTACCATCACGGATTCAGGTTTAAGTAATAAGCAAATAACGATTTTAAGAAGTTTAATTTCTTGCATTTTTCGTTTGCTGATGATACGATGGCTTCAACCATTGAATGAGTATTTGGCAGGCTTTTGGCAGGGAAAGGTGAAATTTTTCTTAAACGAAAACAAAGCTGAATGACTCTAAGGTTGATTTAAAAAAATGTTTGATAAAATTTAATATATTATCCTTCGGGGCCGGGTGAAAATCCCGACCGGCGGTGATGAAGCAAAATGCTTCTTAGTCCGTGACCCGTTTCTTTTTTAAGAACCGGTGGACCTGGTGAAAATCCGGGACCGACAGTGAAAGTCTGGATGGGAGAAGGAAGAGTGAGCTGGAATTGGACAGCATTCGTTCGCATGAACGTTTATTTCAGTATGTAAATGCGAATCGATCTGTAGAAAGGTACCAATTTTGGTACGATGACCACAGGCGAAGTGTGTCCATTTATCCATTTATCCATTCATTTCAGTCATTTTGTGTAAAGAACGATACGAACATTTGTACTGGATAACTCTTTGTGATTTTACCCCTGAGGAGATACCTTGAGGGGTTTTTTATGTTTATGAAAAAGGAATGGTGGTTCAATGAATGACGAACACTATCTGAAGCTTGCGATTCAACTTGCTGAGAGTGCCCGTGGTCAAACGTCACCTAACCCTCTAGTGGGAGCCGTTGTGGTCAAAGACGGACAGATTGTCGGCATGGGTGCCCATTTACGAGCAGGAGAAGGCCATGCCGAGGTGCATGCATTAAACATGGCAGGGGAGAAAGCGAAAGGCGCGACAATTTATGTGACGTTAGAGCCTTGTAGCCATTACGGGAAGACGCCACCTTGTGCAGAGCTTGTCGTCGAAAAGGGCATTGCCCGGGCAGTGATTGCGACGACTGACCCGAATCCGAAAGTATCTGGACGAGGCATTGAACGTTTGAAAGCTGCAGGGATTAACGTGTTAGTAGGTGTCTTGAAAGAAGAAGCTGACAAATTAAATCGTGTTTTTTATCACTATATAAAAACGAGAAAGCCTTACGTAACGTTAAAATCTGCCACCACTCTTGATGGAAAAACAGCGACGGTATCTGGGAAGAGTAAGTGGATCACGGGTGAGGCAGCAAGAAAGGATGTTCACCGCTATCGCCATGAGCATGATGGCATCCTTGTTGGCATCGGAACGATTCTAGCAGACAATCCGTCTTTAACAACAAGGCTCGAACATGGTGGCAACCATCCGATACGAATTATTTTAGACAGGCAGCTCCGTCTTCCATTGGATGCGACCGTGGTTACGGATGGTTTAGCACCAACATGGGTGTTTACAACAGAGCATGGAGACGTTTCGCGCAAAGAAGCGCTTGAAAAGGCAGGCGTACATGTACATGTTTTAACAGACGATACAATTGGGCGATTGCTGAGCGTTCTTGGGGAAAAAGGGATCACGTCTCTTTTTGTAGAAGGGGGCGCCGAAGTGAATGGCAGCTTTCTTAAGGAACGTGCAGTGAACCGTGTCATTACCTATTTTGCTCCGAAATTGTTTGGAGGAGCGAATGCACCCACAGCTGTTGGCGGTGAGGGTGTGAAGGAAGTAGAGGAAGCACTTGAAGTAGAAATCGAAGAAGTGACCAAGGTAGGAGACGATATAAAAGTTGTTTCCCTCGTAAAGGAAGAGGTGATCTGATGTTCACAGGGATTATTGAAGAACAAGGAACGGTGGAACAAATTCGCCAAAGTGGCGAGGCGATTGTGATGACAATCGGTTCAAAAAAAATATTGGAAGATGTTCAGATCGGTGATAGCATCTCCGTTAATGGGGTCTGTTTAACGGTCACATCCTTTAACGATCGACAATTCACCGTTGATCTTATGCCAGAAACGGTTCGCGCCACAAGCTTACAAATGCTTTCAAAGGGCTCGAAAGTAAACCTAGAGCGAGCGATGGCGGCAAATGGGCGTTTTGGGGGCCATATGGTTTCGGGGCATGTGGATGGCCTCGGTAAGATTGTGGCAAAAGAAAGACAAGACAACGCCGTTTACTATAAAATTAGCGTTCCGAAAGAATTACGTCGATATATGATTTACAAAGGTTCTGTCACAGTTGATGGTACGAGCCTGACGATCTTTGCAGTAGATGAAGATTCTTTTACAATTTCGATTATCCCCCACACGTTGAACGAAACGATTATCGGTTCCAAAGGGATCGGAGACGTCGTCAATATAGAATGCGACATGTTAGGAAAATATATTGAACAATTCTTGTCAAATCGCTTCACAGATGAAAAGTCAACACAAGGCGTTACAACTGCTTTCTTAGAAGAACACGGCTATAAATAAAAAACTCGAACAAAAGGATGGTGAAGGGGATGACAGCAAAACAATTTGACCCAATCGAAGAAGCCATTTATGAGCTAATGCAAGGGAAGGTAGTCATTGTCTGTGATGACGAAGACCGAGAAAATGAAGGGGATTTTATTGCCATTGCAGAAAAAACAACCCCTGAAGTGATTAATTTTATGATTACCCATGGTCGTGGTCTTGTGTGTGTACCGATTACTGAAGCGCGGGCGAAAGAGCTTGATCTGTTCCCAATGGTTGATCATAACACTGATCCCCATGGCACAGCATTTACTGTTAGTGTTGACCACCAATCAACGACAACAGGGATTTCGGCCCATGAGCGTGCGGCAACGATTCAAGCCCTTATTGCAGATGATAGCAAAAAGCAACATTTTAAGCGTCCGGGTCATATTTTCCCTCTTGTGGCGAAAAATGGTGGTGTCCTAAGACGAGCTGGACATACGGAAGCAGCAGTAGACTTGGCGCGTTTGTCCGGGGCAAAGCCGGCAGGAGTAATCTGTGAAATTATGAACGAAGATGGGACGATGGCGCGAGTCCCTGACTTGCGAAAAATTGCCGACGAGCATGACTTAAAAATGATTACGATCAAAGATTTGATTCGCTATCGTCACCAGAAGGATCAATTGGTCAAGCGTGAAGTAGAAATTCAGTTGCCGATAGACCTTGGTGATTTTCGTGCCGTCGGCTACACAGATGTTGTGGATGGAAACGAAAGCATTGCCCTTATTAAAGGAAAGATTGTAGAAGGTGAGCCGACCCTCGTCCGTGTTCATTCCGAATGTTTGACAGGTGATGTGTTTGGTTCTCGTCGCTGTGATTGTGGACCTCAGCTTCATGCAGCCCTTGCCCAAATCGAGCAGGAAGGAAACGGTGTACTGCTATACATGCGCCAAGAAGGTCGTGGAATTGGCTTGATAAACAAGCTAAAAGCCTACAAGCTTCAAGAAGAAGGTTATGATACTGTAGAGGCGAATGAAAAGCTTGGTTTTAAAGCGGATTTACGCGATTATGGGATTGGCGCACAAATTCTTCGTGATCTAGGGGTTACAAAAATGAGACTGCTTACGAATAATCCTCGAAAGATCACAGGGTTAAAAGGATACGGTCTTGAGGTCGTTGAGCGTGTACCGATTCAGCTCGCTCATAATAAAGACAATGAGTGCTATTTACGTACAAAATCAGAAAAGTTAGGTCATTTGCTTCACTTTTAAATAGACGGGCGAGAGCATCTCGCTTTCTATACATAGAATCGTACTAGGAGGAATTGTAATGGGTAAAGTATATGAGGGAAATTTAGTGGCATCAGGATTGAAAATTGGGATTGTTGTCGGCCGTTTTAATGAATTCATTACAAGTAAGCTGCTTTCAGGTGCCCAGGATGCGTTAAAGCGTCACGGCGCAGCAGAGGCAGATGTAGAGGTAGCGTGGGTACCAGGAGCTTTTGAAATTCCATTTGCTGCAAAGAAAATGGTTGATTCAGGAAAATATGATGCGGTGATCACGCTAGGAACCGTGATTCGCGGCTCTACGCCACACTTTGACTATGTTTGTAATGAAGTAGCGAAAGGAGTCGCATCCCTTTCCTTAACATCTGGCACACCAGTTATTTTCGGGGTTTTAACGACGGATACGATTGAGCAAGCGATTGAGCGCGCAGGAACAAAGGCTGGTAACAAAGGATGGGAGGCTGCCGCTTCAGCGATTGAAATGGCAAATTTAAGCAAAAGCTTTGAGTAAAAATAAGACATTCGGCAACAATTTTAAACTAAAATAATCATTTACGGGATAGTTAGTTCATTATGAGAGCTAATTATCCTTTTTTATGTTCTTAAGGAAAAACCGAATACCAACTAATTGACACAAAAACTTTTAACTTTGTCATGGAAGTAGGTTTATTTTTGTAAACAGCATTTTCTTAGAAATAGCGAAATAATTGATTTCCATCAATGTACACAATGGGTTCCTTGTCCACGTAGAGTCCGCCTGATTTTTTATGCAAAGTCACATCAACGATCCCCTTTGTTAAAGGAGCGATGTTCATTTGCTCGATGTCTTCCCAGTTGTAAAAACCCAGCACCGTCCACTTCCGCTCCATCAGGTTCTGGTTCACCGTGAAGCTATTCCATTGAGACAACAATGTACAAATTATGTATAGCCGTCGGTAAGTCACGTAAGGCAATGACCTCTTTTGCCTTCGCATGTACACCTGTTTCTTCTATCCCTTCTCTTTCCATTGTTTTTTCGATTGGTTCAAATAGGATAGACGATTGTAAAATAAGAAAATGATCGAAATATGTTGGGAAAAAGTCATCAACTTGGAGAACAAAACGTGATACACTAGTGAGAAGAGAAAATCCAATCAACACGGTTTGGAAGGCCGATTGAAGAGGGATGATTCATGTTAATACCATACAAACCTTCGCAACGAAAAATTGCGATGGGGCTTATTTCGTATATGCCGAAAGAAAAAGATGTGAAGAAGCTTCAAAAAACAATTGACTGTTACGAGCATGAAGAAAGCTGGAAATTGTATTTTTGGAAATCAGGCGAAGATTTTGTCGCAGTTATTGGTTTACAAGTTGTGGAAGACGGTTCGGCCGAATTGCATCATTTAAGTGTGAACCCTTCGTTTCGACAAGAAGGTCTTGGTCGAAAAATTATAGAGGAAGTAAAATCTCGATTAAATGGTCCGTTGCATGCAACAAAAGAAACAAAAAATTTCTTAAATTCATGTCAAGAGGTATAAAAAGAAGGGAGAAATCCCTTCTTTTTTGCATGTTACCAAGGCACTTGCGTTTTTTCTGTGAAAAGGGGACGGAGCTTCAGTTCAAGTTGATGAACCCTTCATTGAAAGGTTGCTCAGTGCTTTTTAACGAACTCGTTTTCAACCAAGTGAGAAGAGTGAGCCGCTCAGGTAGGTTCCTTAGATGCGTGGTTATTTAGATGCTCTCCGCTCCATTTGCTTTAGTCGCTCTTCAATGACGTCTGTTCGGTCACGCATAGAGTGCTTCGAAATGAGCATTCTATCTACTAAATTGCTAGGTGTACCGAAAATGACACCCTGCTTTTCGCATCGTTTTTTTGTAAGTTCAAGAACCTCTGCTGTTAGGGGTAGATTCATGTCTTCAAAAGGTTCTGTTGTTAAACTGTCTAGGCGTTTTTGAAGCATGTCGATTAACACCGTGCTATCAATGCCAAGTTCATCTATGCGTTCAGACTCAAGCTTGGTAAGTCGGAGGGCATTGGTAAACATCCGCTTGGCCCCAACTAGGTTTCCTCTCCGTTGGTGGTACAACGCCACAGCAATTTGAATAAGGGCAACCCAATGTGGTTTTCGCTCGCTTCTTGGCGCTTCTTTCCAATGCTCCTCAAGAACTTCGTGGCATTCGAAATAATCTCGGAATCCATGAAAATAGACAAGAAAATCAAGGTAAGCTTTCGAATACATGAAAGGTCTCCTTTCTCAAAGTATCGTAGTCATAGTGTACCATATTGCGCATTTCAGAGACGGCTTTAGGCTCTCTATTTGTAAGTTATCGTTTATCTCCGCCAAATCCTGGCCTTCCTGAAAGAAAGCTCACTAGACCTAGAGAAAATATGATATAATCTCCTCTAGCTTAATTGAATAGTTGATGGTGGTTATATGAATCCATACAGTGTAAAACTTGATACCTTTGAGGGCCCGCTAGATTTATTGCTTCACTTGATTAATCAAGCGGAAGTAGATATTTATGATATCCCTGTTTCTCATATTACAGAACAGTACCTTGCCTATGTGCATGCTATGCAGGAGCTTCAATTGGATGTGGCGAGCGAGTATTTAGTGATGGCGGCGACCCTGCTGGCGATAAAAAGTAAAATGCTGCTGCCAAAACATGAGGACCCTTTTGATGAAGCGATTGATTTTGAGGAAGAAGATCCAAGAGAAGAATTGATGAGGAGATTGATTGAGTATCGGAAATACAAAGAGGCTGCTGCAGAATTGAAAGAAAAAGAAGGAGAGCGGGAGCTTGTCCATACACGTCCTCCTGGTAGCTTGGGTTCTTTTCTTTCAGAAGAAGAGCGCCATGAACAGTCCATTCAAGGTGTGACCCTTTATGATATGTTAAGTGCTTACCAAAAGCTTATGAAACGTAAGGCATATACGGCACCTAGAACAACGACATTAAAAAGCGAGGAGTATTCGATTGAGGGACGGATGAGTGACATGATGATTGAGATCGCTCGTTTCAATGGACGTTGTAGGTTTCAAGATTTATTTACAAGCCATGAGCGGGGATTTGTTGTTGTTACGTTTCTCGCTTTGCTAGAATTGATGAAAACAAAAGCGATCTTATGTGAGCAGGATCAAAATTTCTCAGACATCATGATTTACAGCATGGAAGAGGGGGCTAGGCATTGACGCTACAGGAATTAAAAGCTGCAATTGAAGGGATTTTGTTTATAAGTGGAGATGAAGGTGTTACAATCGAACAGTTATCTGACCTACTTGAATTAGACAAGCATGTAGTTCAAGAGGCGTTAGACGAGTTACGAAATTCGTATCAAAATGAAGCAAGAGGGCTACAAATTGTGGAGGTTGCCCATGCTTACCGCCTTTCTACGAAGCCTGAGCATGCACCTTATTTTAAAAAATTAGCTGCTGCCCCGCAGCAAGGGGGTCTTTCACAGGCAGCCCTAGAAGCATTAGCAATTATTGCGTATCGACAGCCAATTACACGTGTGGAAGTTGAGGATGTTCGTGGTGTAAAGTCGGAAAAAGCAATTCAAACGTTAATCTCAAAATTGCTAGTAAAGGAGGTAGGGCGTGCTCCAGGGACGGGGAGACCGATATTATATGGAACAACGTCACAATTTTTGGACCATTTTGGATTGAAGTCCCTAGAAGAGCTGCCGCCCTTACCGGAGGCTGTTGATGAAAAATCATTGGAGGATGAAGCCGATCTGTTTTTCCAACAGGTTAAAGAAGAGTGGAGCAATCCAGAAAACGAATAAGTAAAAAAGATAGCTGGGGCTTTCGCTATGATTTCAGCGAGGCCTAAAAGATAAGAAAGGATAATCTTTCAGAGCTGTCTAGCTCCAGGCTCGGAGCGGATTGAGCTCGCTTCTGTCTCCTACGAAAACAAAAAACGATTTCGAGTCAGTGTTTCCAGCACTTGTGGCAGCTGAATAAGGCGTTCGTGCTTTTCTTAGTCTGTTTGTACCCGGGGTTTTGTCGGATCACAATCAGGCGGATTAAGGGATGTAACCTGAGCCAGTTTCATTAAATAATAGCACTCTTCCCTGAACATATGATCTGCCATTAATGGACTTAAGGGGCCAAGAAGCCGGTTCGTCATTTTCATCTCCTCAAGTTCTTGGAGAAAGTTTTGAAAAAGGGTCATTTCTAGCTTCGTGTCTTCATTAAAACGGTCGAGCGCTGGAAAATAAGTGATATTTGCCCGAAGATAACCAGCCATTTCAACCGCTTTTAAATAGAATTGCTTGAATTCGATTGTAAAATGCTGCAATTTTTCCTTTACTTGTTTTTCTGTTAAATCGATAAAGCCAGCAATTCCTCCTGCATGCGCAGCAGCATCAAGTAGCCACACTAAATGATGATGTAAAGGATGGTTTTTAGGAGGGAGCTGTTCATTTTCTAAAAATGGAAGAATGCGCAGATATTCCTCCACTTCATTGACCATATGGTTTAAAAAGGTTGGAGATAATCCAATCTGAATCTCACCAAAAAGCTGTTTCTTGATAACGGAAAGCTTATATGAACGAACGGTCTTTGCTTGTTCATGAGCTTTTTCTGTTAATTGAAGGAGCTGTTGACCAGAGAGGCTTTCTCGACTTTCACTTAACAATGTATCAAGACTGATAATAAAGGTCGTTACCTCCTTAATCTGATTTACCTCTGTTGGAGCCAGAGTGGTGTGAATAAAACGCATATGGTCCCCCAAGACTTGCAACCAAAAGCGATGTTCGAATAACGCGGATTCTTCATACATGGTTATATCCATCCTCCTTCGTTCTTTGTTAAAAACATATGTCAGCGAATCAAAAAAATGAAGCGTGACAAACACCGATCTCTCTTTCTTATTCATATAGTAAAGGAATAGGGGAAGGAGGGCTTTCATGAGCAAGCATCATGACGACATTCGAGCTTGGCTATTTTCTGTTCAACAAGTATGGGAAGAGAATCGTTCATATCTTCAACGGACAGTTGAAGAAAAGGAGCTGGACTATTTTCAGCAATCATTGTCTGAGCTTTCTTTGGAGATTGAACAAGCTGAACAAGGGAATGGAACCATAGAGCGAATAGAACAAAAGGCAGATGCGGTGTACCGTCTATGGAGTAAAATTGAGCTAGCACAATTTGTGACAGCTCCTATATCTCTTCGCCCAGTACCAATAGGAAAACATTCATTGCCGCCATTACCGTATCCATATAATGCACTTGAACCCTATATTTCTGAAGAGATAATGCGCCTTCATCATAACAAACATCATCAAAGCTACGTTGATGGGTTGAACAAGGCAGAAGAGATGATGGAGCAGGCGAGGAAAACAGGTGAGTATGAATTAATCAAGCATTGGGAACGTGAAGCAGCCTTTCATGGAGCCGGGCATTATTTGCATACGCTTTTTTGGACGATTATGTCTCCAAGAGGAGGAGGGAAACCACAAGGGATGCTAGGAAAGCAATTGACGAATGATTTCGGAAGCTTTCAACGGTTTAAAGATCATTTTTCTGCTGCAGCAGAGAAGGTGGAAGGTGTTGGCTGGGCTATGCTTGTTTGGGCCCCAAGAGCACATCGCCTTGAAATTCTGCAATCGGAATTTCATCAGCATCTATCCCAGCAAGATACCATTCCTCTTCTTGTTTTGGATGTGTGGGAGCATGCCTATTACTTAAAATACAAAAATGAAAGGAAACCTTACATTCAAAACTGGTGGAATGTCGTCAATTGGCATGAAGTGGAAAAACGTTTTTTACAAGCGAGAGAACTTCGCTGGGCGCCTTTTTAAAAAAATAACGATTTAGTAGGGACCTTATGCACCATAGCGAAAAAGGAAGCAAAGATGATCAGCATCCGCTTCTTTTTTTTAAAAGGTAAGAAGGTAGAACACTATCTAGCTGCGACAAGTGTTTTTCTCATTATGAGTAAGTTTGGAACACAAATCCATCGGTTTCAACCCACTCAGCATAGAGAACGGCTTTGGCATTAGGGATGCTTCGTTTTAGTAGCTCGTCTTGAAGTTGGGTCTCATCCATGCCGATTTGTTTTAAGCTGTTAGCAAGAATTTTTCCATCCATAATGATTGACACTGGCATTGCATCCTTCTGGATCGGGAGGCTCAGATCCTTTGTCGTTGGATTTCTATAAGGATATTTTTTTAAAACGCTAATTGAACCACTAGCTTCAAGAATTCCGTACTCGACTTCACGAATCGAAAAAACGTCCTTTTCCCGCAGTAACATTTTAAGCTGACCAAGGTCCAGCTTATTTTTTTTGAGCTCTTCATAGGAAATTTTTCCTTTATCAATGATAATCGACGGCTTCCCTTCTAAGAAAGAACGCGTACGAGAGAATTTCTGTGTGATGATTTCGATCATAAAAATAAGCGACCCCCAAAAGAGAATAGCAAATAGCACATAATGGAGGCCGATTTCATTGTCATAGATCGCATTTCCAACAAGCTCCCCAAGTACAAGTGCCGAAATAAAGTCAAAAGGGGTGAGCTGGTTGATTTGATTTTTTCCGAGAATTTTTGTCAGAATCAGCAAAGCGAAGAAGCCGATAAATAATTCAATGGTGAGAGAAAGAAAATTTATGTTCACATTTTTGCCCCTTCAAACCAATTTTTAACGTTAGTGTGAACAAAGGCAAATCATTTTATAACGAAGAATGCAATTGAGCAATGAATTGGTCCAGCTTATGGATGAGCTGTCTAGAAGCAATCATCATTTGTCCCACCTCGCTCGTTGAATCTGTTTCAGCTCCTCGGAAGACCGTCTTGATTCGATTGTTTTGATCATACCAATGAAGAGCGAGGTAACGATGAAACGTTTGCCAAAATCTGTTGATAATGTCTAATTCCTCTTGTTGAAACAACTGCGCCATGTCTTCAGGAGGAAGAGGTGGCCCCTTTGGTGCCTGTTCAATCGCTTTTGCGTGAATCCCTCTTTGCTGCTTGTAAACAGCATCACGAACTTGAAAAATTTGGAGCATGACAAAATGTCGTTGTTCTTCATTGAGCCTTTCTTTATATTGCTCTTCCTTAGTATTCACCTCGCTTTTCAAAAATGCTTCAATTTGTCGCAGTTTTGTTAGGACTGTATTAATTCGAACCAAGATCATGATAAAAAGAATACAAAACGTTACGCTTACACCTATGCTTATAAGACTAATCCAGATGCTGCCCATTAAATTTGCTCCCTTTCCTTGTAAGACTCTTGAATGACCTGATCATATGCTAAATTAACAAAAATTTCATCTCATATTTATAAGGTTTTAATTACAATCTAAAAGCGAATCATTACTTCATTCTACTTGGAGGGAAAAAAGATGACAGTTATTAGCAACATGAAACAGACCCTTGCTGGGTTGAAAAGTGCTCAAGCAAGCTTTGAAACCTTTGCTTTGGAAACGGAGAATCAGCAAGCGAAACAAATGTATAAGCAATTGGCTCAACAAACAGAAAGCATTGTAAATACGCTTACGCCAAGAGTGAATGAGGTTGAACAGGAAGAACCGCAGTATAAACAATAAGTAAGAGATGGGCTGATGCTTAAAGCATCAGCTTCATTTCTACATAAAGGGTGGGAGCAATGAAGGCAGGAATGATACGGATGTTGCTTGTCTGTTTTGTAATGTTGACTTTCACAGGCTGCACACAACAAAGGGAGGAAGTCCAGCCTCTTGCAATCGGAACTAGTGGAGTCGCTGATCAGTCGAAGGCCGATGAGGCGAAACGACTTCTATTAACAATGGAAGAAGTGCTTGAAGTAAAAGGAGTCAATGTGGATCAGAATATTTATCTAGCACCTAGAGTGAAGCATTTTGAGCGGTTTAATTTAGAAAGGATTCGGAAAGAAGCATCGGACAAAGTGAAGGGAAAGTACCCTGAAGCAAAAGTTCATGTCTCTACAGATCAAAAGCTTTTCATGGAGTTAGGCAAACTAGAAGGGCAATTAAAAAATCGAACGATTAGCAAGGGACGTTTGAAAAAAAGAGTAAAAGAGCTTGAAGAGATGATGAAAGGCTAAATGTGAAAGCGAGGAATTTCTGTGTCTGACCAAATGAAAAAAACATTAACGCCAGAGCAGCAAAGTTATCAAACCTTAGCGAATGAATATGAAATAAAGCGACCTGTTTTTAAAAACTGTGTCCGTGCCTTTTTTGTTGGTGGACTTATTTGTTTGATTGGTCAAGGCATTAGTACTTTTTTTATGACGGTTTTTGATTTTACAGAAAAAACAGCAGGTGACCCGACGGTGGCGGTTCTCATTTTTCTTTCTGCCTTACTAACAGGCTTTGGTATTTACGACCATTTTGCTCAGTATGCTGGTGCCGGAACATCCGTTCCAGTAACAGGCTTTGCGAATTCCATCGCTTCTGCTGCAATAGAGCACCGAACTGAAGGCTATGTATTAGGGGTGGGTGGAAACATGTTCAAGCTTGCTGGCTCTGTCATTGTCTTTGGAACCTTTGCGGCATTCGTTATTGGGATTATTCATACGATCCTTGTTCAATGGGGGGGATTTTAATGCTTCAAGGCCATCAAACCTGGGTGTTTGAATCGAAGCCGGTCATTTTATCAAGTGCTGCTGTTGGAGGTCCCTTTGAAGCAAAGGGCCCCTTGGGGAATGATTTTGACTTGCTGCATGAAGATTTATGGATGGGGCAAGAGTCGTATGAAAAGGCGCAGAAGGTCCTGTTAGAAGAAGCAGCAACACGGACAATTGAGAAAGCAGCGCTTGATAAAGAAGATGTTCAATTTGTTTTTGCAGGAGATTTGCTCAATCAAATTACATCCACAAGTTTTGCTTGCCGTACACTTGGGATTCCTTATTTTGGATTATTTGGAGCATGCTCGACCTCGATGGAAGGATTGGCTCTTAGTGCATTTGTGGTAAATGGGAATGGCGCAAACTATGTGCTAACAGGTGCTTGTAGTCATAATGCGGCGATTGAAAAACAGTTCCGTTATCCAACAGAATATGGTTCACAAAAGCCCCCGACCTCTCAATGGACCGTGACGGCTGCTGGAACCGCCATTTTAACAAAAGAAGGGGAGGGTCCTGTTGTCACCTCGGCTACGATAGGAAAAATCGTTGATATGGGATTAAGTGATCCGTTTAATATGGGAGGAGCGATGGCACCAGCAGCAGTCGATACGATTGAGGCTCATTTTCGTGATCGAAACATTGATCCTGATTATTATGACTTAATCGCTACAGGTGACTTAGGAAAAATTGGCCTGCCAATTGCAAGAGAAATGTTAAGAAAAGATGGTTTACCATTATCTGAGGAGCATTTTCAAGATTGTGGACTAATGATCTATCGCGACGATCAGCCTGTAATGGCTGGCGCAAGTGGAGCAGGCTGCTCGGCAGCTGTAACGTATGGTCATTTATTAAACCGCATGAAGAAGGGAGAGGTAAAACGAATGCTCATAGTTGCTACTGGAGCCCTTCTCTCACCAATGTCTTATCAGCAAAAAGAGACGATTCCATGTATTGCGCATGCCGTCTCGATCGAAGCAGGGAGGGCAGTATGATGATCTTCTTTTGGGCTTTTGTTGTCGGTGGGACCATTTGTGTGATTGGTCAAATATTAATGGATGTAATGAAGCTTACGCCTGCCCATACGATGAGTACTCTCGTTGTGGTTGGAGCCGTATTAGACGGGATAGGTCTTTATGAACCGCTCATTGACTTCGCAGGTGCAGGAGCAACGGTGCCGATTACGAGCTTTGGAAACTCCCTTGTTCATGGGGCCATTGCAGAAGCAGAAAAAAATGGAATCGTCGGTGTCATTACAGGAATTTTTGAAGTGACAAGCGCAGGGGTTTCAGCAGCGATCATTTTTGGTTTTCTTGCTGCACTCCTATTCAAACCAAAAGGATAGGGAGGAAATACAGTGACAGTTGCTTCTAAGGTTAAGCAATGCTTAGCAACGTTAAACGGGATTGAAGCCACATTAAATACCCTTTCGATTCAAACAAATGATACCAAAGCCTCTCGTGATTACCATGAATCATCGCTCATCACAAGAAGTGTCATGACGAAGATCGAAAAAAGGCTAGCACAAATTGAACGTGAAGAGCCTCAATATAAAGGAAATTGAAAGGAACGATGTCGATGCCTAGTTGGCTAGAAGTGGCGCTACGAAGCATAGGTGCTCTTGTGGGTATGTTTGTTATTTCAAAAGGGTTGCTCAGAAAATCAGTAGGGGAATCCAGTTATTTCGAGTTGATGACAGCAATCGCCGTAGCCGTCATTGCAGGCGTTGGGTCGATCCAATTAAACATTCCTGTCGCCTTTATCATCATTGCTTTTATTGTGTGGGGGTTGGTTCCAATCGCAAGCAGTATTTTCCAGTTAAAAAGTATGAGGTATCGAAACTTCATAAACGGTAAGGGCATTCCGATCATTAAAGATGGAAAAATCATGGAGGATAACCTCAAGACATATCGCATGTCAACAGATGAGCTAATGAGGAAGCTGCGTTCAAAAAATGTCTTTCAAGTGGCTGATGTTGAATTTGCTGTTCTCGAGAGCAATGGCGAATTGAACATGATGCTGAAAAAAGAGTATCAGCCACTAGATGCAAAAACGGCTTCCATTCATACTGCGTCTATAAAAGAGCCGGAAGCTGTCATAATGGATGGAAAAGTTCTGGATGAACCGTTAGCGACCAGGGGATTCAATCGGCAATGGCTGGAGGATCAGCTAACAAAAATGGAAGTGGCGATTGAAAATGTGTTTCTCGGACAAGTGGATCGTGATGGGCAATTAACCGTTGATTTGTTCGATGATCAATTACAGAAGCCGCAATCTACAGAACTACCTTTACTTCTCCAAAGCATCAAGCAATCACAGGCAGATCTTGAGACCTTTTCATTGGATACAGACGATCCAAAGGCCAAAGAGTTGTACGCAAGCTGTGCAAAAGAAATGGAGAGAGTAAAGCAAATGATCGAGCCTTACGTGAAGTAGCGTACTTAAAAATAGGATGGAGGCTGGGACATAACGAACGTGTATGATTGAACATGCGAACAATGCACAACCTTAGCGAAGGATATTTCCGAAGCGAATGCTATGCAGCAACGATCATGACGTTCGGATTTCTCTTCAATAAAAACCCTTTTGTCCCAGCCCAAGCAAGGTTCTGATTACGTTTTACAGATGTAATCGGACAAAGGTGAATGCACGTGATTCGCTGTATTGAGATGCTTTGCCACGTAGCAGGGTCTGTGGTTGTTTTTTTATTTGTATTGTATAAATTTAGAGGTGTCCGTCAAATACTAACGATTAGAATGTAAACTTTAGAAATGGAGTGAATAATAGTTATGGTGCATTTTTTTCGCTTTAGTCTAACGGCCATGCTTTTAATGATTATGCTTGTTGGTTGTGCAGGTCAAAACAACAACCAACAAGGGATGGATAACACACCGAATGAGGTTGGTACGAACGATGAGAACAGGTATCGTACTACAAATGACGAAAATAATTTAATCAATGGAAACAACGATCATCTTCAAGACGATGGAAATGTTGGGGATGGTAATAATGGACGTACTGGCATGGAAATTGCTGAAGAGGCAGCAGAACGTGTCGCGCAATTGGAAGAAGTTCGTCAGGCAAATGTCCTCACAACGGATAACTATGCATATGTGGCCGCCTTGCTGGAAGATGAGCAACAAGGTGAATTGAGCGAAGACATAAAAGATAAAATAGCTCAAAGAGTGAAAGAAGTTGATCCGGATATCGATAGGGTGAACGTTTCAACAAATCCTGATTTTGTGGATCGTATACAGGAGTATGCCGATGCGCTTGAGCGTGGGGAGCCAGTTGAAGGTTTGTTTGAACAATTAAATGAAACAATCCAAAGAGTGTTTCCAACTCAGGAATAACCTTTGTGATCCGAGGCTGTAACCAACGATTAAAATGCCCTTAAATCTCTGATAACCTAAAAAGAGAATAAGGGCAAATTCTTCTTAATTAGCATTTCTATAAAATCGGTTCATCTCTCCATAACGCATTCCTCTAAAAATCAGATTGGCTCACTTATTCATTTATTCAAAGGTAGGTAAAAAAACAGCATCGATAATAAATCACAAAGAATAAATTTATTCAAGTGTATAATTGTGAAGAAATGACAACGAACGGCATATATGGATCATACTTGTCTGCTTAATTACATACAATGATTCAATGCTGGATTAGCTGTCTTCGATCATCTTTATTTGTGTAGGCAAGCTGTAACTCGTTATTTGCATTCATGGTGGCTAAAAAAATTCGTTCGATTCGAATCACTCCTTCTAGTTCAAGCCGTTTTTTTAATGATTCTTCTGTGATACCAAGTTCGTTCATCACTTCAAGTTGAAAACGACCATCAATAATCACTGGATAGGACATGCCAGGTGATTTTTTTTTGAGATTAAAATCTTCACGTGTTGGCTCTTGTTTTTCTGATTTTTTATGGACGCTTAATTGTCCATTTGCCTCAATGATCGCAATCTCTACATCATTAATATCGAACACATCTTTTTCCCTCAATAGTTGCAACAGATTATCAATGGAATAGCGAATGGAAGTAAGGTTTTTAACGAGGACTTTTCCGTTCTTAATCACAACGGTCGGTTCAAAGGTAATCAACTTACCAAATGGTCGTTTTTTTATGAGGAGATAAGCTGTGATTTTTTGCATAAGGGCAATCACAGTAATTGCGAATACAGTGTGAACCTGGCTAATGTTTGGATCGGCAATGTCGGCACCAGTTACTGAAGCTAATGTAACAATGATGAGAAAATCAAAAATAGGAACTTCACCGAGAGAACGCTTCCCCATAAACAAGGTAATGACTAAAAAGAGTGGGAAGATGATAATAACTCGAATAAGAACAACGAAAAATTCTTCGAACATCGCATTCTCCTCCTTCCTGTTCATTTTAGCCAAGTGCGAATTGTTTCAGACAAAGATCGTCTAGTTTTTACTCATATTGAGGTTCGTCCTGCATACACTTGTACAAATGATGGGATAGGCGGGGATACAACGATGAGCAGACGGTTAATGCTAGGAATATTTGTAATTATTTTTTTAATAAGTATATTACCAAACCGTACATATGCTGAATCTATAAATGTTTCCGTTTCGGCTCAAGCTGCTGTCTTAATGGAACAGTCCTCTGGTCGGGTTCTCTATGGGAAAAGAGAGCACGAGCCATTGCGGATCGCTAGCATTACAAAAATCATGACAGCCATATTAGCTATCGAATCGGGCAAGATGGACGACATGGTAAAGGTTTCGAGCAATGCAGCAAGGACAGAAGGATCATCCCTTTATTTAAGAGCAAATGAACAAATAAGGTTGACGGACTTGGTGTATGGATTAATGCTTCGAAGTGGGAATGATTCGGCTGTTGCCATTGCTGAACATGTAGGTGGAAGCTTAGATGGATTTGTTTATCTTATGAATGAAAAAGCCAGAGAAATTGGAATGGAGCACACTGTATTTAGCAACCCCCATGGACTTGATGACCACGAGGAGCATTATTCGTCAGCATATGATATGGCTTTGCTCATGCAATACGCCATGACAAATGAGCAGTTTCAAAAGATTTCTCGTACGAAATCCCATCGTGTCGAACAGGATGGTCAACTCCGTGTTTGGAAAAATAAAAATCGTTTGCTTACACAGCTGTACAAGTATTCAACAGGAGGAAAGACAGGCTTTACAAAGCGAGCAAATCGTACCCTTGTTTCAACAGCAAGCAAGGATGGGATCGAGCTGATTGCGGTCACGTTAAATGCACCAAGTGACTGGCATGATCATATGAATCTTTTTAATCAAGCTTTTGACATGTACAAAATTGAAACATTACTAGAAGAAGGTATCCTTAAAAAGATTCATGATGATTTTTATAAAAATAAAGTGTATGCCCCGTACACTTTTTCCTATCCTTTATCGGAAAAAGAGAAAGAGGGGCTTGAAAAAGAAATTACCCTTTATAAACCGCCAACAAAAGAACAAATGAAAAACTATCAGCCTCCTCAGCCTGTTGGGAAGGTTCAATTTAAAATCAATGGAGAAACATTTGCGCAAGTTCCTCTTTATATGCAAATGGAAAAAGCACCGAACAAAAGTAAGAAGAATTCGAGCTTCTGGTCACGATTCAAAGATACATTTTTCTTTACAATCGGAGTGAAGCACCGTGATTAATTATATTTGGGTAGGCATGCTTATCATCGGTATCGCATTTGCAGCGGTCAATGGCCGAATGGCAGAAGTAAATGAGGCTGTTTTTGCAGGAGCAAAGGATGCGGTCACCATCAGTTTTGGTTTAATAAGCGTTCTTGTTTTCTGGTTAGGAATGATGCGAATTGCTCAGGATGCTGGTTTGCTGAAAGGACTGGCCTTTCTGATGCGGGGTTTTATATCAAAAATATTTCCGGAGGTTCCTCCCAATCACCCTGCGATGGGCTATATATTGTCAAACATAACAGCGAACTTATTCGGTCTTGGAAACGCAGCAACCCCTATGGGCTTAAAAGCAATGGAACAGCTAAAGGAATTGAATGGAGGGAAAGATACAGCCAGTCGCTCCATGATCACGTTGCTTGCTATAAATACGGCAGGCATTACCTTGATTCCAACAACCGTTATTTCAATACGAATGAGCTATGGCTCCGTGTCACCTACAGAAATTGTTGGGACAACCGTAATCGCCTCAACCTGTGCCACGATAGGAGCGCTTATCATTGACCGTTATTTTTACCACCGGAAGGTAAGGAAGGGGGAGAAAAAATGAGCTGGGTTACATTGATATCCATTTGGTTTCTCCCCTTACTCATTGCTTTTATTCTTCTCTTCGCTACATATCGAAAAGTCCCAACCTATGAAACGTTTGTTGAAGGAGCAAAGGAAGGTTTTGGAATGGCGATTGCCATTATTCCTTACCTCGTTGGCATGCTTGTGGCGATTTCTGTGTTTCGCGCATCGGGAGCGATGGATTTTATTGTCGCATCGGTAGAGCCAATCCTTGGGGCCGTAGGAATTCCTACTGAAATCGTTCCGCTCGCACTTATTCGGCCGATTTCAGGAACAGGGGCTCTTGGAATGACGAGTGATTTAATTGCTACGTATGGGCCTGACTCTTTTATCGGACGTTTGGCTTCAACAATGCAAGGCAGCACTGATACGACACTGTACATTTTAACGGTTTATTTTGGTGCCGTTGGAATAAAAAAGATTGGCGATGCGCTGAAGGTTGGACTTATAGCAGATATAATTGGGATTACGGCTGCGATTGTCATTGTTACAATTGTATTTGGTGACATGTAGTGGCAAAATAAATGGAGCATGGAAAAACCCATGCTCTTTTATTTTGGAAACAGGACGTCTCACTTATAAGCCTGGAAAACGAGATTCTCATGAGGGTATAAGGGAGATGGCTGTTCTAAAAAAATGACGAAAAGACGAATTCTCCTCAAGCAAGAAGTGTGTCGCTTGTGTGAGGGTTCGACAGCGTATATGATGTTACTGAGGTGAAAAAGAATGGAACGGTTACAGAAAGTGATTGCACAAGCGGGTGTAGCGTCAAGGCGAAAGGCTGAGACGTTAATTGCTGAGGGAAAAGTGACAGTGAACGGGAAAATTGTTCGTGAGCTAGGTGTAAAAGTGACACCGAATAAAGATAAAATTGAAGTAAATGGGGTACCGATTGACCGAGAAGAACCTGTTTATTTTTTACTTTATAAGCCAAGCGGTGTCATATCCAGTGTGAAGGATGAAAAAGGTAGAAAAGTTGTCACTGATTTTTTACAGGACGTAGAGCAACGGGTTTTCCCAGTGGGTCGGCTAGATTATGACACGTCAGGCTTACTTTTGTTGACAAATGACGGGGAGTTTGCCAACCTGTTGATGCACCCTCGCCATAAGGTTGAAAAAGTGTATGTAGCAAAGGTAAAAGGGATTCCAAGTCGGGACAAGCTAAAAGTATTAGAAAAGGGCATTAAATTAGAGGATGGAGTAACAGCCCCTGCCAAAGTGAAGATGCTATCGCTCGATAAGAAGAAGCAAACGGCCATTATTCGTTTAACGATCCATGAAGGACGCAATCGTCAAGTAAGAAGAATGTTTGAAGCGATCGGTTACCCTGTCTTAAAATTAAAGCGCGAGCAATACGCTTTTCTCGATTTAAAAGGGTTAAATCCAGGTGAAGCAAGGCAGCTCAAACCAATAGAAGTCAAGCATTTACGGGAATTAGCTGACACAAAAAAGTCATAAAGGAAACCTGTTCGTGCACGATCGAAACGTTATAATGGAATCAGTCTTACATACAACTGATTCTTATTTGGATGGACAAATGTTTTTTCTAGTAGTACGAAAGAAAGGATACAAATGAGACAACAGAATGCTGTCTATTTGTATGATAAGGGGGAGACGTTATGAAACAGAGAAGACTCATCATGCGCTCGACCATTCTCGTCGTGATTGCTGTCGCCCTTGGTTATACGTTTTATTCGAACTTTTTTGCTGACCGTAGCTTAGCGAAAGAAGGCGAAACGGCAGTGAATTTTGCGTTAACGGATCTAGAAGGTCAACGAATTGAACTTGAGGGTCTCCAAGGAAAAGGGGTTTTTCTTAATTTTTGGGGTACTTTTTGCCCTCCATGTGAAAAGGAAATGCCAATCATGGAAGAGCTTTACCATGAATACAAAGATCAAGGGGTAGAAATTGTCGCCGTGAATGTCAATGAGCCAGAATTAACCGTTGAACGATTTGTTGAGCGTTACGGTTTAACTTTCCCAATTGCTGTTGATAAAGGATTAAATGTAACGGATGCATACGGAATCTCACCACTGCCGACGACAGTGCTTATTGATGAGCATGGCAAAATCGTGGAAGTTCATACAGGTGGAATGACAGAGGCGATGGTGAAGGATTTCATGGAGAAAATTAAACCAGGTTCGTAATGAGGTGTTCGTAAATGAATAAAGTGAAGTGTGAGTGCGGTCATGCCAATCCGTTTGGTACGGTTATCTGTGAATCATGCGGAAAACCGATCGAGGAAAATGTCGGCACCAATGAATTGCTTAACATGCGCTATGAAGGGGTGGCACGTCGCTCACAAACGTATACTCGAACGATTATCGACAAAATTTGGATGTTTTTCTCATCCGTAAAAGTAGGGATCTGGATTATTGTACTCACTCTACTTGCCTCTGCGCTTGGGACCATTTTCCCGCAACAGATGTACATTCCGCCGACGGTTAATCCGGCCCAGTACTATGCAGATGAATATGGGATCGCAGGGGAAATCTATTACCAGCTCGGTTTTCATAACTTATATGGCTCTTGGTGGTACATGCTGTTAATTGCTTCTCTAGGTGTTTCCTTAGTGATTGCAAGCTTGGACCGAGTTGTCCCTTTATATCGAGCTTTAAAAACACAGCGAGTGACACGACATGAGAATTTTTTGAAGCGTCAACGTGTATTTGGGACGTCGAAGGTCGAGAATGAGGAAGAGGTATTTGAACAAGTTAAGAAAAAGCTAGCCGAAAAAAAATATAATCTTTCTGAAGAAAATGGGAATCTTGTTGCTGAAAAAGGTCGGTTTGCAAGATGGGGTCCTTATGTGAATCATGTCGGTCTCATTATTTTTCTAATCGGGTGCATGCTTCGGTACTTCCCGGGAATGTATATTGATGAACATGTTTGGGTTCGGGAAGGGGAAACTGCTGTCGTACCTGGAACAGACAGTCAATATTATATTAGTAATGAAAGCTTCAAGCTTGAACTTTACGATCAAGAGGATGAGCTGTTTGGTGAAGCGATTGAGCGTGCAGGTGGTCTTGTCGTCAGTAATTATGAAACGGAAGCGGTTCTTTATGAACGCGAAGAATCTGGAACAGTTGGTGAAGTCGGAGACTTAGTGGAAGTGGCTAGACATAACATTCGAGTTAATGACCCACTAACGTATAATGGATTTTCTTTTTATCAATTGGATTATAAATTAAATGAGTTTAACGTTATGAGCTTTACATTGAATAATAAAGAGACAGGGGAGTCACTTGGTCAAATTGATATTGACCTTTTTAATCCACAGTCTGAGTACGATTTGGGTAATGGGAATAGAGTCATTATTCGTGACTATTTTCCTGATTATCAGTTAAATGATGCAAATCAACCATCGACACGTTCGAGAATTCCTGATAATCCAGCTTTTATTTTTGAAATGGTCACCCCAGAAACACCAGAGGGTGAAGTGAGCTTTGTGGCGATTCAGCAAAATTTAGAGCCGCTCGGAGAAAATGATTACGAAATGCGATTTGCAAACCTGGAAACGAAAAACGTGACAGGCTTAGGCGTAAGAAGAGATCGGACAATCCCTATTCTCATTGCTGGAGGGGTCATCTTTATGATTGGCTTGATCCAAGGCTCTTATTGGGCTCATCGCCGTATCTGGATTCAACGTAAGAATGGGGAAGTTTGGATTGCCGGACACACAAATAAAAACTGGCTGTCGCTGCGTAAGGATATTGATGATGCAATCGAAGGAACAGGCTTAACAGCACCGGTTGATCAAGTGGTAGAAGCCGAAAAAGAAAAAGAGAAAAACAATACAGAAGTAAAGAAAGCGTAAGGAGGACGAAGAGATGTCGACAGCATTAAGCAGTAATTTACTTTATGTTGCCTTCTTCCTCTATCTTGCTGCAACCATTGCGTTTGCCGTGTCAGTCACGGGACGAAAATGGCGCAACAAAGAAGGGGAAATACAAGGAAACCGTTGGGGACTGTTCGGCTATATTTTCGCAATTGCTGGGTCAATCTTTTCCATTGGCTACTTTATTACTCGGTGGATGGTAGCTGGACATGCTCCTGTTAGTAACATGTTTGAATACATGACGTTTTTAGGCATATCTATTGGGTTTGCGTTTCTCATTATTTATGGGATTTATAAATCAAACGTACTTGGGCTTTTTACGATGCCAACCGTCATGCTTATTATTGCCTATGCATCTGTATTTCCGAGTGAGGTTTCACCTTTAATACCAGCTCTACAAAGTAACTGGTTAGCGATTCATGTCATTACCGTATCGCTCGCTCAAGGAATTTTAGCAATTGGTTTTGCTGCAGGGCTTGTCTATTTAATCAGAACGATTGATTTTACTAAAACAAATAAGAAAACAAGAGCATTAGAATTTATCCTGTATACCCTTTTATGTTTGGTTGGGTTCATTTTAAAAGGCTACATTTTCGGTGCTCTAGACTATGAAACAACGTTCTCCTATATTAACGAAAATGGACAAGAGGCTGAGATCACGTACACACTTCCAGCTCTTATTGGACCGAATGAAGGTGAAGTTTTAACAGATGGTCGTATGGACCCGCTTCTAAACGCACCAGCAATTATTAAAAGTGAAGATTTAAATACAGTCATTTGGTCAATGATTATTGGGGTTGTTCTATATTGGCTTCTTCGTCTCATTTTGCACAAGCGAATTGGTGCGGCGATCCAACCGCTTATTATGCGCGTTAGCCCGCAGACGGTTGATGAAATTAGCTATCGCGCCATTGCGATTGGATTCCCTCTTTTTGCCCTTGGAGGACTTATTTTTGCAATGATTTGGGCTCAAATTGCCTGGACTCGCTTTTGGGGCTGGGACCCAAAAGAAGTATGGGCTTTAATCACCTTCTTGTTCTATGCTGCATATCTTCACCTCCGCTTATCAAAAGGATGGCACGGTGAGAAATCAGCTTGGCTTGGTGTGATTGGCTTTGCAATCATTATGTTTAACCTCGTCTTTGTTAACCTTGTCATTGCAGGGTTGCACTCCTATGCGATGTAATGCAATAACCCCCGCTTGATGCGGGGGTTTTCTTTACACGTTAAGCAGGGATATTTTTTTATAATAGAAGTTTATCGACGTAGTTAATAATTTGAAGGCTCAAATATACTTGCAATGAAGGCGTGCGCCATGAAGGACTTGGCGGAAAAGGCAAGCTTTCTATAGGAGAGGATTGATTCCTGATCTTCTCATGAAATCGCCTCTTAATCGATAATCTTTTAAAAAGAAATCGCCTTCATGGTAGAATAGAGATAGACACCAATTTAGAATTGTTTGTGGGAGGTCTTTAGATGGAAAAAGAAGCAAAAATTTTAGTAGTGGACGATGAAGAACGCATTCGCAAGCTACTGCGGATGTACTTAGAAAGAGAAAATTATCTAATCGAAGAGGCAGAAAATGGTGAGGTAGCGTTAGAGATGGCTTTAAATGCTGACTATGACCTTATACTTTTAGATTTAATGATGCCAGGCATTGACGGCATTGAAGTATGTACTCGTTTGCGGAAAACAAAAGCGACACCTGTTATCATGCTAACAGCAAAAGGGGAAGAAGCGAATCGTGTACAAGGATTTGAAGTTGGAACGGACGATTACATCGTCAAGCCTTTTAGCCCCCGTGAGGTTGTTTTACGTGTGAAGGCGCTGTTAAGACGTTCTTCATCAACGAAATTCCTACAAACGGATACTCAGGCGAAAGATGTGTTAGTGTTCCCTTACTTAACGATCGACAATGATGCTCACCGTGTAACGGTTGAAGGAAAGGAGATTAGTTTAACACCGAAGGAATATGAGCTGCTGTATTATCTTGCTCAATCGCCAGACAAAGTCTTTTCCCGAGAACAGCTTTTAAAAGACGTTTGGAACTATGATTTCTTTGGTGACTTACGTACAGTCGATACCCATATTAAACGACTTCGAGAAAAATTAAATCGCGTTTCTCCTGAAGCCGCTAGCATGATCTCAACCGTTTGGGGGGTCGGTTATAAATTTGAGGCTGTGAAGGAGTAATGCTTTGGAGAAGTGTTGTTGGTAAACTGTGGTTTACCATCTTATTACTCGTTTCTGTTGTCCTTTCTATTTTAATGGTGATGCTGCTACAATTTTTTGAGAGGTTTCATATTAATGAAGCTGAATCACAGCTCTTTAATCATGCCAACATGATTGCAACCATTTATGAAGACTACGAGGATCCTGATTTTGCCCGTTCCATGATTTCAGAATACTCAAATGCCTTTGAAACGAAGGTTGTTATTATTGAAGATCAAAGTCAATATTGGAATACGGGTCATTCAAGTCCAATTAATTTACCTTTAGAAACCTTTTTAGAGCATCCACTCCTTTCTCGTGTTTTTACTGGTCAGCAAACGGTTGTCATGGAAGGGGATTTTCCTAGTCTTGATGGGGTTGAAGGAATGGATACAGGCATGATGATTGTCGGTATTCCCCTTGATGAGAGTGAGCCAGGTAGTGCGGTCTTTTTATATCAACCACTCTCTGCAATCGAAGAGACATCTGCGGAGACGAAACGAATTGTTTATTTATCAGCAGCGATTGCGATCGTGCTGACGACGGTATTCGCCTTCTTTCTATCAACGCGTATTACCGCACCATTACGAAAAATGAGACAGGTAGCCTTAGAGGTTGCTCAAGGGAAATTTCAAACAAAGATCCCGATTTTAACTCATGACGAGATCGGTCAGCTAGCAATTGCCTTTAACCGAATGAGACGAGAGTTAAACCGAAGCATCACAGCCTTAAACCAAGAAAAAGAGCAGCTGTCACGAATTTTAAGCAGCATGGCTGATGGTGTCATAACTCTTGATCGAAAAGGACAGATTGTTGTGACCAATCCTCCTGCTGAGCGCTTTATTCAAGCTTGGTATTATGAGCAAGGGATGAATCACAAAGGAGAGGAGCTTCCGGAAACGGTTCAGCACTTGTTTCAGCAAGTCGTGGCTCTTGAAAAAGAACAGGCTACAGAGGTAGATGTTCAAGGGAGAAGCTGGGCGGTTCTGATCACACCATTGTACGATCATTCATTTGTACGTGGAGCGGTTGCAGTTGTACGTGATATGACAGAGGAAAGGCGCCATGATAAGCTAAGAAAAGACTTTATCGCGAATGTTTCTCATGAGCTGCGAACACCGATTTCAATGCTTCAAGGCTATAGTGAAGCGATTATTGATGACATCGCAGGATCAGATGAAGAGAAAAAGGAGATAGCTCAAATTATCTACGAAGAATCGTTAAGAATGGGACGACTTGTTAACGAACTGCTTGATATTGCTCGGATGGAAGCAGGACATATTGAATTAAGCTATGAAGAGATACAAGTAAAAGAGTTCTCAGAACGAATTGCGCGAAAGTTCCAAGGGCTAGCAAGAGAACAAGGCATACAGCTTCAGTTTATAATGGAAGGTGAGGACACCGTATTATTAGCGGATCCAGATCGTGTGGAACAAGTGTTAACAAACCTTCTTCATAACGCGATTCGCCATACCGGAGAGAATGGCACAGTTCGACTTCGTGTTCATCCAACACCTTCGGGGGTAAGGTTTGATGTAGAGGATACAGGTTCAGGCATTCCAGAAGAAGATTTGCCATATGTATTTGAACGGTTCTACAAAGCAGATAAAGCGAGGACCCGAGCCAAAAAAAGTGGCACCGGTTTAGGTCTAGCCATTGCAAAAAACATCGTGGATGCTCATGATGGCGAAATTTCGGTTCACAGTAAAGAGAACGATGGAACAACATTTACATGCTTTTTCCCGAAACGTGAGGCATAAGCTCGAAGAATGGGTGAGCGAGTTACTTTTATTTATGGAATGGAAAGAGAACGGTGGATATCATCTGTGACACGTATCATCATGGAGGTTGCAAGCGAGAGAGCATCTTGATTTTTCATGCTTTTCTTAGGCTCTGCCTCTTTTCCCAGAAACCAGCATAAGTAGCAGGCTCTTCCCACTTGGATGAAAACGAGTTTGACAAGAAACGCTGAGCAACCTTTCAATGGAGGTGGTGTGAGCGGAAGGACTTCATTGATTCTGCAACTTGAACTGAAGCTTTGACCCCTTTTCCATAGAAAAAAATAAAGTCGAATAATATTGTTTCATACGGAACAGGAATTAATGATTGTAGGATTTATTTTTAGCCAATGCGTTTAGTCATGTGTGATTTACGTGAATCGATAACGAGTAGCGCAAGCCTGCCAAGCCTGCTGGTGCAGTAGCTAGACAGCTTTGAAATGCTATCCTTTCTTAACCTTTGAAAAAAACAATGAGATTTTGTCTACTTTCATGTATAATAGGAACGAGTTATCAATGAAATTACATATTGTTCGCTGCGAGGTCACTCACATTTATTTGAGTGTTAAAAGGGAAGCCGGTTAGAATCCGGCACGGTCCCGCCACTGTAGTTGCTAGAGCTTTTCTATAGACCACTGTTGCTTAAGAGTAATGGGAAGGGTGAAAAGCTTGTATGCATAAGTCAGGAGACCTGCCTTCAGTTCGTTGTGTAACCTTCGAGGAAAAGGTGAAGCAGTCCGTTCTATTTAAGCATTGTCTTAAACAGATACGACTTGTTTTGTCTTTGAAAGCACTTCTGGAGGGAGTGCTTTTTCTATTTTCACAAATTGACACCTCGCACGACAAATAGAGAACCATTGATATAAACATAAAAAAAGGGGATGAAAAATGATGCGATTAAAGATGCAAGCACTTATTCTCGCAATGCTACTTGCTGTGATCCTAACAGCATGTGGCTCAAATACTACAGAAGAAGCACCAGCTAACACAGATGCAGAACAAGCAACAAATGAAGGTGAACCGGCAGAAGAGGGAGAGTCATTTCCGAAAACAATCACAGATGCTTTAGATAATGAAGTGACATTAGAAGCAGAACCAGAACGAATTGTCACATTGATTCCAAGCATTACGGAAACTGTCTATGCACTAGATCAAGGAGATAAGGTCGTTGGACGGACAGATCATGACAATTATCCAGCAGAAGTTGAAGAGGTTGAAAGCATTGGCGGCATGGACTTTGATGTGGAAAAAATTCTTTCATTAGAGCCAGACTTAGTGCTAGCTCATCAATCAGGTGCCCATAATTCTGAAGAGGGCTTAAACCAACTCCGCAATGCGGATATTCCAGTTATCGTTGTTCATGATGCAACTGAAATTGATGCTGTGTACCGATCAATTGCATTAATTGGTGAAGCGATTGGTGCCGAAGCAGAAGCTGAGGAAGTCGTTCAAGGAATGCAAGAGAGGTTCGCTGCACTTGAAGAAAAAGCAAGTGAAATTTCAGAGGATGATCGTGTAAATGTTTGGGTTGAGGTATCTCCAGCTCCTTCAATTTACACGACAGGACAAGGAACGTTTCTTCATGAAATTTTAACGTTAATTAACGCAAATAATGTGGCAGGAGACGTGGAAGGCTGGGTGCAATTTTCTGAAGAAGAGGCAGTTGCTCTTCAACCTGACGTCATTGTAACAACCTATCATGGTTATACTCAAGATGATTCAGCGCAAGAAATCAATGAGCGTACTGCATGGCAAGATGTTCCTGCCGTAGTAAATGATCGAATTTATCACGTGGAGCCTGATCCAGTAGCACGTTCAGGTCCTCGTTTAGCAGAAGGAGCCGAGGAGCTTGCCAAGGTTATTTATCCAGAGGTATTTGCAGAATAATCGAGTTCTTATCTATCTAGGAAGCATTTGTTTTTTATTTGTTTCAATGATTGTCAGTATCGGAAAGGGAAGCGTTGATCTTCCCTTTTCGACTGTTCTTTACATACTCGGTCAACAGTGGTTTCATCTTCCATTAAACGCTACACTTGACCCAATGCATATTAACATAGTAATGGAAATACGGCTCCCACGCGTATTGCTCGCTCTGTTTGTTGGTGCATCTCTTGCTTTAGCTGGGAGTGCTTTTCAAGGATTGTTGAAAAATCCGTTAGCCGATCCGTACACATTAGGGGTTTCTTCCGGGTCTGCATTAGGGGCAGTTAGCGTCCTTTTTTTCGGTATATCTATTCCTTTTTTAGGATCATTTACACTTCCGGTTGTTAGTATTATAACTGGCTTTTTTACGTTGATCATTGTGATGAGCTTTGCTCGCCTCGTACAGCGCTCAATGTCCGCAGAGACGATTATTTTAGCGGGAATTATTTTTAGTTCGTTTTTAGGTGCACTTATTTCATTAATTATTGCTTTAACTGGAGAAGAGCTCAGACAAATTATTAGCTGGCTGATGGGTAGTGTTTCAATGCGTGGGTGGAGCTATGTTTGGCTCATCATTCCTTGTTTTTTCGCAGGAATGCTTCTATTATTGGCAAACAGCCGAGAGTTAAATGCCCTTGCATTTGGTGAGGAAACCGCAAAACATCTTGGTGTGGATATCCGCCTAAGAAAGCTTCTCATTTTGCTTGGAGCTGCTACATTAACAGGATGTGCTGTCGCTGTCTCTGGTTCGATCGGTTTTGTTGGTCTTGTCATACCCCATTTAACAAGGCTTATTTGCGGGTCAGATCACCGGCATTTAATGCCACTATCAATGATCATTGGCGGTGGATTTTTGATGCTGACGGACCTTTTAGCGCGTACGATCATCGCACCTACAGAGCTACCGATTGGTGTCATTACAGCCGTCGTAGGAGCACCTGTTTTTGGTTTTCTCTTATTGCAGCAGCGTCGAAAGCACCTTTCATAAGGAGGAGGTCAGTCATGCTCGAAGCGAAAAATGTGTCAATTGGTTATGATGCTGAATTGGTTGTAAAGGATCTGTCCTTTCATGTGAATAAAGGTGAGATTTTTGGGATATTGGGCCCGAATGGGAGTGGGAAGACAACTCTTTTAAAAGCGATTAGTGGACTTTTGCCTCTTCAACAAGGTTCGATTACGTTACATGGGAAAGCGATCCATGCTTACAGGTCAAAGGAGCTTGCACAGCAAATCGCTGTATTGCCACAGGATAGCGCTACAGCCTTCACCTATCATGTGGAGGAAGTCGTTGGATTAGGGCGGTATCCGTATCAAAAAGGGTTGCTTGGAAGAGAAACAAAACAAGATCAGGACATCGTCATCGAAGCCTTAAAAAAAACCGATACGCTTCAGTTTCGAAATAAACCCTTACAAACCCTCAGTGGTGGTGAAAGACAGAGGGTCTTACTTGCTCGCGCTTTGGCTCAGGAGCCTGAAATGCTCTTACTAGATGAACCGACAAATCATTTAGACATTTCCCATCAAATGAGCTTGTTAAATTCGCTGAAGCAATGGTCACGGACACGGGAATTAACCGTCATTGCGATCTTACATGATTTAAACATGGCGAGTCTTTATTGTGATCGGATCCTGTTATTAGATGAAGGGCAGATGGTGGAGTTAAGTACCCCTCGCTTTATCATGGAACAAAAACAGTTAGAACGTGTTTATCATGCACCATTGAGAATTAAGGAGCATCCTGAGGTACCACGTCCGTTAATAACATTTGTTCCAGAGGTGCCAAAATCAGAACATCAATCACCATTAGAAGCATTAAAGATTGAAGCCACATATCATTACTTGAAGGTGTGGAGCGTGATTCGCTGGAAAACACTTTCTTCTGCAGTACTTGGGGCAGGTTTTCGTTGGCATCAAACGTTTGTCAATCGTCATGTGGACAAAGAGTACTGTTGCGACGATCCTGAAAGTGAATTTAGTCAATATCTCGCAGAGCAGGGGATTGATGCACGTGATGTTCTTGGAATGATGACAGCAGCTATGCTAGAGGATGTAGTGATATCCAAAGAAAGCAACGACTCCTTTTCCTTGCAGGTAATGATCACAGCGGGCACGTCCAATGCTGTAGACGTCTCTAGAGCCTACGAGCAAAAGCCACGGACAGAAAAAATTGGAACGATCAATACATGGGTGTTTATTGAAGGCAAGCTGGCAGAAGCGGCTTACGCACAAGCATTGATGACGGCAACGGAAGCGAAGGTAAAAGCGATGCATGATGAGAACATTCGTGATCCTCACTCAAATACACTTGCAACAGGAACATCAACAGATAGTGTCATGATTGCTGCTTCGCAAACCGGTGAGTATTTACCTTACGCAGGGACGATTACACCGATCGGTGCTGCCATTGGCAAGCTTGTCTATGAAGGAACGCGCTTAGCCATTCAGAAATATCAAAAGAGAAGGGAAGCTTAGCTCATGCTGTTTCATTTGATAGCTGTTGGGCTTGCATATTTATTAGACAAATGGATTGGCGATCCTAGGTGGCTGCCCCATCCTGTTGTTGGAATAGGAAAAATCATTCATATTCTTGATCGAAAGCTAAATCAAGGACGGGGGAAAAAAGGGAAGGGGATGTTGCTTGTTGCACAAGTCCTTGTTGTTGTTGCCTTTATCACTGTTTCCTTGCTTGTTATCGCTTATACGATCCATCCTTTTCTCGGGGTGCTGGTGGAAGCCTTTATCATGGCTACAACGATTGCCACAAAAGGCTTACGGGAGGCTGCAGAGCAAGTTGCCGTTCCTTTGAAAAATCAAGATTTACCAGAGGCAAGACGGTATTTATCTTATATCGTTGGACGTGATACCGATCAGCTGAACGAGCATGACCTTGCTAGAGGAGCGATTGAAACAGTAGCAGAAAACACCAGTGACGGTGTGACTGCTCCTCTTTTTTATGGCCTTATAGGAGGTGCACCACTTGCGATGATTTATCGTGCCATCAATACGTGTGATTCAATGCTTGGCTACAAAAATGAGCGATATGCGCAATTTGGATGGGCGGCAGCCCGCTTGGATGATCTCGCTAATTTGATTCCGAGTCGATTAACAGGTGTGCTTATGGTTTTCGTTAATGCACAGATATGCAAGAAAAAACTGGGTGATTGTTTTAACGTGCTGTTTCGTGATGCACCGAAGCATCCAAGTCCGAATAGTGGCTGGGGAGAAGCGGCGATGGCAGCCCTTTTAAATATAACCCTTGGCGGAAGAAATACATACAAAGGAATGGTTTCATATCGTGCGAAAATGGGAGACGGAAAAGAGAGGCTGGATGCAGGCAAAATTGAGGAAGCAATCACGATTATGGAAAGAACCGTATTCTCATTTGTTTTATTATTATTCGTAACAGGGGGTGTGTGGATTGTCATTACCTAATCATGGAGCCAACCCACAATCACTAATGAGGGCTTTAGGATTGCCATATAACGAACGTTCACTTGATTTTAGTGTCAATACAAATCCGTTTGGGCCACCTGAAACGATAAAAGAAAGAATCGTTGAGCTTTTACCATCATTGTATGATTATCCTGATCCAGAAGCCCTTCGCCTTCGTCAGAAAATCGCGTCAATTGAAAAAGTTGAGCCTGAGGCGATTTTAATCGGAAACGGAGCCGCTCAGCTCATTTTTCTTCTTGCCCAGCACTTCCGCAAAAAGCGAGTCCTTATTATTGAACCGGCTTTTTCAGAGTACCGAGATGCGTGTGAAGCAAACGAATGTGAAGTGACGGGCTTTGTGCTGCAAGAGCCTTGGCAGCTTGACCCTGATCACTTACGGTCTCAGTTAGAAAAGGTGGATGTCCTGTTTCTATGTCAACCGAATAATCCAACAGGAAGTATGATGGAACCCAATCGCATTGAGCGTCTAATTCAGCTAACGGAAAAGACAGGAACAACTTTGGTGATGGATGAAGCATTTTATGATTTTATGGAGCATCCCCACAGCTTTGCAAATCGTACTTCAGCGTATGAACACCTTGTTGTCCTGCGTTCCATGACGAAAATGTTTGCCATTCCTGGTGCTCGTCTCGGCTATGCAGTCTCTTCTCCTTCGATCATTGCCAACTTAAAAAGACATCAACCACCGTGGAGTGTGAATGGCCTGGCACAAGAGATTGGTTTACTTTGCTTAGAGGAAACGTTGTTTGTACAACGCACTGTCCAAGCTATTTCCAAAGAAAGACAACGAGTCAAACGTGCGTTAGAGGAGCTTGGCTTTCAGGTCTCTGAATCGGTCGTTAATTTTTATCTAATATCTGAACCAAAAAAGGGCGAGATGATCTCATTCATGACTTACCTGATCCAGCAGGGAATCATCCCTCGTCATACAAACAATTTCGCAGGACTTGATGGTCATTATTTACGTCTTGCTGTGAAAGATTTAAAGAGTAATGATCAGCTACTTGACGTTGTTGCAGAGTGGAGGCGATGACGGTTGCTTCTATTCGTAACAGGGGCGGTGCGAAGCGGGAAAAGCTCCTATGCAGAAAAGCGTGCCATTGATTATGTAAAAGCAGTCGGTGGTTCACTCCATTATATTGCAACAAGTCAGGTAGAGGATGAGGAAATGAAAAAACGAATTGATCTTCATCAGCAGACGAGAAAAAAAAGCAACGTAAGCTGGATGGTTTATGAACAGCCCTATGACTTGCAAAATCTCCTGCCTCGATTTCAGCAAAAAGATGTCGTCCTGATTGATTGCTTGACGACGTTATTAAACAATGAAATGTTTCGTGAGTGGCAAAAGGGAGAGGATTACATTTTAAATAAATGCTACCTTAACACAATCTACGAGAAATTAGCGGAAATGCTGTCTAGCTATGCTCATGGACCTTGGACTACGATTGTTGTTTCCAATGAAATAGGAGAAGGGCTACCTCATACTGAAAAGGGAACTATGGCCTATTTAGCTCTATTAGGCAAGCTTCATCAATGGGCTGTACAGTTGGCAGATGAAGCAATTCTTGTAGAGTATGGTATACCTATTTTAAAAAAGGGGGTCTCACAAGAATGAAAGGGATTATGCTACAAGGGACTTCATCTGATGTAGGAAAAAGTGTGCTCTGTACCGCCTTATGTCGAATTTTTGCACGGAAAGGCTTCCGGACAGCTCCTTTTAAGTCACAAAATATGTCTAATAATTCTTACATTACATATGATGGAAAAGAAATTGGCCGGGCACAGGGAATACAAGCTGAAGCGGCGATGCGTGAAGCAACGGTTGAAATGAATCCAATTTTGCTAAAGCCGAGAAATGATCGTGATGCAGAAGTGATTTGTTTTGGAAAGGTCGTTTCCTCCATGTCTGGCTTAAATTACCGAAAGCATTTTTATGAGCGGGGACTTGAAGCGATTGAAGAAGCGTTGCAAAAGCTTGAGTCGAACACAGACTATCTCGTCATTGAAGGTGCGGGCTCGCCTGTGGAGGTGAACCTCAATAAACGGGAGCTAGTAAACATGAAAGTAGCGGAGCTTGCTGATGTACCGGTCATTTTAATTGCTGATATTGATCGAGGAGGTGTGTTTGCAAGCTTAACTGGCACGATTCAGCTTTTAGAAGAGACACAGAGAAAGCGTGTCGTCGGTATTTTTATTAATAAATTTCGTGGAGATATTCAGCTGTTTCAGGACGGGATCGAGTGGATCGAAAAAAACTTGAACGTGCCTGTTTTAGGGGTAATCCCCCACTTGGAGGGGCTGTTAATTGAAGGGGAGGATTCATTATCGAAGGAGCAAATCACGTCAGACTTACCGAAGCATCGCAGTCTTGATCTTGCAGTGATTGACTTGCCATACGTATCGAATTATACCGATATGGAGCCGTTTCGCTTTGAAGACGATGTGTCCGTTCGTTTCGTTGATGATGCAAGAGACTTTAAACATCCAGATGCGGTTATCATTCCTGGAACTAAAAGCACCTTTCATGATTTATCGTTTTTGAAAAAGCAAGGACTTGACGTGGTGATCAAGCGTTATGTGGAGGAGGGAGGAACGGTTGTCGGCATTTGTGGCGGATATCAAATGCTTGGTGATTCCCTGTATGATGAGGCAGGAACGGATACAGGTGAAGCAGGTGCAGAAATGACGGGGCTTGGTATTGCGCCAATCAAAACGACGTTTGCAAAGGATAAGAAGACGGTTCGATCTGTAGGGAAGCTGCTCCATCCGTTTGATGAGAATGATCAAATCACAGGATTTGAAATTCATCTAGGTGTAACAGAACGTACCGATCCTGCCTGTTCTTCTTTTTTAGATGTAGGTACCCATGAAGATGGTGTCTATTTGAAAGACGGTCGGGTGATTGGTACTTATTTTCATCACCTCTTTTTTAATGATGAGTGGCGAACCTCGTGGCTAAATGCATTGCGACGGAACAAAGGACTGCCTGAAAAAACTGTTCATAACATTGCCGCGTTTCGAGAACAGTCGTATAACCGTCTTGCTGATGCAATAGAAGAGGTTGTTGACGTAGAAACATTAATACGGTTGATCGATGAATGGAGAGGCTGACTATGCTGAAGGTTTTTAAGGATGGGATGCTTCTTGCTTTTCAGTTTCTAACGATTATTCCGATCCGTAAGCAAATCGCCTGGGATGAAAAGCGAGCGAAAGCAATGGTTGCCCTATATCCGCTTACAGGTGTTGTGCTAGGTGCTTTCCTTTCAGTTCTTTATGGAATTTTCTTTCATCATTCTTCGGTTACACCTCTTGTCTTAACAATGCTCATACTTAGTGCTTCGATTCTCTATTCAGGTGGACTTCATTTGGATGGCTGGATGGATATGAGCGATGCGTTTTTATCGCGTAGAGATCGGGAAAAAAAGCTTGCCATACTTAAGGATTCTCACGTAGGAGCTTTCGGAGTGCTTAGCCTGCTATTCTTACTCGGCTGGCGCTTTGCTTTTCTTTATGAACTGATGATTCAAATAGGATCTGCGATGGTTCCATTACTATGTATCATGCCCATTTTGACACGATTTCTAATCGGCATTCAGCTATCGTTCGGAGCTCCTGCAAGTGAGTCAGGAATGGCAGCAGCTCTTACTCCTTATATCACGAAAGGTGTAAAGAGAGCATATGGTGTATGGTTTTTCACATTAGCTACGGTGATGCTCTATTTTCTGCCATTTGTTCATACTGCTGTCATTCTTATGTTCATCCTTCTGTTTCCGGTTGTTTGGGTGCAAATTTGTAAGCGACAAATTGGTGGAATCAATGGGGATACAATTGGGGCAGGAATTGAAGGAGGGGAAACGCTATTATGGGGCGTACTTTGGCTATTACTCTGTTTCGGCATGGCTTAACGCAAGAAAATGTGGAAAGGAGGTATAATGGTTGGACCGATGTACCCCTTTCCAAGAAGGGGGAAGATGAGGCGATGAAGCTTCGGTTCTTTACCCCAAATGGCTACGAGCGTATTTTTGTGAGTGATCTGCTTCGCGCAAAGCAAACAGCAAAACTGCTGTTTCCACATGTTGAAAGGATTGAATGCCCTGCATTGCGAGAAGTGAATTTTGGTAGTTGGGAAGGCCGTACAGCAGATGACTTACGCGAAGAACCGTCTTATCAAGCATGGCTGAACAACCCTGAGAGCTTTGCTCCTAATGGTGGTGAAACGATGGAAGTCTTTAAAAGTCGTGTGATGACAGGCTGGAGCAAAATCATCGATCGGATGCGGCAAGAGGAGCTTAGCAATGTGGCATTGGTGGCGCACGGCGGCGTGCTGCGTGTTTTGCTAGAAGCTTTTGCCCCAAGGAAGCGCTTATTTTGGGAGTGGGAGGTCGCTTTTGGTACCGCATTTCGTCTTGTGGGAAACGATGAACAAGGGAGGGGAGTAAGATTCACTTCATTACAGGTGGAGCCTTTAATGGAAAAAGTCAATGGGTAAAAACCAAGTATCATGTTGATACAAGCAGTAACACATTGTGGTACAATGCGTACAAGTACAAGGATCATAATAAAAGGGTTCCCCTTTCCAGCGCTACAGCAAAGATGATCGTTGTCAGCGGACTTGAATGCTTTATTCGCTCTTTTTTAAAAGACGAGTCACCACGTCATTCATTTTCAACTTGGCTAGATGATATGCTAGTATGGGAAGGGGAAGAAGAAGAGCGTCAATTAATATTAATTGGCAATGAAATTGGCAAAGGAATTGTTCCGTATGAAAAAGAAGAGCGTCAGTGGCGGGATGTCGTTGGTTGGTGCTATCAAGACATCGTGGGAAAGGCAGACCGTGTTGATCAAATATGGTATGGACTTCCACAGCGATTAAAATAGGAAGGATGATGAAGGATGAGGCTATATACACGTACAGGGGATGAAGGGAAGACAAGTGTTATCGGAGGGAGGTTACCGAAAGATGACACACGCGTTATTGCATATGGAACAACAGATGAGCTCAACTCGTTTGTAGGCCAAGCAATCGCCCAGCTAGAAGGGGAAAAATTTGACGACATTCGCCAAGAACTTGTGAAAATCCAACATGAGTTATTTGATTGTGGCGGTGATCTTGCGATGCTAAAAGTGACAGAGGAACGACCGTATAAAGCGAAGCAAGAAATTGTTGATTACCTTGAGACGCGAATCGATGAGTACATAAAAGAAGCACCTGAACTAGAGCGCTTTATTCTTCCAGGCGGTTCACCCGCAGCAGCAACCCTTCATGTCTGCCGTACAGTAACGAGACGCGCGGAACGGTATGTGTCTCGTTTAAAAAATGAGGGAGACATTAATCCAATCGTCTTAAAATATTTAAATCGCTTATCCGATTATTTCTTTGCGATTGCCCGTGTGGTTAATTTTCGCTTACATGTAAAAGATGTAGAATATGAACGCAGCGCGATTGTTTTTCGTGGTGGAAAACGCAAGGAAGACAAAAAATAAAGCATGTTAAAGGGGAGTCGTTGAGACTTCCTTTTTATAATGGAAACGAGCAGAGGAAGGTGAGAAGCGTAATCAAACTACCTTTTTTGAAAGGGGTACAGAAATAAAAAACGAACATATGTTGTTCTATGTGAGAATGAACCCATTTCATTGGATAAATATGGGTTCATTTTTCTTGTGTACAAGGTAATTCTTGAAAATCCCTACATACACTTAGTTATTGAAAAAGAAAGAGGGGGAGCAGTATGAACGTAAAATGGTTGTACGTAGGGATAGGGATGCTAAGTTTTGCTAGCTTTCATCAACAGGATGTGCAAGCAGCAATGCTTGCAAGTCATCATGTAAGTGTCAACTTGAATACATATGTTGAGAAGGCGCCTGTGATTCAAGTTGTATCTTTGATCGATGAGCGAACAGGAGAGGAGGTAGAACTAAATTTAAATGAGTATGGATACTGGCCAGGTAGGGAAATGAATATTGAGGGATTAAAAGAGTACGCAGCTTCTCTCGCATCGACGATTGATACGCCAATGCAAAACCCAAAAATAAATCAAGCTGGTGAGATTACACCAGGAAAGAATCGTGTGATTCTTTCCGAGCAAGAGTTGGTTGATTCAATCGTAAAGCTAGATTTTGATGAGGGGCAGCTCATCCTTCCTATTTACGAGACACCTCCCACCGTTTCAGAAAACGAGCTAAAAGGAATCGATGAAAAGGTGATTGGTGAATATTCTAGTTCCTTTAATCCAAGCGTTTTAGGTCGTTCTGAAAATATTGCCCTTTCTGCCAAGGCGATACAAGATGTCGTCCTTGGTCCAGGAGATCGATTTTCATTTAACCATGTTGTTGGAGAAAGGACGGTAGAAAGAGGCTACAAAGAAGCGAAAGAGATTGTCAATAAACAGTTTGTAATGGGGATTGGTGGAGGGATTTGTCAAACCTCTTCGACCCTTTTTAACGCGGTTGATGAAGCAGGTCTTACAATCATTGAGCGATACACTCACTCTCGTGAAATTGGCTATGTTCCCGCTGGGCGAGATGCGACAGTCTCATGGGGTGGTCCTGATTTTCGATTTGAAAACAGTTTAGAAAAACCTATCATTATTCGCACAAACATTGAAAACGGACGAATTACAGTCACCGTATTAACCTATAACGGGTAGAGGATAAAACCTTCGTTTTCTTAACGGAGGTTTTTTCAATAGATAAGAAAGAGTGTATAGTATTTTTTTTATCTTTTCATACTAACTAACATGCATATACTCGGTTATATGAATGCTTGTATTCTTGCAGTGTCTATTGTTTTATTGTTTAAATTTGTGATCGGAATTTGAAAAGTGTCATAAACCTTGAATCGTTTCCATAGGATAACATTGTAAAAAAATTAAGAGTTTGTTTGCCAATTTCTATTAGCTGGCACACTTGAAGGAGGAAGCAATGCTCGATTTCTTAAAAAGGATCATTATTGCCTTAGCCATTGGGGCGTGTATTGGGATTTTATTTATCGGAACAAACATTAGCTTTGCTCAAGAGCAACAGTATAATAGCCCATTGAACGGTGACCATATTTGGCCGACAATGGGAGAACTGACGGATTCTTTTGGGACAAGAGGTGGAACTCACTATGGAATCGATATTGCAGCACCTGAAGGGACCCTGGTTATGACGATCGCAGATGGTGTCGTGCGACGATCTTATTATTCTGATTCTTATGGGCATGTTGTTTTTGTTCAACATCAAAGTGGATTGGAAACGGTTTATGCTCATTTAAATCAGCGCTTCGTTTCTGAGGGTGATGCTGTAAGGGAAGGGGAAGAGATTGGTACGGTTGGAAATACAGGGCGTTCTTCTGGCAATCATCTTCATTTTGAAGTACATAAGGGTGAGTGGAACTTAGAAAAATCAAATGCGATCGATCCTTTCCTCGTTATCGCAAAAGAATCCTCGCCTCTCTACGTCAATGAGCACAAACAGTTGACAATTGAGGAAAATAATAGAGCATCTTCTCAAGAAGAAAAATTGATAAACGAAGATGCAGTTGCAACATTGCACTATATGGATAGTCCGAAACATGAGCATGAGGAACCCAACAAGAATCAACATAATGATAATAGTGAAAAAGCCGTCTCCTTTACTGTACAAGAAGGAGATACATTATGGAGCATTGCCAATCATTTTGGTGTTGGGCTCGAAGCGTTAATGGAATGGAACGAGCTTGAATCATCACTTATTATTTCCGGAGATGTATTGACTGTTTTTGTTCATGAGCAAGAGCATTATCAGGTTCAAAAAGGGGACACGCTTTCATCGATTGCTGAAGATCATGCTCTCTCTGTTGCGCTTTTAAAAAAACAAAATGATCTGACGGATGATCTTATTTTTCCAGGAGATGTGCTTTGTGTAGAGCGTAATTAACGGACTATTTCAATAAAAAAGGGAGTGTGTTACACTAGCAGTAGGTTAGACCAAAGTCGAGGTTGAGATTGCAGCTATGGAAGATCGCATAAACGTACACACTGAACTTTTTCAATGGCTAAATCAGCAAACGGATTTGTCGAGTTATCAAGTAGATTTAGTAGATGGTTTTGTTTTTATGTTAAAAAAAATAAAGAGACACAAATTGATACGTTTAACGAGGAAGGGGGAGCTGCATCCTCGCTTCTGGAAATCCCATGATCGTACGTTTGGTTATCAGCTGATGAAGGGGAAAAAGCAACAAACAGCTCATCTATATCGTTTTTATGTTGACGTTGCAATGGCTGAACAATTGCTTGTCGCCAATGGCGATCGTATTCAGCTCACAGATAAAGGGGACGAGTATCTCAAACTATCTGCTGATGGACAGCTTGATCTGCTTTTTCGCCATATTTGGTAGTGATGAGCGGACCGTCTGGCTTGGCTACGAATTCATCATACAAAATTGTGAGAAGAAAAAGCAGGACATCCGTTTAATCGGGATGTCCTGCTTTTTTAATAAGATAAGAAAATAGAAAACTTTAAAGCTGTCTAGCTACAGGAGCCAGTGGCGACAATCGCCTTGCACTTTTCTTTGTTGCTTGAATGGCAATTTTCCTTGTCCTATCCTACAATTCAATGCGGTCAGCAAAATGAATATCGTCAATGCTTTGCAATGCGGCAATAACCTCATCGCTTGCTACTTTATCGACAGCAAGCATCATAATGGCTTCTCCGCCTTCTTCTTTACGACCTACCTGCATTGTTGCGATATTTACTTGATGCTCGGCTAAAAGCTGACCCATTTTTCCGATAACACCAGGGCGGTCATTATGTTGGATGTAAATTAGATGCCCTTCTGGTGTGAAATCGACGTTAAAGCCGTTTACTTTGACAATGCGTGGTCCGTACTCTTTTACATACGTACCGTGAACGTCAAATGTACGGTCTTCGCCTTTAACTACAGCGTGAATAATGTTCGCATAGCCAAAGGTGTTGTTGCTTGTATGCTTTTCGCCAAAGTTAATCCCGCGTTCTTTGGCAATCAATGCTGCATTGACGTCATTAACGGCCGCGTCAACACGTGGTTGAAGAAAACCAGCCATTAAGCTGCGCGTTGTAATCGATGTCTCGATATCGACAACATTCCCACCGTACGTAACGACGATTTCCTGTACCGGTGTTTTCATAATTTGTGATAGAAGGTTCCCCATTTTCTTTGTTAGCTCATAATATGGCTTGACCTTATCATATACTTCCTTTGAAAGGGTCGGAAGATTAATGGAATTGCTGACAGGATTGCCTTCAAGAAAATGAAGCACTTCTTCTGATACCTGTGCTGCAACATTTAATTGTGCTTCTTTTGTTGATGCTGCAATATGAGGCGTTGCAATGACATTATCAAAGGCCAAAAGCTCTTCGTCAGCTACCGGCTCTTCTTCAAATACATCAAGAGCTGCGCCAGCAATATGTCCAGTTCCTAGGTAATGCTTTAATGCATTTTCATCAATGATGCCACCGCGAGCACAGTTGATAAGAAAAACACCCTTCTTTGTTTTCGCAATGTTCTTCATTCCAAGAAGCCCTTTGGTTTCTTTTGTTAGAGGGGTGTGAACTGTGATAATGTCAGCTGTCGCTAACAGATCATCTAGACTTACAAGGTTTACACCTAGCTTTTCTGCCCGATCCTTTGTTAAAAATGGATCAAATACATAGACAGTCATTTCAAACGCTTTTGCACGCTTTGCTATTTGAGAACCGATACGACCAAAACCAACGATCCCTAAATTTTTTCCGCGAAGCTCTGTTCCTTGGAAGGCTTTACGATCCCATTTCCCGCTTTTAATGGATGCATAGGCTTGTGGAATTTTACGCAGTAAGGAACTAATCATTGCAAATGTGTGCTCAGCAGTAGAAATCGTGTTTCCGTCAGGCGCATTGACAACAACAATTCCCCGTTTTGTCGCCGCGTCAATGTCAATGTTATCAACCCCGACCCCAGCACGAGCAATGATTTTTAATGATGGCATTTTTGCCATGACTTCATCGGTCACCTTGGTTGCACTACGCACTAGCAGGGCATCGAATTTTGTTAAATCGTCGACATTATCGACATTTTCTTGGACACATTCCACACGGCTGTCTTTAAGTAATGGCAGAAGACCTTCTTTACTCATGGCGTCTGAAACGAGAATACGGTATGTTGTTTGGCTTCCTTTTGTTTCAATCTTTTCAACGGTTGCTTGTTGATTCATCTTTACTCCAACTCCTCTACTTTCATTAATCTCCCCAAATTTTACATCTCTTTGATTTAGTAAAGCAACAAAGTTTGCAAAAAATGCATTCCTCCTTATGGAAATGTAAGCGTTTCAATAAAAAAACCTTCTGCCCACACGACGGATGTCGTGAGGGGCGGAAGGTTCAGACCGCGGTGCCACCCTCATTCGCGTATCACGATATGATACACCTCAGGGAGAGAATACATCTCCAAGATAACGGATTAACCGTATGCTCCTACTGACACGTTCAGAGCATCAACTCAGAAGTGCTATGAAAAATCGGACCAAACTAGTTCGCAGCGACCACTAGCTCTCTGATATTGGCAGCCAATTTTTCTTTCTTCATCATCGTTTTTTTCGTCAAAAAATTCATTTAATTGCTTGATAATGTACCACACTAGAAGGACATTTGTCAATTAGCTTCTTCTTATTTTAAAAATTTCTCATACATTAAAGTGAGAGGGGGAGTCGATAGCATGAACTATCAAGTAAATCGTGGAGACACGATTGCAAAAATTGCCGTTGCCCATCACGTACGCCCGATCGATCTTGTCAAGGCAAATTCATTTCTTAAAAATGAAAAGGCGTATGTTCAACCAGGAATGACAATCACGATCCCAACGAATCAGAAATTTACTTATGAAAAGAATCCATACGAATGTGTGTGTGAATATGGACCGTCTGATTTAGAAAAGGATCTTCCTGAGTTGGAGAAGAGAGGGGTTAAGCAGTCGATTATTGGGTATTCTGTTATGAAAAAACCGATTTATGCATTTAAGCTCGGGAGTGGACCTGTTTCGATTTTCTATTCTGGTGGCTGGCATGCCAATGAATGGTTAACAACAAAGTTTCTCATAACATTTTTATGTAAACTTGCAAATGTGAGGTCTAAAAATGAGAAACTTTTTGGGTATGACGTTAACACATGGCTGCGTAAAGTAACTCTCCATGTGGTTCCTCTTGTTAATCCTGACGGGGTGGAGCTCGTCCAGCAAGGAATTTATCCGTCTCATCCTTTTTACAATGAGGTTTTATCGATTAATAAGGGTAGTCAACAATTTGATCATTGGTCCAGTAATATACGTGGGGTCGATTTGAATCATCAATGGCCAGCTGGATGGGAGGAGGAAGCAAAAGAAAGTCCTCAGCAGCCATGGTCTCGTCATTATAGTGGATCTGCCCCATTGACGGAGCCTGAAGCACGTGCGGTTTATGAGTACACTCTTTGGTACAATTTTGCTTATGTTCTTGCTTTCCATTCACAGGGACAGGTGATTTACTGGGGGTACAGGAATTTAGAGCCCCTTGAGAGTGAAGAGATGGTGACAAGATTATCCCTTGTGAGCTCATACAGCCCGATTCGCACAGCTGACAGCGATGGTGGTTACAAAGATTGGTTTATCCAAGAAACAGGGCGACCAGGCTTTACAATTGAGGTAGGTGTTGGAATAAATCCTCTCCCGTTCAAGGCTTTTTCAGAAATTTGGTCAAATAATGTGATGTTAGCCCTTGAAGGTCTAACATTATGGGATGAAAAGAACAGACCGTAAAAAATTACGGCTTTTTAGTAGGCCTGATAAAAGAAAAAAAGATGGTGCTTTCACCATCTTTTTTAAATGAATAAGAAAGTATTAAAGTTCCAAGCTGTCTAGCTACAGGTGCCGCTAAGCGCCTGCAGCATTTCTTGAACTACTCGAATTTTAATGGGTCACCATCAAACGGTTCGTCTGCTACCTTGATCGAATCCGTTGGACAGCCTTCTTGCGCATCAATCATGTCTTCAATTAAAACCTCTGGAATTTCAACGATACCTTGGTTATCGTCAAGGGTAACGAAAGCAATTCCTTCATCATCGTAGTCGTAAATATCAGGTGCTGCAGCACCACATGCACCACATGCGATACATGTGTCTTTGTCAACAATTGTATATTGTGCCAAGTGAAACCCTCCTAATTTAATATGAATATATGCTTCCTTATACAAAACATATGTATGATAAGAACAGTATGTTCCCGGAGCTTTTGTGTAAGGAATTCGTTCGTAGCTATTGTCTATTGTATCGGTGATTGTCTAACTTTTCAACAACGAAATCAGTCAAGTTTCAAGAATATACAGAAAAACAGTGAACCTTCAACATTAATGCTTATCTCTCATACTGGATTATAAGATTTTAGCTAGAGTAAAACTCTTTTTTTGCTCGCATTCCTTTTTTAGCACGTATCGATAAAGCCAATGAATTTGCAATCATCTCGGCTCGCTATGATTAACTCTTCCCGACTTAAGCGTAAATAAACCCATTTTTCTCGCTATTTTGCTACAATATTTTATAGGAGAAAGGATGGGAGGGTGACGTCTTTGAATGAGTTGACGGAAGGATTGATTTTGACGACGCTTGAAGCGTTTGGTGAAGAACGAACCATTTATGGGGCTTATCATTTGCTTCAGGGAAAGCGTTCCGCTCAAACGATTCAGGATGGACATCTCTTCCACCTATCAGGCTTTTTCGGATTGTTGTCTGCTTTAACGAGGGACAGCTTCACTTCAACGGTAAAACAACTTGAGCGATCTGGATGCCTCGTCTTACAAAATGAAAACTATGCGTCTGTCACAAAAGCAGGAAGAGAGAAAAGCCGTGAATTTTTGCAAAAGTATCCATCAATTAAAAAGGCAGATGGCTGGAATTTAAAAGGGCTTGTTAAGCCTTTTTGGCTTCGACTCACTCTTTATGTTCAAGCGCTCTCTCATCTTGCTGCAGGTGAAAATGAGTTTTATCCTGTCACGCTTGATCGAAGGGTTCATCGATGGGTAAAACAACATCTTCCTACCAGCATTGAAGACCGTCAATTACGTTTGGACAAGCTTTATCATGAACTGACAGCATTACTGGAGGGAGTGCCAGCTCAAGAGGCGGAAATTTTTGTGCAACAATTAAGTGGATACAAGCGGTATGGATTAACGCTTGAGCAGGTGGCTGCAATTCTTAAGATTACGGTCATCGAAGCAGATGTGCTTCATCAATTACTGATCCAACGAATTGTTCGAACAGTTAGAGGTGAGAAGAAACAGTTTCCGCTGCTCCATTTATTTATCAGCGATTTACACGAATCACAGTCACTTACAGCATCTGCTGAAAAAACGTATAAGCTTTATCAAGCTGGGTATTCCCTAGAACAAATAGCTAGTATAAGAAAATTAAAAATAAGCACAGTGGAAGATCATTTCGTTGAATTCTCTTTACAAATCCCTACCTTTCCACTTCGGGATTTTGTTCCTGAATCGATTCAAGAGGACATTAAACGAATCGTTCAAACGAAGCAGACAAAACGGCTCCGTGTCATTAAAGAGGAGCTAAACCAAGAGACCAGTTATTTTATGATTCGATTGATGCTAGCAAAGTTGGGAGAATAAGATGATGCTCGAACAAGCATTAAAAAAATGGTTTGGTTTTACGGATTTTCGAGAGGGGCAAAAAGAAGTAATTGAAGCACTTCTCAAGCAGCAGGATGTTTTTTCGATGCTTCCAACAGGAACGGGAAAGTCGATATGCTATCAGCTCCCTGCACTTTTGGCGGAAGGTATCACGATTGTTGTTTCACCGCTTCTCTCATTAATGGAGGATCAAGTTCAACAGCTGAAAAGTAAAGGAATCAAGCAAGTTGCAGCTCTTAATAGCTTTTTAACGGAACAGAAACGAAAAGAAGTGATGGCCAGCATTCATCATTTTAAGTTAATGTATGTTTCACCTGAAATGCTGCAGCAACCATCCGTTCTCACTCTTTTGCGCAGTCAAAAGGTGTCCTACTTTGTCATTGATGAGGCCCATTGCATTTCCCAATGGGGGCAGGAATTTAGACCAGATTACTTACGGCTTGCTGATGTGCGTAAGCAGCTTGGAACGCCGCCGTGCCTAGCAATTACGGCGACAGCGACGAAAGACGTTCAAGACGATATAAAAAGACGTCTTCGTTTACATGAGGCAACAAACATTGTCTATAGCGTCGATCGACCAAATATTGCGATGATGGTTGAGCGGTATCATTCGACAAAGGAGAAGCTGCAGGCGCTCATTACCTTCGTAAAGAACTTAAAAGGCCCAGGAATTATTTATTTTTCAAGCCGTCAATGGACAGAGAAAATCAGTTACGCCTTACGTGAAGCGGGGATTGATAAGGTGAGTCATTACCATGGAGGAATGAGTAATGAAGACCGGATTTTGATCCAGCAGCAATTTATGGAAGGGCAATTATCTGTCATTTGCTGTACAAGCGCCTTCGGTATGGGTATTCATAAACCGGATGTTCGTTTTGTGATTCATTTTCATTACCCGACACAGCTTGCCTCATATGTGCAAGAAATTGGCCGGGCAGGACGAGATGGACGAAAGAGCATTGCCATCTTACTCTACAGCCAAGAAGACAAAGGAATCCCCCGTTCTCTTTTGGACTTAGAATTGCCGTCCGAACAAGAAATTGATGCTTACATTCAGGCGGTCATGAATGTAAGCCGCTTGACGAAAGAGCAAGAAGAACAGATTCGGATCATTTCTGGTGGTTCGGAAACGTCCTGGAGACAATTAAAGTACCTTTTAGAAGAGCGTGGCATTATGAAGGGGACGGAGGTTCGACGGTTTTCAGCCGATGCCATTAAGGCTGAATTAAGGAACCATGTATCTCAGCGTAGAGCGGAAAAACAACAACAATTGACCGAGTTTGAACGATGGATTCATTCTTACAGCTGTAGAAGAGAAAAGCTTCTAGCCCATTTTTCTGAAGCATTACAATCTCGGCCTCCTCATTGTTGTGATAACTGTGGGGTTACATATCAAAGCTATCAGAAACGAAAAGAAGAGGGAGAAGAAAAAAAATCAGATTGGAAAACCATATTAGCTCAACTGTTTCATCAGTCAGAGGGGGGAGCTTCATGACAAGGCAACAACGATTGATTGAACAGATGACGGACAAAGAAATTCTTTTAAATCTTTATTTATCACAGGCAATCATGTTTGTTATTGCAGTCGTTTTAGGTTTCTTTTTGTTTGAGCGTTGGGTAGATTTTTGGGCTTATTTTCACTGGGACGTTCAACAAATCTTCCTCTTTGGCGGTGGAGCAGCACTTTTTGTTCTTCTGATTGATTTCATTTTATATCGTACTTTACCAAAAGCTTGGATGGATGATGGAGGGATAAATGAACGAGTTTTTCGAAATCGTTCTGTTCCGCACATCTTCTTTCTCGCATTTGTTGTCGCAGTTGCTGAGGAAACACTGTTTCGCGGTGTGCTGCAAACACAGTTTGGCCTTTTTGCTGCAAGTGCGATTTTTGCTTTGATCCATTTTCGCTATTTGCAAAAACCCGTTTTATTTTTAAGTGTCTTGCTCATAAGTTTTTTATTAGGCTGGCTGTTTCTAGTAACAGGAAATTTGCTCGTTACGATTTTTGCCCATTTTCTAATCGATTGCATTTTAGGGCTTGTTATTCGGCAAAAACCGAAACATGCATAAGTGCTGCCTCTGCCTTAAATATATGAAACAAGTCGTTAACATCCATCGTATAACATGATATAAAGCAGCATTGTATCTTCAACCTGCTCTTAAGCTCCGCCCTTTTTCCATCAACCGATAGAAAAATTCATTCACCTTTATTATAAATAAAAAGGGGGATTTATGATGACTTCAAGATATAAACGGGATCAAGCAGAAAATTTACGCGAACAAGTACAAAACAGACGATCAAGATCAACAAATGAGGAAGCGACTGAAAAGCTACCTTCTCGGATTGAAGTACACCGAAACCGAAGAAATAAAATGAAATGGAAGCTAAAGTTTCCGCTCGTTCGTTTTTTATTATTGCTTTTTATCCTTTTGGTTATTGTTGCCTTAAGCTCACCGTACTGGATCGATCGGTTCTTTTCGTCTTAAGCATACGTACTAAACCAGCTCTCACTTTCATATAGGTAGAATAACCGGAAAATAGGGGGGAGGTTGCTCTTGCTTTGGACATTTAAGCAAAATGAAGCATCAGAGGTGGCAATCGTGATGCTAGAGGAGCTGATAACGAGAAAGAAAAAGTGGGACAATTACGACAAATTAAAGAGCCGATGGGCGTTTACTGGACTTAGTCTCATTGCTATTGTTGTTTGTTACTTCTTTTATTTCTATGCATCGAGGCAGCCTTCATCCGTGCTCCAATTAATCGGCGGGGATAGTAGCTTCATCTTTCTTTCATTAGCGGTTGCCTTTGCTTTTTTTCAAGTGAAATATTATTACTTGAAAAGTGAGAAAGCAGAAAAGGAATTTGACGCTCTCCGTGAAGAGTTAATCGAACGTTCAACGGAATTATGGTATACGGAAGAGCAGTGGAATAACCGAAAACAAGTGTATGATAAGATGAATAAAGACTATGGTATTAATTTATTTTTTAAATAAAAAAGAAGGGTGTCCTATCGAACAAAGATAGACAACCCTTCTTTTTTCGGTTGGAATTTTCGAACCAGGCTAGGAAGTTAAAAAAGGATGCCCGAAAAAAAGATGACATTGACGACTAAACGATTGACCATTAATAATTATGGATTGGTCATTGTATGACTCAATTCGACCGAATGCAAGAGTTTCTACGCGCTTAGAGCAATAGACTTCAATCGGCAAACCGATACGATGGTTGAATTCCAAATCCTGATTCGTGACGAGCGATTTATCTGTAAGCTTCGTTAAAACCACAACAGTCACTCCTTTAGTTTGTAAGATCTCTGTTGATAATTGAAAGCGATTTCATTACATATAGTATAGTTTAATTTTACTGAATTTTCAAATCTTTTGTTTGGATTATTACGATGAATCATGTTCATTATGTCATTCTGTAAAGAAAACAAGAGATGCAAAACAAGTCTAAAAAAATAAAAAACTGTTACGAGAATTGACACATTTAGCACTGAATTAGACAAAAACCATATGTTATTATTTTTATAAGTTAAAAGAAAAACGAAGCACAAAGTATTTTTGGATGGGGAGTGGAGTGAATCATGACATTGGTACAACTGACGGCTGTGTTAGGATTCGGTTTCATGGCAATGATTTTAGCCATTACGATGGCATACGGTTTTTATAAGTTCTCAGACCTCTCAGAGTAAGTAGCTGTATTTTTAAAATTGTGACCAAGCTGGTATCCAATCGGGTATCAGCTTTTTTAATGTTTTATGAACCGTGTCATATATGGCTTGGTACACTGCACTTTGATAAAGAGGGTGATGAGATGTTTTCACGGTTTTCTTTTTTCTGGTAGAAAGGTACAATCATTCTAGAGATAGTAGATGGATCAAAAGTGGAGGGATGTTCGTGCTTGAGCTATTAAAAGAGAAATTAACCTCGTTCTATCCAGAAATGGTAGAAGTGCGGAGATTTTTACATCAACACCCTGAGCTGTCTTTTGAAGAGGAAAAGACCCCTGCATTCATTGCCGATTATCTAGAAAGGCTTGGCGTTGAAGTGAAACGAAACGTTGGCGGCAGAGGTGTTGTTGGCTACATAAAAGGTGGTAAGCCAGGTCCTACGGTTGCCCTTCGTGCAGACTTTGATGCGTTGCCTATTCAGGAAGAAACGGGTGTTGACTATGAATCAACGGTTCCTGGGGTTATGCATGCCTGTGGGCACGATGGTCATACCGCAACACTTTTACTTGTGGCAAAAGTACTAATGCAAGAGCAAGAAAACTTGCCAGGGACGGTTGTATTCATTCATCAATTTGCAGAAGAATTAGCACCAGGTGGCGCCATTGAAATGATCAACAACGGTTGTTTAGAAGGCGTCGATGTGATATATGGGACACATTTATGGTCAACGATGCCATATGGAGAAATTGGCTATCGCACAGGAGCAATTATGGCCGCAACCGATAAGTTTGAAGTAACTATTCAAGGAAAAGGTGGGCATGGCGCCTCTCCTCATGAGACAGTCGATGCGATCGCAGTAGGTGCAGCCGTTGTGCAAAATCTTCAGCATATTGTTAGTCGAAATGTGGACCCTCTTCACTCAGCAGTCTTAAGTGTGGGGGCGTTTCAGGCTGGTGGACCATTTAATGTGATTGCAGACAAAGCGACGCTTATTGGTACAGTACGAACCTTTGACGAAGCTGTTCAAGAGATGATCATTGAGAAAATGGAACAAACCATTAAAGGGGTTTGTGAAGGAATGGGCGCTGGGTACGACTTCTCATACAAAAAAGGGTATCCTGCAGTCATTAATGAGGCGACTGAAACAAAACGGGTAATGAAGGCTGCTAAACAGGTGACTTCGACCGTCTATGAGATGGCTCCAAATATGGGAGGAGAAGATTTTGCCTATTATTTACGACAGGTTCCTGGTAGCTTCTTCTTTACAGGTGCTGGAAATATTGAAGAGGGAATTGTATATCCTCATCATCACCCTAAATTCAACTTTGACGAACGGGCCATGCTTGTTGCTGCTAAAGTCCTTCTAACGGCAACGCTTGATTATTTAACGGAACATTCGACAGACCTTGTCAAAAGCACGCGGGGATAGCGAGATTCACTGTGATTGATAGGGAATTGCCGAATTAAAAAAGGAAGAATAGATGACGAGGCTGACTCAATAAACAATGAATCTGTTCACTTAGATAATGCCAGCATGAAAACCAAAGCATGCGACTCATTAGCTGAGAGAATAGATGTTTTAATGAGTTGTCCTCGTTTTTTAAATGGAATTGTAACTGAAAAAATTCTTGTAACCTTGCAGGGAAAGTGGACGTTAAATAGAGTAGACATAGGACGGTGTACACTAAAATCGGAGGTTAACCACGATGGAAGAACAATTGTTAAATCGTGCAAAAAAGGGGGAGGATGATGCGTTCCATCAACTGATTGAGCGCCATCTGAAGACAGTCGAAAAATTTGCCTATCAATTAGGCGTCTCATCTGCTCATGTGGAAGATGTGACCCAGGAGGTCTTTTTAAAAGTGTATCGCTTTTTGCATAAGCATGACCGTGGAAAATTCACCACGTGGCTATATTCCATTACATTAAATGTTGTTCGGGATTTTTACCGAAAAGAACAACGGATGAAGCGTAAAACGATTGAACTACAACGTCAAGCACCTGAACAAATGTATGTTGAGGATCATTTTGATGAGGTGACGCGAGCACTTCATGAGATGATTCAACAGCTTGATGAAAAATATAAAATTCCGATTGTTCTACATTATTTTCATGCACTTAGCTATCAAGAAATTGCGAAGATAATGAATGTATCAGAAGGGGCAATCAAAACACGGATGCTACGTGCAAAACAACAATTAAAGCTACAGTATGAAAAAGTAGGTGAAAAATGATGAGCGATAATCAATTTGACAAATTGATGGAGCAGCTAAAGAACGATTACGATAAAATGCCAACACAATCCTCCCCTACTAAAATTATGGCTGGAATTAAAAAGCAGAAGAAACGGAACTGGTTTATTTTTTTTCGACAATGGCAAGTCGCAGCCATGATCATCCTCACAATTGGAATTGGTTCTGTGCTTGTTATGAACCAAATCGGGAGTCAAAACGAGACGAGTTTGGAGGCGAATGATCGCTCAACCGTCAATGAATCAACGGCTATAGACGAAGCAGCTGAGCTTTTCTCTACTGAAATGGAGCAAGGGGATTTAGCTGAATTACAGGGAAATCAAAAAGAAGATGTAGGCGAAGAAACACCCGATGGAGCGGTAGCAGAGGATACATCTGAGGAGGCAATGGTAGGTGCTTCAGCGATCGAGCCCCCTGATGAAGAGGCGGCACAATTTTTGTTAGAAGGTACAGAAGGGGAGTTAAATGTTTCTCCTTTGCAAGATGATAAGCTCAGCTTTTATACGTATTACGATTCACGATTTGATGTAGAGCGTGTTACAGATGAAGAAATGACCGGCTATGAAATTTATATGAATTTTAGCAATGGTCCAATTGAACCATCTGTGTTTGAAATCGCCCTTGTTTCTAACAATCAAGCTGTAAATGAAGAAATTGAAGCGATACGCCAACATTATGTGAACGGCGGGTATGCTGAAATTTCCGCAAATAGCTATATGATTGAACGAATACCTGCACAAGTCATTACTGAGTTTGCTTTTCAAAAGGACGGCTATGATACACATGTTGCCGCAGTAGAGTTTGGTGAAGAGCTTTACTTTTTTACAACCCATAAAGTTAGCAAAGATAATGTGGACCAAATTGAATTGAATGAGGCGTATGAAAATCATTTTCGCTATATCGCAAGTCAGTTCCGCTGGCTTTATTAATGGGTTTTGGTTATCGAACAAACTTAAGCTTGTAGGTCGATGGATAGTAGGCTATAAATTGGATGATTGTTGTCTCCTGCTCCTGGTCGGTTACTTTGGCGCTTTTATGGTATAATGGATGTCGGTTTGTTAACGCGAGAATTGTGAAGGAGGGAGACAATTGGTTTATCTTGGATTCATTGGGGCTGGACTTTTCAGTCTGTTTGTCTACATGTATTTTGAGGCAAAACGGAATCGTGTGAAAACACACACTCTCTATTTTGACAGTCTTCCCTCCTCCTTTGATGGGGTAAGGCTCTTTTTTATTTCTGATATCCACCGTCGCCAAATTTCCCTTTCGATTATAGAGGAAATCAAAGGGAATGTGGATGTGATCATTATCGGTGGTGATTTGTTAGAGAAGGGTGTACCGTTATCAAGGGTGGAAAATAATCTCCGTTTGCTGAGGAGTATTGCTCCAACTTATTTTGTGTGGGGGAATAATGACTATGAAGGGGATGTAAAAAAGCTAGATGCTCTTCTCCTTGAGAATCAAATTCATGTTTTGGCAAATAGTCTCGCTGTTTTTGAGCAGAATGAGGATAAACTCGTCCTAATAGGAGTGGATGATATCGGTCAAAAACGTGATAATATCGAGGAGGCAATGACTGAGTGCCCCGATGGATTTCATATTCTCATTAGTCATAATCCATTGATTACAAAAAAGCTTACATCAAATATACCGATACACTTAATATTAAGTGGTCATACCCATGGTGGCCAAATTCGGATATTGGGGTGGGGGCTTGAAAAAAAAGGAGCGATTCATTTCGAAAATTCTCGGGTACATTTAATCAGTAATGGCTACGGCACTACAAGTGTGCCTTTGCGACTTGGTGCGCCTGCTGAAACTCATTTAATCTGTTTAAGAACAAAGACCCATACAAAGCCTTGACATCAAGTTGTACAAAGTTTACACAAGGTGCATTCTTCGTTATACTACTTTATAGAAAAGGAAGCTAAATCCTTTTAAAAAAGGGTAAGCGCTTGTGTATTTCATGCAAAAGTCAAGACATGATATGGGGGAAAACACATGTCTCAAAATGAAGGCAAATATAATATAAAAGCCATTTCAACAATGCTAGGAATCCAGCCAGGAACCTTACGAGCTTGGGAGCGGCGCTATCAGATCTTTGAACCGATTCGAAATCAAGCGGGTCATCGATTATATTCCGATGAGCATGTTGCGATTTTACGCTGGCTGATCGATAAAGTGAACAAAGGCTTTACAATTGGACAAGCGGTTGACTTATTGGAAAAAGGGAATATTACAGTAGAAGAGCAAGAAACAGCCAGGTATGATGATTACTCTGAACAGTTGGCAGAGGATATTTTGCAAGCGTTGCTCTCTTTTCAAGAAGCAAAAGCACACCAATTATTAAATCAAGCATTTAGTTTATTTAGCATTGACAAAGTGACCATTGACATTTTGGGGACATTGCTCGTTCGTGTCGGTACAATGTGGGAGAACAACGAAATTACTGTCGCTCACGAGCACTTTGTCACAGCTTTTTTACGAACAAAAATCGGAAACATTTTTCACGGGATGCCAATTGATGGGTTTTTGCCAAAGGTTGTGGCAGTATGTGGACCAAATGAAACCCATGAGCTTGGATTACTCATCTTCAATTTATTTTTACGTAGAAAAGGATTTGAAGTGATTTACTTTGGGGCAGGGATTCCCGAGGATAATGTTGAACTTGTCATTCGAGAAGTGAATGCCAAATTGTTTTTCACATCTTGTACAATGCAACAAAATTTGCAAGCAACGCTCTCTCTCATTGAGCAGCTTCAAGTAAAGTTTCCTTGTTTATTGGTTGGAGCGGGAGGCTTTGCTTTTGATAAATTAACGAAGGAACAGAAAGAGAGATACAAGTCCGTATTGATTGGGAAAACGAAACAAGAATGGGAACGCTGGTTAATGAATCATCTTCATATATGATTAGGTTCATCTACACTTGCTGATTTTCGAACCTTCTTTTCGATTCTCACATATTGTATAGTAAAACTTCAATCGGGACCCGGTCACTGTGGACAGTAGGGCAGGATCCGTCATGAGGAGGGTCATAAATGCGTTTAGAGCGTTTGAACATTAATAAAATAAAGGTGTTTTTGACGTTTGATGACCTGCAAGAGCGTGGCATCACGAAAGAGGACCTTTGGCAGGACATTCCGAAAGTGCATGACTTGTTTCGAGATATGATGCTTGAAGCAGATGATGAACTTGGATTTAAAGCAGATGGTCCCATTGCAGTCGAAGTGTTTGCCCTTCCTGCTCAAGGTATGGTTATTATCGTTACGAAAGGTACGACAGAATTTGATGAAGACAGCTTTGAAGAAGGCTACATCGAAATGCAAGTAACGTTAGACGAAAGTGATGAAGTCTTCTATGAATTCGCAGAGCTTGAGGATGTTATTGCTCTCTCTTCCCGTCTTTTTCCGTTCGGCGTAACGGGTGGAGTGCTTTATCATTTTGAAAATAAATATTATGTTAAGTTTGAGGACGAAGATCTTGAAGAGATAGAAGAGCAAGCATTTATTTCATTGCTTGCAGAGTTCGGTAATCCATCGACCATTTCAACCTATCGAGTCGGTGAATATGGAAAGTGTTTAATGGAAAGCCAAGCCATCCACCGTCTTTTTGAAACCTTTATTAAACGTTAAAAAACTGATGAAGCGTTTTTCATCAGTTTTTTTAAGGATAAGAATGATAAATTCGATGATGTCTAGAAAGTGCCTTTTTTTATCATGAATGAGAGTAGGGGCTGACAAAAAGAGAACCTATACATTTTTGAGGAAGCAGTCATGATAACTCTTAAATAACATTAACTAGCCTGTAGGTAACTGACATGAATTTTTAGTAAAAGTAAAATGAAGGTTGGCGGTTGAAAACAGAAGATGGGGAAAAAGACAGGCAATTTCAAAAGGTGGGTATGTTACAATAGGAACGTTCATACATAGTTCCATCGTTGAATAAGACGAATATACTGTCGTATAGGTCGGAGAAGTAGGAGTGATGCAAGATGAAAATAGCTGTACTATATGGAGGGACATCTGCTGAACGGGAAGTGTCTCTTTCATCAGGAAAAGGAATTATGAATGCCTTGAAAGCCAATGGACATGAGGTAATCGGAATTGATTTTCAACCATCAAGTATTCGCGAATTGCTTGATTTAAACGTTGACCTTGTCTATATTGGGCTACACGGTCGGTTAGGAGAAGATGGGAAGGTTCAAGCCATTCTCGATATGCTTGACATTCCTTATGTTGGAACCGGTGTACAAGGATCAGCATTAGCAATGGATAAAGCAAAATCAAAACTATTCTTTGCCAGAGAGGGAATTCGTGTGGCAAAAGAACACATACTATACAAGCATACATTTGATAAAGCTTCATTTGAGCATACGCTTTCCTATCCAGTCGTCGTAAAACCAAATCAAGAAGGTTCTACGATTGGCTTAACCATTGCGGAAGAGGAGAGCGTTCTTCTTGAAGGAATTGAGCAAGCTTTTCAATACGATGATACGGTTCTATTGGAAGAATTCATTTCAGGCAAAGAAGTAACGGTTGCTGTCATTGGGAACAAAGGCCAAGAAGAAGCATTACCAGTCGTAGAGATTGTACCGAAGAATAAGTTTTATGATTATGAAGCGAAATATGCACCAGGCATGAGTGAGCACATTGTTCCTGCCCGCTTATCAGAAAAACAAACAGCCTATGTTCAATCGGCCGCTGTTCGTGCTCATCAGGCTTTAGGCTGTGACATCTACTCTCGCGTCGACTTTATCGTTCCGGAGGATGGCGCGGATCCAGTTATCCTTGAAGTCAACACACTACCTGGAATGACACCAACGAGTCTTTATCCAGATGCAGCAAAAGCAGTTGGCTTGTCTTATGAGCAAATGATTGAAAAGCTTGTTGAACTATCATTAAAAAAATAAACGACCTATGTACGGTTGCTTTCCCGAGGTGTTGTGAAATTAAGTTCACAAGGTAACGCTGAGCAACCTTCAATGAAGGTGGTGCGAGTGAAAGTACTTCTTTGTTTCCTCAATTTGTACTGAAGCTCCGCCCCTTTTTCATGATAAATGTGCTTTCGATTGAGGGCATAAGAAGAGGCGCTCTTTTTCTCGAACATTTGTGATAAGCAAGGAGGAAATGTGAGCATCACGAAGTGAAAAATGAGTTTTATAGGTATTTTTTCCTTGAAAAGGTGGAAAAAAGATGCTGCTTTCATTATAGTTAATAGTAAAGAATGACAATTGATTGCATCCGTTGATTTGATGATAGGCTAGATATAGTGGCTAGAGGTGAAAGGAATGGAAGAAAAAGACAAGCAAGCGGAAACATTGGACGTGCTCGCTTCCACGCAAAAGGTCATTAAAAAAGCGCTCGACAAATTAGGATACCCAAATGAAATGTATGAACTGATGAAGGAGCCCATTCGAATGCTTACGGTTCGAATCCCTGTACGAATGGATGATGGTTCAACAAAAATTTTTACTGGGTTTCGCGCTCAACACAATGATGCAGTTGGTCCTACAAAAGGTGGAGTCCGCTTTCATCCAAACGTGACAGAAAAAGAAGTGAAAGCGCTGTCAATTTGGATGAGCTTAAAAGCAGGGATTGTGGATTTACCTTATGGTGGAGGAAAAGGCGGTATTATTTGTGACCCGAGAAACATGTCTTTTCGCGAGCTTGAACGTCTTAGTCGAGGCTATGTTCGTGCGATTTCTCAAATTGTTGGACCAACGAAAGATATTCCTGCACCGGATGTGTTTACAAATTCTCAAATTATGGCATGGATGCTTGATGAATATTCACGGATACGTGAGTTTGATTCACCAGGCTTTATTACAGGGAAGCCGATCGTATTAGGAGGTTCGCATGGGAGAGAATCTGCTACTGCAAAAGGTGTGACAATTTGTATACGTGAAGCAGCGAAGAAAAAGGGAATTGACCTTCAAGGAGCACGTGTTGTCATACAAGGCTTTGGCAACGCGGGAAGTTTTTTAGCAAAGTTCATGCATGATGCCGGTGCGAAGGTGGTTGGGATTTCAGATGCGTACGGGGCTCTTTACGACCCAGAAGGACTTGATATTGACTATTTGCTTGACCGTCGTGACAGTTTTGGAACGGTAACGAAGCTATTTAAAAATACAATAACAAACGAAGAGCTTTTAGAGCTTGATTGTGACATCCTCGTTCCAGCCGCCATTGAAAATCAAATAACTGAAAAAAATGCTCACAACATCAAAGCTTCGATTGTTGTTGAAGCAGCGAATGGTCCGACAACAATTGGGGCAACGAAAATTTTAACGGAGCGAGATGTTCTTCTTGTGCCTGATGTGCTTGCAAGTGCTGGAGGTGTCACCGTTTCCTATTTTGAATGGGTGCAGAACAACCAAGGCTACTATTGGACGGAAGAGGAAGTGGAAGGAAAGCTTGAAGCCGTTATGGTCCAGTCATTTGAAAATATTTATAAGCTGTCAAAAGGGCGAAAGGTCGATATGCGGCTTGCAGCTTATATGATTGGTGTACGTAAAATGGCCGAGGCTTCTCGCTTCCGTGGCTGGGTATAATTACGTATAATAGAATCTAGCAGGGATCTTCCCCATTTATGCACCCTTTATAAAGTGATCCTACTTTATAGAGGGTGCTTGTTTATCGAAAAGGTAATTGAGGTGAAAATGTGCAAACAGAGCAAGTGATCATCGTCGGAGCAGGGCCTTGTGGACTGGCTGCTGCGATTGCATTGAAAGAAAAGGGGATTAATCCCCTTTTGATTGAAAAAGACAATGTAGTAAGTGCAATCCATCGTTACCCGACCCACCAGACATTTTTTAGCACAAGTGAAAAGCTAGAAATTGGGGGTGTGCCATTTATTACAGAGCAGCGGAAGCCAAAGCGAAATCAAGCCCTTGTTTATTACCGTGATGTCGTAAAAAGAAAGAAACTGCGTGTCCATGCGTTTGAACGGGTAACAGGTGTAGAAAAAACAGAAAACGGGACCTTTGTTGTAGCAACGAACAAAGAGACGTATCAATGCTCTGCAGTTATTATTGCTACAGGCTATTATGACCAGCCAAATAAATTAGGTGTTCCTGGTGAAGAGCAAGCCCATGTTTTTCATTATTTCAAGGAGGCGCATCCATACTTTGATCAAGATGTTGTCGTGATCGGAGGGAAAAACTCTGCGGTGGATGCAACACTTGAGCTCGAAAAAGCAGGTGCGCGGGTGACGACGCTTTATCGCGGCGAAACCTACTCAGAAAGTGTAAAGCCTTGGATCTTGCCAGAATTTGTGTCCCTTGTGAAAAACGAAAAAATCACCATGGAGTTCCAAGCAAAGGTGAAAGAAATTACCCAAACCCACGTCATTTATGACGTCAATGGTCAAGAAAAAAAGGCGAAGGCCGATTTTGTGTTCGCCATGATTGGGTATCATCCTGACCATCAATTTTTACAAAAGATGGGGGTTGAAATTGATGAAGCGACAGGGCGGCCCCTTTTCTCAGCAGAGACGATGGAAACAAATGTTGAAGGTATTTTTATTGCAGGTGTCATTGCTGCCGGGAATGATGCGAATGAGATTTTCATTGAAAATGGTCGATTTCATGGAGGCTTCATTGCAGAAGCGATTGCAAAACGCATGTAAAAAACCCTGGTCTTCAGGGTTTTTTACATGAGGAAAATGGTTTGTAGCTCTGCATGGTTTTTCGTTTTTTCAAGGGCAACCATTAATTTCAACCGCGCCTTTTGCCCATTTAAGCCATTTGTAAAAATAACACCCATTTCCTTTAATTTTCGACCACCGCCTTCGTAGGCATAGGTGTCTTGAACGATACCACTCACACTTCGAGATACGAGGACGATCGGAATGTTTCGATTGAGCAGTCGCTGCAAGCCTGGCACAACAGCAGGCGGTAAGTTACCTTGACCAAACGCTTCAATGACAAGTCCATCGATTTCTGTTCCAGCAATGGCATCAATTATCGTCGAATCCATACCTGCATAAGCCTTTAAGAGGGCTACTTTCGTTTCGAGTTTAGTGATCGCATAACTTTCATGACGAACAGGTGTATGATGGAAGATAACACCTCGTTTCGTTACTGTACCGATTGGCCCATATTGGGGACTTTGGAAGGTTGCAATATTACTTGTATGGGTTTTCGTTACGTTTTTTGCTGTATGAATTTCGTCATTTAAAACGATGAGGACACCTTTTCCAGTCGCCTCATCTGATGCGGCTGTTTTTAGTGAAGCAATAAGGTTATGTGGCCCATCTGCTCCTAATTCGTTGCTTGAACGCATGGCACCAGTGACAACGACAGGAACGTGCAAATCAAGCAACAAGTCTAATAAATAGGCGGTCTCTTCAAGGGTGTCCGTCCCATGGGTAATCACAACACCATTAAAGTTTTCCTTGCTCACCTGTTCTTTGATACGCTGGGACAACGAAAACATAAGAGCTGGTGTCATATGAGGCGAAGGGAGATTCAGGAAGTCATCGACTACGACGTTTGCAATCGTTGAAAGAGATTCAATTGTGGAATATAATGGATTTGTTGCATTTGGCTCAATCTTACCTTGCTCATCTTCACGCATGGCAATGGTGCCGCCAGTATGTAAAACTAAAATTGTTTTCATATGACTCGACTCCTCAGCTTTTTTTCGTATATCATACATTTTTTATCTTAGCACAGTCTGGTTCCTTTAATCACACGTTGGCTCGTTTCTTAGCTAACGTGCACGAACCACAAACAATTAGAGAGGTTGAGGACATTGTGTTTGGAATAGTGACGGCTGCAATTGCTCCCTCGATGGCAATGCTCTCATATTTTTACATAAAAAATGAATATGGGACCACGCCATTCGGTCTTGTCTTTCGCGTCTTTTTAGTCGGGGCATTAGTGATGTTCCCCGTTATGGTTTTACAGTATGCATTTACCACAGAAGGCTTTTTTCAAGGCCCCATTTACCGAGCGTTTATTCTTTATGGATTTGTGGAAGAGTTTTTTAAATGGTTTTTACTTTATTTTTTTGTTTTTAAACAGATTGAATTTAGTCGTCATTATGACGGGATTATTTTTGGTGTCGCTCTATCATTAGGCTTTGCATCAATGGAAAATGTGTTGTATCTTGTTGCAAATGGTGTGGAGACTGCAATCGGAAGAGCGCTGTTGCCTGTCTCAAGCCATGCGATTTTTGGAATTATTATGGGGTATTATTTAGGGAGAGGGAAGCTAGAGCCTATGATGAGACGGAGATGGGTCGTTTTTTCCCTTCTTTTTCCTGTTGTTCTTCACGGAGTGTATGATTCTATCTTGATCGTGATGAATTCATATTTTTTATATGGTATGATTCCGTTTATGTTCATGCTTTGGTGGCTTGCTATTAAAAAAGTGAAGCTTGCCTATCAATTTGATCGGTAGACGAACTAGAAGGAAAGGAGAGTATGTGATGGTTGAGGACCGTTACCGTGTTGTCATTCGTTGCCTAAGATGTGGGGAGAAATACATTTTGAGAGGGCGCTTAAATGAAAAAGGTGAATATGGAACAGGATTTAAGAAATGCATTTGTGGAAATGACCATCATCTGTACGTGGAGGGTTCTCCTGAATAAAAGAAAGAGGTCTAAATCTAGAAAAATGAAAATTTTCCTTGCAAAGAGACTAGAATTGTTGTAATTTTGTCTAAAGGCAAATAATTAAATATACGAGTTCTTATCAAGAGAGATGGAGGGAATGGCCCGACGAAGTCTCAGCAACCAGCCAAATCCTTTGGTCAGGTGCTAAATCCATCAAGCGAGGTCGCTTGAAAGATAAGGAGAAGTGATTTGAGGCAAACACCTTCTTCTTATTGTGAGGAAGGTGTTTTTTAATAAATACAAACGATATTCCCATAAAAGAGAGAACGTGGCTCAAAGGTAGAATGGGTAGGAGAATAGGAGGAGCAACATGAATCGAGATAAACTCGAAAGTGTTTTGGTTCAAATTGGAAATCGGATTGATGAGCGTACAGGGGCTGTTAATACACCTGTTTATTTTTCGACGGCTTACCGTCATACTGGAATTGGGGAATCGACAGGATATGATTATGCACGAACAGGGAATCCAACCCGTGAAGTGCTAGAAAATGCCATTGCCCTTCTAGAAGAAGGAGATAAGGGGTTTGCCTGTAGCTCTGGCATGGCTGCCATTCAAACTGTGTTTTCATTGTTTGAATCTGGTGATGAAGTGGTCGCTTCCCAAGATCTTTACGGAGGGACGTATCGTTTATTCGAGCAGGGCTGGAAGCGTTGGGGGTTAAATTTTTCTTATGCCGATCCGCGTAACATTCAGGCGGTTGAAGAGGCGATTACAGAACGTACGAAAGCACTATTTATTGAAACGCCAACAAATCCCCTTATGCAAGAAGCTAGCATTCAAGAGCTTGCAAAGGTTGCAAAGAAGCACAACCTCTTGCTCATCGTTGATAATACGTTCTATACACCACTTCTCCAGCAACCGATTGTAGAGGGAGCAGACATTGTCATTCATAGTGCTTCAAAATATCTAGGTGGTCATAATGATGTGATTGCTGGGTTGATTGTTGCGAAGGGTGAAGCAGTATGTGAACGAATTGGCTATTACCATAATGGCATTGGAGGGACGTTATCGGCTTTTGATTCATGGCTTTTAATTCGCGGCATGAAGACGCTAGCTTTACGAATGGAGAAGCATCAAGAAAATGCGAAAAAGATTGCTGCATACCTTGAAGCTCATGAAGGGGTCGTTGATGTGCTTTATCCAGGACGTGGGGGGATGCTGTCCTTCCGTATCGCCTCTGAAAGCCACGTGAACCCATTCTTACAGCAGTTAAAATTAATATCATTTGCAGAGAGCCTTGGTGGAGTAGAGAGTCTAATGACCTATCCTGCTACTCAGACTCATGCAGATATTCCTGAAGACATTCGTCTTGCAAATGGAGTATGTAACCGTCTCCTCCGTTTCTCTGTAGGAATTGAAAATGTGAATGATTTAATTGCTGATTTAGAGCAAGCATTTGCTTATGTACGGGAGCATGCCACGAAGTAGAAAGGATGAATTCATTTGACACGGAACTATAGTTTGCAAACAAGGCTACTGCACAATCAACATAAATTCGATCCAGTGACAGGAGGAGTAAGTGTTCCGATTCAGCACGCTTCGACCTTTCATCAGCAAGATTTCGATACGTTTGGAAAGTACGATTACAGCCGTTCTGGCAATCCAACGCGGGAAGCGCTGGAAGAAGCGATCGCTGAATTAGAAGGCGGGAGTAGGGGCTTTGCTTTTGCCTCGGGAATGGCAGCGATCTCTACAGCATTTATGCTCCTTTCAAAAGACGATCATATTGTTCTAACAAAAGATGTGTATGGTGGGACGTTTCGACTTGTAACTGAAGTGCTGACAAGGCTTGGCATTGACCATACCTTTGTTGATATGACGAACCTGCAAGAAGTGGAAGCAGCGATTAATGAAAAGACGAAAGTTCTTTATATGGAGACACCTTCCAATCCTACCTTAAACGTGACAGACATTCGCGGAGTGGTAGAATTAGCCAAGCAGCATCAGTGTTTAACGTTTTTAGATAATACGTTTTTGACACCTGCTTTGCAGCGACCGCTTGAGCTAGGTGTCGATGTCGTATTACATAGTGCGACGAAATTTATTAGCGGTCACAGTGATGTAGTTGCTGGACTTGCAGTTGTAAAGGATGAGGAGCTTGCTTCACGGCTAGCCTTTTTACAAAACTCGTTCGGTGCAGTCCTTGGTGTACAGGATGCTTGGCTTGTTTTAAGAGGTTTAAAAACATTGCACGTGCGTATGGAGCATGGGCAAAAAGCGGCATTGATGCTTGCAGAATGGCTTGAGACCGTGCCTGCTGTAAAGCACGTCTATTACCCTGGATTAGCCCATCACCCAGGTCATGAGCTTCAAAAAGAGCAAGGCTATGGCTATGGGGCGGTCTTGTCCTTTGAATTAGAAAGTGAAGATGCAGTCCGAGCATTTGTCGACAAGGTGGAGCTTCCTGTTTTTGCTGTTAGCTTAGGAGCAGTGGAGTCTATCTTATCGTACCCAGCGAAAATGTCCCATGCAGCGATGCCAAAGGAAGAGAGAGCAGCAAGAGGGATTAGTGACGGACTTTTGCGCATTTCGCTAGGTCTAGAAAAGCCAGAGGAATTAATCGAAGACTTTCAACGTGCGTTTGCAGCGATTGAAAAATCATTCACGTAGAGGGGGATTCACTTGAGTCGTTTGCTTCAAGCATTAGAACAGCAAGTATTAATCGGAGACGGGGCAATGGGGACCCTCCTCTATGAACAAGGTGTCGATCGTTGTTTTGAAGAGTTGAACATTACCGACCCCCAACGTATACTAGAGGCGCATCGTTCCTATGTTAAGGCTGGTGCGAATGTGCTGCAGACCAATACCTATGCAGCAAATCGAATCAAATTAGAAAAATATCAATTGCAAGATAAAGTGCAACGAATCAATCAAGACGCAGTTCGCTTAGCAAGAGAAGCGGCTGGGGAAGATGTGTTTGTTGTTGGGACGATCGGAGGCGTTCGTAGCCTCCAGCTTGAAGCTGTGTCCATTCGTGAAGTAGAAGAGGCATTTAGCGAACAGCTCAATGCTTTGCTTGAGGCAGGCGTTGACGGAATCTTGCTCGAAACCTTTTATGATTTGGACGAAGCAAAAATGGCTGTAGGTCTGGCTCGAAAGCTAACAACATTACCAATCATTGTACAAGTGTCCATTGCCGAGGTTGGCGTTATGCAAGGTGGTGTTTTGCTAGAGAATGCTTTAAAGCAGCTGAAGGCGACTGGGGCAAATGTAATTGGACTAAATTGTCGTATGGGTCCTTTTCATATGCTTCGTTCCTTCGAGGCGGTACCGTTGTTTGAAGATGCATTTTTGTCCGCTTATCCGAATGCTAGTTTACCAGATTACCGAGACGGTCGTTATTTCTACCAATCTAACCCTGATTACTTCTATGAAATGGGGAAGCGTTTTGTTGAGCAAGGAATACGATTACTTGGCGGTTGCTGCGGAACAACCCCAGAACATATAGAGGCTTTTTCAAGAGCAGTAAAAGGAATGACTCCAATAACAAAGAAACGAGTGAAAATTCAGATTCAAAACGAACGGTCTTACGGAACAGGTGGCCCAAAAAGCCATGAGCCTATTGCTGAGGTTGTCAAACGTCGACCGTCGATCATTGTTGAGCTGGACCCGCCAAAAAAGCTTCGTGTCGATCGCTTTCTTCACGGGGCAAAGGTACTGAAAGAGGCAGGGGTTGATGCTGTTACGATGGCTGATAACTCTCTAGCATCTCCACGTGTGGACAATTTGGCATTAGGAGCGATGGTAAAGGAGCAGGTTGGTGTGAGGCCTCTCGTCCACGTCACGTGCCGTGATCGAAATTTAATTGGTCTTCAATCTCATTTAATGGGGCTACACGCGCTAGGTATTACCGATTTATTAGCGATTACAGGGGACCCGACAAAAGTGGGGGATTTTCCAGGCGCCTCATCTGTCTATGATGTGTCTTCCTTTCAATTAATCTCGTTAATAAAGCAATTGAATGAGGGTATTTCCTTTTCAGGAAAAGATCTTGGAGAAAAGGCGTCCTTTTCGATTGGGGCAGCGCTTAATCCAAATGTTCGTCATTTAGAGCGAGCTGTTCAACGAATGGAGAAAAAAATCGAGAGTGGTGCCGACTACTTTATGACGCAACCAATCTATAGTGAAAAGCAAATCGAAGAAGTGTACGAGGCCACAAAGCATATCGATAAGCCCATTTATATTGGGATTATGCCTTTAACAAGTGGACGTAATGCAGAGTTTTTACACAATGAGGTTCCAGGCATTAAGCTAACAGACGATATACGTGAACGGATGGCGGCTGCAGGCGAAGATAAAGAAAAAGCAGAAAGAGAAGGGATTGCCATCGCAAAATCACTTGCTGATGTAGCGGCGCAATACTTTAATGGCATTTATTTAATTACTCCATTTTTACGCTATGAAATGACGGTGGAGCTCACCCGATATTTAAAGCAAAAAACCGAGAGTTCCTTAATCAATAAAGAATGATGGAATGTGGTTATATGAAAGGACGATATTCATGACGAAGTCTTTGTTTGAACAGCAATTAGAGAAAAAAATCCTCATTCTCGATGGCGCAATGGGTACAATGCTTCAAAACGCCAATTTAGGGCCTGAAGACTTCGGTGGTGAAGAGTACGAAGGCTGTAATGAGCATTTGAATGAAACAGCTCCCCACGTCATCGAAAGGATTCATCGGGCCTATTTAGAAGCAGGTGCTGATATTATTGCAACGAATACATTTGGTGCGACTGATATCGTACTAGATGATTATGATATAGGGTACAAAGCAGAAGAGCTAAATCGCCTCGCTGTCGAAATTGCCAAGAAAGTGAAGGAGGATTTTTCAACACCTGAATGGCCTCGTTTTGTCGCTGGAGCGATGGGACCAACAACAAAATCGTTGTCGGTTACAGGTGGCGTTACGTTTGAGCAATTAAGTCATTCATACCATGAACAGGCGCGAGGACTTATTAAGGGTGGAGCGGATATTCTTCTTCTTGAAACAAGTCAGGATATGAGGAACGTAAAAGCAGCGTTTATTGGTATGACGCGTGCTTTTGAAGAAACAGGTGTCAAGCTTCCGTTAATTATTTCTGGAACGATTGAACCAATGGGGACAACCCTTGCTGGACAAAACATTGAAGCCTTTTACTTATCATTAGAGCATATGAAGCCGACGGTTGTCGGGCTTAACTGTGCAACTGGACCTGAATTTATGCGTGATCATATTCGATCGCTTTCTGAGCTTTCCACATCGTATGTGAGCTGTTATCCGAATGCAGGTTTGCCGGATGAGGAAGGGCATTATCATGAATCACCTGAATCTCTTGGTGCAAAGCTTGCTGGTTTTGCAGAAAAAGGCTGGCTCAACCTTGTCGGTGGCTGTTGTGGAACAACCCCTGAGCATATTCGAACGCTTGTTGATGTCTTAAAGGATTATGAGCCACGTAAACGAAAGGACCGCCATCCCCATGCTGTATCAGGGATTGAACCATTAATATATGATGATAGCATGAGACCGCTTTTTGTTGGGGAACGAACGAATGTTATCGGCTCTCGTAAATTTAAACGTTTGATTGCGGAAGGAAAATACGAGGAAGCCTCTGAGATAGCTCGTGCTCAAGTGAAGCGCGGCGCCCATGTTATTGATGTCTGCTTGGCAGACCCTGATCGTGATGAGCTTGAGGACATGAAAGCCTTTTTACAGTTTGTCGTGAACAAGGTGAAGGTCCCTCTTATGATTGACTCTACGGACGAAGTAGTCATTGAAAAAGCATTAACCTATTCTCAAGGGAAAGCAATCATTAACTCGATTAACCTTGAAGATGGGGAGGAGCGATTTGAGAAAATTGTTCCCCTTGTGCACAAATTCGGGGCTTCTGTCGTTGTTGGAACGATTGATGAGGAAGGGATGGCCGTTTCAGCAGAACGAAAATTAGAAGTGGCGAAGCGGTCATATGATTTGCTTGTCAATAAGTATGGAATAAACCCATCAGACATTATTTTTGACCCCCTTGTCTTTCCAGTCGGTACAGGGGACGAGCAATATATTGGCTCAGCGAATGCCACAGTTGAAGGGATTCGCATGATTAAAGAAGCGTTACCTGAATGCTTGACGATTCTTGGGGTAAGTAATGTTTCCTTCGGTTTACCGCCTGTTGGACGTGAAGTGTTAAATGCGGTTTATTTGTATCATTGCACACAAGCTGGGCTTGATTACGCGATTGTCAATACTGAAAAGCTAGAACGCTATGCCTCGATTTCTGATGAAGAAAAGGAGATGGCGAAAAAGCTTCTATTTGAAACGACGGATGAGACACTCGCTACATTCACAGCATTCTATCGCGGGAAAAAAGCAGAGAAAAAGACCGAAGTTTCAAACCTATCTTTGGAAGAGCGGCTCGCAGCATATATTGTTGAAGGAACAAAGGAAGGCTTAATTGAAGATCTTGATAAAGCCCTTGCCAAATACGATGATCCACTAGATATTATAAATGGTCCGCTGATGGATGGGATGGATGAAGTTGGTAAGCTGTTTAATAACAATGAACTGATTGTCGCCGAGGTACTCCAAAGTGCAGAAGTCATGAAGGCGTCTGTGGCCCATCTCGAACCGCATATGGAGAAAAAAGCGGATGATAACGGGAAGGGTAAGATTATCCTTGCTACTGTTAAAGGGGACGTCCATGATATCGGAAAAAACCTTGTGGAAATTATCCTTAGTAACAACGGCTTTAAAATCGTCAATTTAGGAATTAAAGTGACATCCAATGAGCTAATTGAAGCGGTAAAACGGGAGAATCCGGATGCAATTGGATTGTCAGGCCTACTCGTAAAATCTGCACAGCAAATGGTATTAACAGCACAGGATTTACGTCAGCAGCAAATCTCGATTCCAATTTTAGTTGGAGGAGCAGCGTTGACACGTAAATTTACCGACACGAAAATTGCTGCTGAATATGAAGGACTCGTTCTTTATGCGAAGGATGCCATGAATGGATTAGAACTTGCGAATAAGCTCGTTAAGCCTGAGGAAGCCGAGCGTCTTGCAACAGAACTAGCTGAAAAACGTGCAGCCAAAGAAGAAGCTAAACCATTTGCAAGGCAGCGAGAAGCGGTGGCTACACTGCCGAAGCGCTCAAGTGTTTCAACAACGGTACCTGTTGCCGTGCCAGCTGATACACAGCCGCATATTTTAAAAGATTATAAGCTTTCACATCTTGAGCCGTACATTAATATGCAAATGCTGCTCGGGCGTCACCTTGGCTTGCAAGGAAAAGTGTCTCGCTTACTAGAAGAAAGAGACGAAAAAGCCATGGATTTAAAAGAAAAGGTCGACAACTTATTGCAACGAATCAAAAAAGAGAACTTACTGAAAGCTCACGGAATGTATCAGTTTTTCCCGGCCCAATCCGATGGAGATTCGATTTTAATTTATGGGCCTGACCATAAAACGGTCATTGAAACCTTTGAATTTCCACGTCAGCAGCATGAACCGTTTCTTTGCTTAGCAGATTACCTACGTCCTGTGTCCAGTGGGGAGATGGATTATGTTGGCTTTTTGGCTGTTACTGCAGGTCAAGGCGTTCGCCAAATGGCAGAGGATGCAAAGCTTGCTGGAGATTATCTGTTTAGTCACTTAATTCAAGCGACGGCGCTTGAAGTAGCAGAAGGATTTGCCGAACGGACGCATCAACTAATGCGTGACAAATGGGGATTCCCTGATTCTGCTGATTTTACAATGGAGGAACGCTTTGCTGCTAAATACCGCGGTGTCCGGGTTTCATTTGGCTATCCAGCATGTCCCAACCTAGAAGACCAGGAAAAGCTTTTTGGGTTATTACAGCCTGAAAAGATTGGCATCCATTTAACTGAAGGATTTATGATGGAACCAGAAGCATCTGTTACCGCAATGGTGTTTGCCCATCCTGAAGGAAGATATTTTAATGTGCTTGCTTAAGGCTTATATATCAAGGGTTTAAACAATATTTACGAATATTTGATGCCTTTGATTTCAAAATATTGTTAAATAATTCATTCTAAATGGAATTATGAAACCGTCTGTTAAATTTAAACCTCTTTTCGTTTACTACAAACGGAAGGGGGTTTTTATGTTGTGCAAAAGAAACGAAAGAAAGCCAGACGAAACACACAAAAACAATTTTTCGTGCGTATTTATTCACAGCTGTTTCTAAATACGCACGAAAAATTTCGGTAATAATATCTTGTTTTTGGACTAGAGCTTGGACAATATCTGTTGTAAACTGATTCATAGGGAGGACCTTTTTTCTAGGATTGGTTGCGGTGACTTAATTCTACCAAGAAAAGGTCTTCCTTTTTCTATGTCTTTAGTTAATTACACAAAATATTTTATACTCTCATGAAAAACGTGAAAAAAAACATATGGTGGAATTGTTAGAAACGATTGATACTAAACAAGTTCAGGAAATAGTTAAATATATGCTGGCACCTTAAGGATAGGAGAGATGATTCATCTAGTCCAACATACCTTTGAATTTAGTACTCGTGCTTATCACCTCACTGATCTTGTCAGCGTTGTTTTCTCTTCAGATGAAACAGCCTACTCAAGTGTAAATAAATTAAGACTAAAAAGCTATACAGATGAGAATAGACCTGGTGGTGTGAAAGCCTTCTTTATCTTGCAACATTTTGAACAGGCTCTTTCAACTAATTTGATTGGAAATAACCTAGTGAACATTGCAGCTGCGACCATATCCGCACAGGTTGCAACAGCTTTATTTGGTGGCAATACAGGACTACTAATTAGCACGATGGTCATGGCCATCCTTATCCTTGTCTTTGGAGAAGTACTCCCTATTATAATTCTCATAATAAACATGACCTCAATATTTTCTCCATATTTATTTGATATTGTACGAGTATCGCTTTTTTAACTGAAAAATTTGGTTCTGATTGTATGTTAGACATCAACGGTTAATAGGTGAAAAAAGAATACAATTAGGTAGGTGAATCAAATGTGTGGATTTATTGGTTGTCTGTATGATAAACCTCAAAAAATGAATTCCGATACGATGAATCAATTTATAGAAATGAATTCGATGCTTATGCATAGGGGACCTGATGATGAGGGTTATTACGTAGATGATCACATTCATTTTGGATTTAGAAGATTGAGTATAATTGATATAGAAAGTGGACATCAACCTCTATCCTATGAAAATGAAAGGTACTGGATAATCTTTAATGGAGAGATCTATAACCATATAGAACTTCGAAAACAATTACTAAATAAAGGCTACCACTTTTCTACTCATTCTGATACAGAAGTTCTTCTTGCTCTTTATAGCCACTATAAAGAACAATGTGTTCAAAAATTAAGAGGAATGTTTGCTTTTGTTATATGGGATAAAGTAGAGCAAAAATTATTTGGAGCAAGAGATTATTTTGGTATTAAACCTTTTTTTTATTCTGAACAAGATGGCTTAACTTACTTTGCATCTGAAAAAAAGAGTATCCTTATAGCATTGAAAGGTGATTTAAATCATACTTCATTGCAACATTATCTTAGTTATCAATATGTTCCTGAACCAGAAACAATGATGATGCAAATAAAAAAAATACCTCCGGGTCATTACTTTACCCAAAAGCCGAGAAGTAAAATGAATATTAAGAGCTATTGGAAACCAGAATTTAAACCAGTGTATAGGCCAGAAGATGAAAAGGTAAAAGAAATTCGCAACGCGCTTATCGACTCAGTAGATGTGCATATGCGAAGTGATGTTCCAGTTGGAGCATTCTTATCAGGAGGAATAGATTCTTCATATATCGTATCGTTAGCAAAGGAAGTTAATCCTAATTTAAAAACATTTTCCGTTGGCTTTGGAATAGATGGATTTAGTGAAATTAATGTTGCTAAAGAAACAGCTGCCGCGCTAAACTTGGAAAACATTAGCTATGTTATTACACCAGGAGAGTTTTTGGCGGAACTCCCTAAGATTATTTGGCATATGGATGATCCGCTTGCAGATCCATCAGCTGTGCCTTTGTATTTTGTAGCACGTGAGGCGAGAAAACATGTAAAAGTTGTCTTGTCGGGGGAAGGAGCAGACGAGCTGTTTGGGGGATACAACATTTATCGTGAGCCGCACTCTCTCAGACTTTTTAATTATATCCCTGATCCAGTAAAGTATCTATTGCAAAGATTAAGCCGGATTCTACCAGAAGGAATTAAAGGGAAGAGTTTTATTGAACGAGGAGTGACTCCTCTAGAAGAAAGATATATTGGAAATGCCAAAATATTTGATGAAAAAGAAAAGGAATTATTATTAAATAATTACAATCCCCATTTTGATTATAGAAGTATTACAAGACCAATTTACAATCGAACAACTGGATATGACGCTGTAACTAAAATGCAATATATTGATCTCCATACTTGGTTAAGAGGAGATATTTTATTAAAAGCAGATAAAATGACAATGGCACATTCGATTGAGTTAAGAGTTCCTTTCTTGGATAAACATGTTTTTGATGTGGCATCTAAACTTATAACAAAGGATAAAATAAATCATAATACAACAAAGTATTTACTGAGAAAAGCTGCAGAGGGAATTGTTCCAGTCAGTGTGCTTAATCGAAAAAAATTGGGATTTCCAGTTCCTCTTCGTCATTGGCTCAAAGATGAATTATATGATTGGGCAAATCATTTAATTCATATAAGCCAAGTTGATTACATCTTTAATAAACATGAAGTCTATAAATTATTAGAGGAACATGTAAATAACAAAAGAGATAACAGTCGGAAGCTATGGGTGATTTTAATGTTTATGATGTGGCATCAAGTTTATATTGAAGGTGAATATGATATGACCAAACTAGCTACTCATCAACAACAGAAAAAATTGCAAGTTGAATATTCCTAGTAATCAGTTTGTAAATAGTTCTCAATTTTTACTCCTATCTAGATAAATACCATCTGATAGGGGTACTTTTTGTTATATGAAACTTATTGTGGTTCAAATATATATTCTGGAATTATATAGAAAATCGAACCGAAATACCGAAAACTACATAAGGGGTGGTACGAATGAAAGGGATACGAATTCTTATCGTTGAGGATGAGGCCCCAATGCGTGAATTATTACAATTACATTTGAAAAAAGAAGGTTATGTGGTAGACGAAGCAATAAACGGTATAGAGGCCATTAAAAAAATAGAAGAAAAATCATATTCTATTGTTTTGTTGGATGTAATGATGCCTGAAATGGATGGGTTTGAAGTTTGTAGAAGGATACGAAAGGTTTCACAGGTCCCTGTCATTATGTTAACAGCACGTACTCAAACCTGGGACAAAGTAGAGGGGCTAAAAATGGGGGCAGATGACTATTTAACCAAACCATTTGAACAAGAAGAGTTACTCGCTCGTATTGAAGCGGTCTTACGAAGATATGGAGTTGGTGAACAAGAAACAAGAGGTAACACGTTATTTTTTAATGGTCTAGTAATGAAAAGAAAAGCACACCAAGTTTTTTATTTAGAGAAAGAAGTATCACTTACACCAAAAGAATACGCAATCCTTGAATTACTATTATTAAATAAAAATCGTGTATTTAGTCGAGACGATATTTTAGCGTTAGTATGGGGTTATGATTTCATTGGTGATTATCGAGGTGTAGATACACATGTTAAACACTTACGTGATAAATTAACAGATGCCGGGATTTCCGGCCAAAGTGTAATCAAAACAGTATGGGGAGTGGGGTATAAGTTAGGGTGAAAAAAAGAAAAATAAACAGTATTTCTGTTAAATTAGGCACACTTTTGTTTGCAATATTTTTTATTCTTATTATTAGTATTGTGAGTATCTTGTACTTGTTTTTTGTTAACTTTTATACGCAAGATACAATTGATGAACTTATTCAACGCAGTCAAGCTTATGCAGAGGTACTTAGCAACCACTATGATGAAGCATTAATTAATCATGCTGGCCTTATTGAAAGTACAACATCAAAGATGATATTAGTTGTTAATAATAACGGTGATATTTTAGCTGCATCTGAAAGAATTACGCAGCTTTCTCCCGATTATCTAAATGAGGTAATTACTCATGGATATGAGGGTCATGGTCCTACTATAGCTTCAGATTGGAAGAATGAAGATTTTTTTGTTACCGAATCTTATATAAAACAAAATGATGAAACGGTTGGTAAAGTTTTGATGTTTAGTCCGACTGACCTCGTTCGTCAAGTTGTTGCTTTTCTTCAAAAGATATTTATCATTATTGGTTTTATTACTTTGGTCATTAGCGCACTACTTATTTATGTCACTTCAAATAAAGTAGTGCAACCCTTGTTGAAAATTATTAGAGTAACTAAATTACTTTCAGAAGGAAATCATAACTGGAAATTAAATACAAAAGGATCTGATGAGATTGCGATTTTATCCCATTCTATTAATCAAATGTCAAAGAACATCCAAAATTATGAACAACAACGCACACAACTATTTGTAGATATATCGCATGAATTGCGGACTCCCTTGACCTACTTTAAAGGGTATGTAGAAGTCTTATTAAATGAGGAAGTAATGAGTGAGGAAGATAAAATAAAATATTTAACCTTGTTGAATAAACAAAGTGGGCGACTTCAACGATTAGTACAGGATTTATTTGAATTATCTACTATGGAACATAAAGGATTTACGATGCAACAAACACGGATTTCGATTGAAACGGTCATGATTAATGCCTTAGACTTAATCGGTCCATCTATCGAGCAAAAAGGAATTCAATTGAATGTCCAGCTATCACCAATTCCTGTATATGTTATAGGAGACGAATATCGGCTCCAACAAGTCATTATTAACCTTCTTGAAAATGCAAAGAAATATTCTCCAGCTAGTGGAAAAATCAATGTCTTAACTTATAAAAAAGACAGCAATTGCATCATTGAAATTGTTGACTATGGTATTGGTATACCTGAAAAGGACCTTCAGCGTATATGGGAACGTCTATATAGAGTAGACAAATCACGATCCCGAGAAACGGGTGGTTCAGGTCTTGGGTTAACTATTTCCAAAAAGATTATTGAGTTGCATGGCGGGCAGATAACTGTTAATAGCGAAGAGGGAAAAGGATCGACTTTTAAGATTATACTTCCGATCTTAGGGGGAAAGAAATTATAAAAACAGAATTAAAACAAGTGAAAAGTTTCAAGGGTTTTAGTCAGGGATTATTATAAAATCTTTCTTCCAAAATGCTCAATTAGTTGAAGAAAACATTTGGTTTAAGGGGTTATTTTGCTACGCAGTACAACGATTATGTTCAGTTAATTTAAATGAGCGCAAGGAAGATTTGATTTTGAATAGCCGTTTCGCTCATACCATAAGGATATCTACGTGCTGCTTGAGCCATTTAAAGAATAGCTCAATTGCCCATCGTTAGCGGTAAATTTCACTAATCTATTCTGGAGTCCATCATCTATTAGTGCATCGCTCATCTCTTCTAGGCTCTCGAATCCTTGTAGTTGAGCAAGTAATAATAGCTTTTGTTACCGCAATGGTGTTTGCCCATCCTGAAGGAAGGTATTTTAATGTGCTTGCAAGTAAATGAATAGAAATGAAAAAAACACAGTGAGCTTTCCACTGTGTTTTTTTCAATTTATCGGCATAAAGGTTTTAGATTTGTTGTAAAGAAGGGGTCTTAGTGAATTTCAACTCTAACTGAATAAAAACAATTTGCCAACAAACACTATCCTTAGTGTGAGAGACAAACGATGCTTTATATGTATCGAATTGGTTATTGCTACAAGTAGCGCGATTAATTTAGGAAAGCTAAGGAGGTCTTACAACATGAGCTGCAAACGAATAATAGGAAAGCTTTCTCTCATTGTATTTTTTGCTGGCATATGCTTTTTGAGTCAAGGGATGAATGCAGAGGCATTTACTGACCAAGTGATACAAAAGGGTGCCACAGGTGATGATGTTGTTGAGCTTCAATCACGCCTTCAGTACATCGGTTATTATAATGGGAAAATTGATGGCGTATACGGCTGGGGCACATATTGGGCTGTGAGAAATTACCAATCTGAATTTGGTCTCGATGTCGATGGGCTTGTTGGTCCGGAGATGAAGGATATGCTCGCTCGCTCCACGTACTATAACGAAAAATTTGTGCAAAAAGCTCTTCAAGAAGGAAGAAAGTTCACCCATTATGGAGGTACGCCAAAACACATTCAAAAAGGGCCGAAGGGAAGCGCGACAAAAAAACAACAACCGCAGCCTGCTCCAAAGGAACCGCAAAAACAACCAGTAAAAGAACAACAACCGGCACCACCGCCGCAAGGGGAGCAGCCGCCTGCAGAAGGGCCAGCACCACCGCCGCAAGCAGAACAACCACCTGAAGAGCCTGTACCATATGAAGAAGTACCAATAGAGCAAAACAATGAGCCAACGATAGAAAAGGCGATGAATGTTCCATCAGGCTATTCAGATAATGATATTCAATTGATGGCCAATGCAGTATATGGTGAAGCGAGAGGTGAGCCTTATGTTGGGCAGGTGGCTGTAGCAGCAGTCATCATCAACCGAGTTAATAACCCAATTTTTCCTGATACGGTTTCTGGTGTTATTTTCGAGCCGCGCGCTTTTACAGCGGTAGCGGATGGACAAATTTGGCTTGAGCCGGATGAAACGGCTAGACGAGCCGTATTGGATGCCCTAAACGGACAGGATCCGAGTGGAAATGCGCTTTACTATTTTAACCCAGATACAGCGACGTCAGGTTGGATTTGGACAAGACCACAAATTAAAAAAATTGGAAAACATATCTTTTGCGAGTAATTTATTGGAGGTGATTGGTGATGATACGAAATTTTATTATTGGTATTTTAGCATTAGCGCTTATTGGGACTGGCTATTGGGCATATCAAGAAAAGGATCGAAACCAAGTGCTTGCATTAAATGCAGAATCTCATTATCAGCGAGCTTTTCATGAATTGGCATACCATTTAGATCAAATTGAAGATGAGTTGGGAAAAACACTTGCAATGAATACACAGCGACAGTTAACTCCTTCACTTGCAGAAGTTTGGCGGGTAACAAGTTTAGCAAAAGAAGAGGTTGGGCAGCTGCCTTTAGCTGCGGTAGATCTTACAAAAACAGAAGAGTTTTTAGACAAGCTTGGTACATTTAGCTACAAAACATCGATTCGTGATTTAGAGAGTGAACCACTGACTGATAAAGAATACGGAACCCTTGAAAAATTATATAGCTATTCTAAGGATATTAAAAATGAACTGAGAAAAACACAGGCAACAATGTTAAAGCAGGACATGCGGTTTCTAGATATTGATAAAGAGTTTAAGGCACAGGAACAACCATTAGATAATGCTGTGTTAAATGGCTTTCATCTAATGGATGAAAAAATGAAGGGCGTGAGCGAGGTTGAGTGGGGCGCTGGGATGGCAGCTCAAAACATTAACGAAGACAAGCTTGCGAAACGACTCGACGGGAAAAAAATTTCGAAAGCAGAGGCGAAAAATATCGCTCTAGATTACCTGGAGATGGGTGAAAATACCAAAGTGGAGGTGAGTGAGACAGGTAAAGGGTTACCGTATCAAGCCTATAGCTTAGTGATCGATGACCCTAATGAAAAATCCCATTATTATATGGATATTACAAAGCAAGGTGGTCATCCCATTTGGTTTTTACAGGAGCGGCAAATTTCTGATCAAGA
>NZ_ANNK01000099.1 GCF_000334155.1 Halalkalibacterium ligniniphilum | reverse complement strand
GGAGCCGTATTGGATGCCCTAAACGGACAGGATCCGAGTGGAAATGCGCTTTACTATTTTAACCCAGATACAGCGACGTCAGGTTGGATTTGGACAAGACCACAAATTAAAAAAATTGGAAAACATATCTTTTGCGAGTAATTTATTGGAGGTGATTGGTGATGATACGAAATTTTATTATTGGTATTTTAGCATTAGCGCTTATTGGGACTGGCTATTGGGCATATCAAGAAAAGGATCGAAACCAAGTGCTTGCATTAAATGCAGAATCTCATTATCAGCGAGCTTTTCATGAATTGGCATACCATTTAGATCAAATTGAAGATGAGTTGGGAAAAACACTTGCAATGAATACACAGCGACAGTTAACTCCTTCACTTGCAGAAGTTTGGCGGGTAACAAGTTTAGCAAAAGAAGAGGTTGGGCAGCTGCCTTTAGCTGCGGTAGATCTTACAAAAACAGAAGAGTTTTTAGACAAGCTTGGTACATTTAGCTACAAAACATCGATTCGTGATTTAGAGAGTGAACCACTGACTGATAAAGAATACGGAACCCTTGAAAAATTATATAGCTATTCTAAGGATATTAAAAATGAACTGAGAAAAACACAGGCAACAATGTTAAAGCAGGACATGCGGTTTCTAGATATTGATAAAGAGTTTAAGGCACAGGAACAACCATTAGATAATGCTGTGTTAAATGGCTTTCATCTAATGGATGAAAAAATGAAGGGCGTGAGCGAGGTTGAGTGGGGCGCTGGGATGGCAGCTCAAAACATTAACGAAGACAAGCTTGCGAAACGACTCGACGGGAAAAAAATTTCGAAAGCAGAGGCGAAAAATATCGCTCTAGATTACCTGGAGATGGGTGAAAATACCAAAGTGGAGGTGAGTGAGACAGGTAAAGGGTTACCGTATCAAGCCTATAGCTTAGTGATCGATGACCCTAATGAAAAATCCCATTATTATATGGATATTACAAAGCAAGGTGGTCATCCCATTTGGTTTTTACAGGAGCGGCAAATTTCTGATCAAGACATCAGCTTTAACGAAGCATCAAATATTGCTGAAGAGTATTTAAAAAAACGGGGCATAAAAAATATGCAGCTTGTTGATAGCAAGCAATACGATTCAATTGGTGTGTTTGAGTTTGTCTATTTGCAAGACAATGTAAGAATTTATTCAGATTCAATTACTCTTGAAGTCGCATTAGATAATGGAGATATTGTTGGGTATGAAGCGACAAACTATCTCGTCAATCATAAAGATCGAAAGCTTCCTGAGCCCAAGCTGACAATGGAAGAAGCAGAAAAACAGCTAAATCCTCGACTTCAAGTCATGGAAGATCATCTTGCAATAACGATGAATGATCTAGGGGATGAAGTGTTGTGCTATGAGTTTTTTGGCGTCATTAAAGACAAAACGTATCGTATTTTTGTCAATGCGGAAGACGGAGAAGAAGAGCGTGTGGATCGACTTCCAGAAGCAGAGCCTGTGTATGATTTTACGTAGGAATATGTGAAGAAGAAGCAAGTTCTGCTTCTTCTTTTTGTCAATTCATGCGATAATGTATAGTACAATTAACGGTAATAAGGAAAAGGTTGTTGACGATGATGGTTCTGGAGAGGAAGGTAGAAATCAGTGATCGAAATCGGTTCAACGATATTTTTAGAGCTTAATGACAAAAGTGAGGGTGAAAATAAAGTTCTTCGCTTTCGTTGCCGTCTCGTTGATCGGGAAGATGGAACGCTCATGATTGATTATCCAATTAACCAAGAGACGAAAAAACCGGGATTTTTTTACGATGGGACGCAATTTCGTGTGTGGTTCATTGGAAAAGATGATGTGATGTATGCGTTTGATACAGAGATATTAGGAAGAAAAAAAAGCGATATACCGATGCTTATATTAAATGACCCAGGAAACGAAAATTATATACGCATTCAACGAAGAAATTATGTACGTGTTGAAGCGACTGCAGATGTTGCTGTTCATCCGATTGATGGGGCGTCTTTTACGCCTTTCCGAACGGTGACGCTTGATCTTAGTGGAGGAGGGGCAGCGATTGTTATTCCTGTTGGCGTAAAAATGCCTCATGAAGGAAAAGTCAATTGCTGGTTTGCTCTCCACCTTCAATCAGGTGAAACAGCGTTTGTTCAAGCGCTATGCAAGATTATTCGTATATTTAGACCAAGGCCTGAGGCAAGAGAGAGAGCATCACTTCAATTTGAAGAGATAGAACCAGCAAGTCAGCAGAAAATGATCCGTTATTGTTTTGAAAGACAGCTCCAATTAAAACGAAAGAATGAGTAGCAAAAATGGAAGCGGTCTTTATTATTAGACCAATAGTATGGAATGTGGTATCATATTGATTGAATTATTTGATTAATTGAGTCCTCGCAGGGCTGAATAAATGTTACATTAATTTTCGGCTGTTGGTTAGACATATGAGGTGTAAGAATGAAGGGAAATATGAATATTGCTATTGATGGACCTGCTGGTGCAGGAAAAAGCACGGTGGCAAAAAAGGTAGCAAAAGCATTGTCTTATCTGTACATCGACACAGGAGCGATGTATCGTGCGTTAACATACGCTGCGTTAAAAAAAGGAATCGACTTAAATAATGGACGTGCTTTGCTGGAACTATTAGAGGCTGTTTCGATCAAGTTAGAGGATGGAGAAAATGATACGAAGGTGTATGTGAATGATGAAGAAGTGACGGCTAGCATTCGCACGGACCAGGTAACCAAACATGTTTCACTTGTCGCAAGTCATCGAGAAGTAAGAGAGAAAATGGTCGAACAACAGCAGCGATTAGCAAGTCAAGGGGGAGCGGTTTTAGATGGCCGAGATATTGGCACCTTTGTCTTGCCAAATGCTGAATTAAAAGTTTTTCTGACAGCTTCGGTTGAAGAACGTGCCAAACGACGCTATGAAGAAAACCGTTCAAAAGGGTTTTCTTCAGATCTTGAGCAATTGAAGGTTGATATAGTAAAAAGAGATGAATTGGATTCCAATCGGGCATTTGCTCCTTTAAGAAAAGCAGAAGACGCTGTCGAGATCGACACAACCTCCCTTTCCATTGATGAGGTTTCAGAAGCAATCATCACATTGGCAAAGGAGCGGGCGTGACGATGACAATTTATACAATTGGACAGTTTGTATGCCGTACGTTTCTTTCCGCCTTCTATCATGTAGAGGTGATTGGGAAAGAAAATCTTCCAAAAGACAAAGGTGTCCTTCTTTGCTGCAATCATATTAGCAATTATGACCCACCATTACTTGGAGCATACCTAGATCGGCAAGTTCATTTTATGGCGAAGCAAGAGCTTTTTGAGAAGCCGATTTTAAAGGGGCTTTTGCCGAGGCTTGGTGCTTTTCCAGTGAGGCGTGGAATGGGAGACAAGCAAGCGCTTCGAACAGGAATCCAATATCTAAAGGATGGAGAAATTCTTGGTTTGTTTCCTGAAGGTACACGTAGCAAAGACGGGAAAATAGGAAAAGGACTAGCAGGTGCAGGATTTTTCGCTTTACGAACAGATGCAGCTGTTGTTCCTTGCGCGATCATCGGACCTTTTCGCCGCTTTAAAACAGTAAAAATGGTGTACGGGAAGCCGATTGATTTTCAAGCTTTAAGAGAGCAAAAAATATCTGCCGATGAAGCAACGGAAGTGATTATGAGTGAAATAAGAAAGCTCTACGAGGCTCATCAAAGGGCATAGTCGTTAAATACTCTTTCGCAGACGTGAAAGATGTTTATATACAAAGTCAGATTCCCCTAGCGATATGCGGGTGATTGAAGGAGGCAAAAGTCAATGGTCGATGAAATGAACAATGAAGTACAAGACATGAAGCCCTTTTCTGTAGGAGACATCGTTTCAGGAAAGGTTACGAAGGTTGAAGACAAGCAGGCGTTTGTTGATGTGGGCTTCAAGGTAGATGGCATTGTGCCTATTAGTGAACTTTCCAGCTTACACGTAGAAAAGGTAAGCGATGTTCTTTCTGTCGGAGACGAGTTAGAGTTAAAAATTCTTAAATCCGAAGATGATGAACTTGTTCTTTCAAAACGCGCCGTGCAGGCGGAAAAAGCTTGGGACAATCTTGATAAGGC
>NZ_ANNK01000098.1 GCF_000334155.1 Halalkalibacterium ligniniphilum | reverse complement strand
CCTCCCTTTCCATTGATGAGGTTTCAGAAGCAATCATCACATTGGCAAAGGAGCGGGCGTGACGATGACAATTTATACAATTGGACAGTTTGTATGCCGTACGTTTCTTTCCGCCTTCTATCATGTAGAGGTGATTGGGAAAGAAAATCTTCCAAAAGACAAAGGTGTCCTTCTTTGCTGCAATCATATTAGCAATTATGACCCACCATTACTTGGAGCATACCTAGATCGGCAAGTTCATTTTATGGCGAAGCAAGAGCTTTTTGAGAAGCCGATTTTAAAGGGGCTTTTGCCGAGGCTTGGTGCTTTTCCAGTGAGGCGTGGAATGGGAGACAAGCAAGCGCTTCGAACAGGAATCCAATATCTAAAGGATGGAGAAATTCTTGGTTTGTTTCCTGAAGGTACACGTAGCAAAGACGGGAAAATAGGAAAAGGACTAGCAGGTGCAGGATTTTTCGCTTTACGAACAGATGCAGCTGTTGTTCCTTGCGCGATCATCGGACCTTTTCGCCGCTTTAAAACAGTAAAAATGGTGTACGGGAAGCCGATTGATTTTCAAGCTTTAAGAGAGCAAAAAATATCTGCCGATGAAGCAACGGAAGTGATTATGAGTGAAATAAGAAAGCTCTACGAGGCTCATCAAAGGGCATAGTCGTTAAATACTCTTTCGCAGACGTGAAAGATGTTTATATACAAAGTCAGATTCCCCTAGCGATATGCGGGTGATTGAAGGAGGCAAAAGTCAATGGTCGATGAAATGAACAATGAAGTACAAGACATGAAGCCCTTTTCTGTAGGAGACATCGTTTCAGGAAAGGTTACGAAGGTTGAAGACAAGCAGGCGTTTGTTGATGTGGGCTTCAAGGTAGATGGCATTGTGCCTATTAGTGAACTTTCCAGCTTACACGTAGAAAAGGTAAGCGATGTTCTTTCTGTCGGAGACGAGTTAGAGTTAAAAATTCTTAAATCCGAAGATGATGAACTTGTTCTTTCAAAACGCGCCGTGCAGGCGGAAAAAGCTTGGGACAATCTTGATAAGGCATATCAAAATGGAGAAATTATTGAAGCAGAAGTGGCTGATGTTGTCAAAGGAGGCCTTGTCGTCGATTTAGGCGTAAGAGGATTTATTCCTGCTTCATTAGTGGAACGTCACTTTGTTGAGGATTTCTCTGATTATAAGGGACGCACACTGCGACTAAAGGTTGTTGAAATTGAGAAAGAGAACAATAAATTAATTCTTTCGCAACGTGCTGTACTTGATGAAGAAGCTGAAGCAAAAAAGAAAGAGATTCTTATGAATCTTAAGCCAGGAGAAATTGTTGAAGGTACGGTTCAGCGCTTAACGGACTTTGGAGCTTTCGTCGATGTCGGTGGTGTAGATGGACTTGTTCATATTTCTCAGCTTGCACATCATCGTGTAGAGAGTGCATCAGATGTTGTGAAAGAAGGTGACACCGTAAAGGTAAAGGTGTTGTCTGTAGATGAAGAAAGTGAACGTGTTTCTTTGTCAATTAAAGATACCTTACCTGGTCCTTGGGAAACAATTGCAGGAAAAATCGAACCAGGACAAATCATTGAAGGAACTGTGAAACGATTGGTTTCATTTGGAGCGTTTGTGGAAGTTGCACCTGGAGTCGAAGGGCTTGTGCATATTTCTCAAATTGCGAACCGTCATATCGGTACACCAGGTGAAGTCCTAAGTGAAGGAGAAAAGGTTGAAGCAAAAGTTCTTGATGTGAACATTGCTGAAAAGCGAATTTCTCTAAGCATTCGTGAGCTCCTTGAAAATGAAGAGAATGATTACGGCTCTTATGAAGCAAATGAATCTTCTGAAGACGAGCATACGGGCTTTTCCTTAGGGGATATGATCGGTGATCAGCTGAAAAAATATAAATCATAATGAATAGGTGATGCGCGTGAGTCGAGCGGCTCGTAAATTAGACCATATTAACCATGCTTTATCAATTGGTCAGCAGCGCTCCCACGGCTTTGATGATATACGTTTTGTTCATAATAGTGTTCCAGAAACACGGGTGGAGGACGTAAATCTTTCGACAAAAATCGGCGAACTTTTGTTAAGTTCGCCGATTTTTATCAATGCCATGACAGGGGGCGGTGGAGAACGAACGGAAGCGATTAACCGTCAACTCTCAGAAATTGCTGCAGATAAAAAGATTGGAATGGCTGTTGGCTCACAAATGGCGGCGATAAAAGAGCCTGAGCAAGAAAAAAGCTATCGTGTCGTTCGTGAAGTAAACCCCCATGGTGTTATTATTGCCAATCTTGGCAGTGAAGCAACCGTAGAACAGGGAAAACGAGCGGTTGAAATGATTGAGGCGAATGCGTTGCAGATTCATCTCAATGTGATACAAGAGCTTGTTATGCCAGAAGGTGATCGGGACTTTACAGGGATGTTAAAGCGAATTGAAAACATCGTGGAAGGATTGCATGTCCCTGTGATTGTAAAGGAAGTTGGATTCGGAATGAGCCGCGAAACAGCAAAAAAACTAGAAGACATCGGTGTGCTGATTGTGGATGTCGGTGGTTTTGGCGGTACCAATTTTTCGAAGATCGAAAACGAACGTCGCTCACGTTCATTGCATTTATTCAATGATTGGGGGATGACGACGACGGCATCAATTGTTGAAGTGTCACAAATGTCTAAAAACCTTTCAGTCATCAGTTCAGGGGGCGTAC
>NZ_ANNK01000097.1 GCF_000334155.1 Halalkalibacterium ligniniphilum | reverse complement strand
ACGGTTCAGCGCTTAACGGACTTTGGAGCTTTCGTCGATGTCGGTGGTGTAGATGGACTTGTTCATATTTCTCAGCTTGCACATCATCGTGTAGAGAGTGCATCAGATGTTGTGAAAGAAGGTGACACCGTAAAGGTAAAGGTGTTGTCTGTAGATGAAGAAAGTGAACGTGTTTCTTTGTCAATTAAAGATACCTTACCTGGTCCTTGGGAAACAATTGCAGGAAAAATCGAACCAGGACAAATCATTGAAGGAACTGTGAAACGATTGGTTTCATTTGGAGCGTTTGTGGAAGTTGCACCTGGAGTCGAAGGGCTTGTGCATATTTCTCAAATTGCGAACCGTCATATCGGTACACCAGGTGAAGTCCTAAGTGAAGGAGAAAAGGTTGAAGCAAAAGTTCTTGATGTGAACATTGCTGAAAAGCGAATTTCTCTAAGCATTCGTGAGCTCCTTGAAAATGAAGAGAATGATTACGGCTCTTATGAAGCAAATGAATCTTCTGAAGACGAGCATACGGGCTTTTCCTTAGGGGATATGATCGGTGATCAGCTGAAAAAATATAAATCATAATGAATAGGTGATGCGCGTGAGTCGAGCGGCTCGTAAATTAGACCATATTAACCATGCTTTATCAATTGGTCAGCAGCGCTCCCACGGCTTTGATGATATACGTTTTGTTCATAATAGTGTTCCAGAAACACGGGTGGAGGACGTAAATCTTTCGACAAAAATCGGCGAACTTTTGTTAAGTTCGCCGATTTTTATCAATGCCATGACAGGGGGCGGTGGAGAACGAACGGAAGCGATTAACCGTCAACTCTCAGAAATTGCTGCAGATAAAAAGATTGGAATGGCTGTTGGCTCACAAATGGCGGCGATAAAAGAGCCTGAGCAAGAAAAAAGCTATCGTGTCGTTCGTGAAGTAAACCCCCATGGTGTTATTATTGCCAATCTTGGCAGTGAAGCAACCGTAGAACAGGGAAAACGAGCGGTTGAAATGATTGAGGCGAATGCGTTGCAGATTCATCTCAATGTGATACAAGAGCTTGTTATGCCAGAAGGTGATCGGGACTTTACAGGGATGTTAAAGCGAATTGAAAACATCGTGGAAGGATTGCATGTCCCTGTGATTGTAAAGGAAGTTGGATTCGGAATGAGCCGCGAAACAGCAAAAAAACTAGAAGACATCGGTGTGCTGATTGTGGATGTCGGTGGTTTTGGCGGTACCAATTTTTCGAAGATCGAAAACGAACGTCGCTCACGTTCATTGCATTTATTCAATGATTGGGGGATGACGACGACGGCATCAATTGTTGAAGTGTCACAAATGTCTAAAAACCTTTCAGTCATCAGTTCAGGGGGCGTACAAACAGGGAGCGAGGTTGTAAAATCCATTGCGCTTGGGGCATCGGCGGTAGGAATTGCTGGTTATTTTTTGAAAGTGCTTATGGAGCGGGGACAAGCTGCAGTGGCTGATGAGGTAGAGGTAATAACAGAAGAAATTGCTTTTGCGCTGGCTGCTCTTGGTGTTAACTCTGTAGCAAGGCTACATACCATTCCTCTCGTGATTACAGGTGAAACGTATCATTGGTTACAGCAACGAGGGATTAATACACAGTCATTTAGCCAAAGATAAAACGAGACTGACTCTTAGGGCGTTATCCCTTGTTCTGAGTCAACCTCGTTTTTTTTATCATTTAAGGACGTTGGTCATCTCGAGCTTCTTCAGGTGTATCCAGTCTACCTGCGCCTTTATGCCTCAATGATTGATCCCTGTCAGACTCTACTCTTCTTAATTCCTTCAATTTCTTTTCTTGACGGTCTTTACCCATACCTTTTGCCTCCTTATACATTCTTCAGTATTAGCTTACCCAAACTTAACGTCTCTACTGTACATGATTAGGTTTTTGATTTTTCGCCGATACTTCATGATGAGGAGGTCTTGTCATGGAAGGATTTTATTTCTTTTGGTTTGCATGGATTTTTTGGGTCATTCTTACGTTCTTTTTTCCGAAGAAAAAGCTGCGCATGCAAGCAACTGTCGGTATTCTTGGACTAATCATTTTCAGTTCGGTAACCACTGACTTCTTAAGCTTTGAAGTTGGTATTTCGTGTCTGCTGTTACAAGTGTATGGCTATTATCAATTAAGGAACGAACCTTTATACTCTCTGCTGTATTTATGCATCATTACATGGTTACTTTCTGCATCGTATGCAACGTTTCATTTTCTTGAGGTGTTTGACCCAGTGATGCTACTCGTCGAACGAAGCTGGCTGCTTGGTAGCATCATGGCGATCATGCTCCTTATTCTAGGTGCAAAGAAAGAACGAAGGGTTGCCGTTTTATTCTTAGGTCTTGCTCAAGGTGAGTGGTTAACGGGGTTAGGGTTTCGTTATGCCTTTCATGAGCGAGTCATTGGAGGCTTAATGTTTTTAGATGTGCTAGCGATTGCAATTTGTCTTGTATCTATTTGGTATGGGATGGAGTGGCTTGCAAACCGTCTCGCTTTGTTTATTGAGCGTGAGCAAAGCATGAAGCCAAACAAATCAGCCTAGCTATTCAGAGAGACCATCTACAAACAAGAGCGATGTAAATCCCGGATAAAATGGAAACAAGATAATATTACGATTGCGTACCATTGAATATTCTCAACCTGTACTGGGGCTTAGCCCTTTTTCCGCTTCCGAAGGGTCGACAAGCATCAGAACTTCTAGTAAAATAAATGGGCTAGTGATGAACGTGTAAGCGTAAGTTTGTTTTGACAAGAAAGGTTGTGGCGAAATGACAAAGCCAGTTGTAGCGATCGTTGGTCGACCAAATGTAGGAAAGTCGACGATTTTTAATCGAATTGTAGGAGAACGTGTGGCCATTGTTGAAGATATGCCTGGGGTCACTCGTGATCGTATATATAGTAAAGGAGAATGGTTGAACCGGGAGTTTAATGTCATTGATACCGGTGGAATTGAAATTGGTGATGAGCCATTGTTGACGCAAATGCGTGCACAGGCTGAATTGGCGATAAAAGAGGCTGACGTCATCATTTTCATTGTAAATGGACGTGAAGGAATTACGGCAGCGGACCAAGAGGTTGCAAAGCTATTGTTTCGGTCAAAAAAGCCAATTGTTTTAGGGGTAAATAAAATTGATAACCCTGACATGCATGACCAGCTTTATGAATTTTATTCTTTAGGAATTGGAAATCCTATTCCTATTTCAGGTGCACATGGTCTTGGTCTTGGTGATTTACTTGACGAAGTGATTAAGCATTTTAAAGAAGAAGATGAACAAGAGTATGATGAAGAGACGATACGAATCTCTTTAATTGGCCGACCGAATGTTGGAAAATCATCGCTTGTTAATGCGCTATTAGGAGAGGAGCGCGTAATTGTCTCAAATATCCCTGGAACGACACGTGACGCAGTCGATACACCGTTCAGTCGAGACGGACAGGATTATGTATTAATTGATACGGCTGGGATGCGGAAGCGAGGCAAGGTATATGAAAGCACTGAAAAGTATAGTGTTTTACGATCTCTAAAAGCGATTGAACGGTCTGATGTCGTCCTTGTTGTATTAGATGGGGAAGAAGGTATTATTGAACAAGATAAAAAAATTGCTGGCTATGCCCATGAGGCAGGATGCGCAGTTATTATTGTTGTAAATAAATGGGATGCTGTGGAAAAAGATGATAAAACAATGCATCAGTTTGAGCAAAAAATCCGTGATCATTTCCAATTTTTAAGTTATGCACCAATCTTGTTTTTATCAGCAAAAACGAAACAGCGCTTACAGCATGTCCTTCCAACTGTGAAAAAAGTGGATGAAAACCACCAATTACGTGTACCAACCCATGTCTTAAACGATTTAATTATGGATTCTGTCGCGATGAATCCAACGCCTACTGACCATGGAAGGCGTTTAAAAATTAATTACGTAACCCAAGTTGCTGTTGCTCCACCGACATTTGTCTTTTTTGTAAATGATCCAGAGCTGATGCACTTTTCGTATGCTCGTTTCTTAGAGAATCGTTTGCGTGCAACCTTTGAATTTGAAGGGACGCCGATAAAAATTATTGCTAGAAAGAAAAACGACTAGTGTAAGTGGGAGAAAAAAGGGGGGGAGCAGCCAATGCTCATAATGGGAATCGCCTCAATTATTATCGGTTACTTACTCGGTTCCATTAGCTTTAGTTACCTAATCGCAAAAAAAATTAAAAAGGTTGATATTAGACAGCATGGAAGCGGGAATGCAGGGGCAACGAATACACTCCGTGTCCTTGGGGTTGGGCCTGCCATTGCTGTACTTAGCCTCGATATTCTAAAAGGGATTGTAGCTGTCGTGCTCGCCCTAGTTGTTGCTCCAGATGATTTGGGGATTTTTCCTGCTGCAGCCGGGCTTGCAGCGATCGTTGGGCATAACTGGCCGATTTATTATGGGTTTCGCGGCGGTAAAGGTGTGGCCACAACGATTGGGGTGTTAGCGAGCCTTGTGTTTTTAACAGCATTATTTGCTGGGATTATTGCGATTTTAAGTATTATTTTTACTCGTTATGTGTCTCTCGGTTCGCTTTTATTTGTCTTTTTAACACCGATCTTTTCGTTTTTTTTAGCTCCAACCTTTCATTACCCAATCGCTTATCTCTATTTAACAGTCATTGTTTGTGTTTTGTCATTCTGGCGCCATCGGACGAACATTCAACGGCTGCTCTCTAGGACAGAAAGTAAGATTGGTCAAAAAAACAAACCGACAATTTCCTAGTACATAAGTGGATGATAGAAAGGGGCTGATACGATGTCAAATGTTGCGGTCATTGGTGCCGGGAGCTGGGGGACTGCTCTTGCGCTCGTTCTAGCAGACAATGGTCATGATGTCCGTTTATGGGCAAGACGCAAAGAGCTAGTCGATGAGATCAATCAAACCCATACGAATGAAAAATATCTTCCTGGCACAAAGCTGCCTCAAAATATAACTGGATGTTCATCGCTAAAAGATGCGGTGCTTGATTGTGAAACGGTACTTCTCGTCGTTCCAACAAAAGCGATTCGTCCAACCGTTCAACTGTTAAAAGATGCGGTCAAGGAACCGGTGACGATTGTCCACGGAAGCAAAGGAATTGAACCTGGAACACATAAGCGCATATCGGAAATGATTGAGGAAGGCTTTGCAAACACAGAATTACTGAAAAACGTTGTTGTACTTTCAGGTCCGAGTCATGCGGAAGAGGTAAGCTTGCGGCAACCAACCACTGTAACGGTATCTTCAAATTTCCCTTCGGCTTCTGAGAAGGTACAGGACTTGTTTATGAACGCACAATTTCGTGTATACACGAATGAAGATCTCATCGGAGTTGAGATTGGTGGCGCGTTAAAAAATATCATTGCTCTTGTTTGTGGTTTAACAAATGGATTAGGATATGGGGACAACACGAAAGCTGCCATTATGACCCGTGGACTTGCTGAAATTGCCCGCCTTGGGACGAAATTAGGTGCAAACCCTTTAACCTTTGCTGGGTTATCTGGGTTAGGTGATCTGATTGTGACATGTACGAGTGTCCATAGTCGGAACTGGCGTGCAGGTCAGTTACTTGGTCAAGGAAAGACGGTAGAGGAAGTCCTTGAAAGCATGGGGATGGTAGTAGAAGGCATTCGGACAACGAAAGCAGCTCATGAACTAGCTGAAAAGCTTGGCGTTGAAATGCCTATTACAGCAGCGCTTCATTCGGTCCTTTTTGCTAGTAAGAGACCTGAAGAGGCGGCCGAGGAGCTGATGGGGCGTGTCAAAAAGCATGAGGTTGAAAATATCATTTTCAACGGTGAGAACCTACCACTATAGAAAAAAGTAGTAGGTGTGTGAATGGCATAGAATTCTTGTCAATATGTAAGAACTACTGAATAAAAAAGCTAGCTAGGCTAATTATGCACCAACTTTTTTCAAGCGCATACGATATGTTGACACTATCGATGAAGGAGGGCGCTTGATGTCTCAAAAGAAAGATAACTCACTCTTTGATCAAATACAAAAGAAGACAAATATTACCCCTAGCGAACTTTTTAAATTGGCAGATTCAGTTAGTCAGGCAAACTTGCGGGATGAAGCAACGGTTCGCCGTTTAATTGGTCAAGTATCTAAGCTTGCCAATGTTCCTGTTCCAAAAGAAAAAGAAGAACAAATTGTAAAAGCGATATTAAATAATGATATGCCAATGGACTTTGCGTCTCTTGCGAAAATGTTTAACAAAAAATGATGTCTGATAGGCGAATGGTGCAAGCGAAAAACATTGAGTTGCATAGACTATAGCGAACGGACATTATCTAGGGCCGTGCTACTAGAAGGGTTTAGTCAAATTGGGGAAGTGTGCCCCGCTTCTCCAATACCCAATCAGTAACGGAATTGACAAGCTTTCGTCCCAGGTAGAAAAATGGCTATGCTATACTATATGTGTGGTTGCATAGTGAAGTTGGACAAGCATTCAATGATTTTTTGCATTTGGTTGAGTGAAGGAGGTATTGATGATGTCTGATCCATTAATGAATATGTGGATTTCGTTTATTGGTCTATTTCTCATGTTCATTTCAGTCGTTACAGCAATTTTTAGCCGTGAAAAGCTCAAGGGCGTCGTACAAAAGATTGTTCTTACGTTCTCTTTTTTATGCTTGGTCGTATCTGGACTTATTGTTGCATATATTGTCCTTGGTGGCCCAACGGCATCACTTTAAAAATTTTGGAATATGTTAGGTTGGATGTAAGATGAAAAATGTTTTATTGCTCGGGTTGATGACCGCCTTTACAATGCTCCTTTCAGCGTGCTTCCTCCCTGATGAACAGCGAGCTGAAAATCAAGTTCCTTATCCAGACCAGCTTGAAGCGGTGCAGCAAGCAGTAAACCAGTTCCAGGCGGATACAGGTGTTCTACCGATAAAGACGAGAGATGCCAATACAGTTGTGTATCAGCGATACCCTGTGGACTTTAATCAGCTTGTGCCAAGGTATATACAGCAGCCGCCAGGAAACTCCTTCGAGAATGGTGGCGTGTTTCAATATGTGCTCGTGAATGTAGACAAAGCACCGGAAATTAAATTGATTGATTTACGACCATTGGAAGAGATTCAGCGGCTGCAGCAGCGTCTAAATCAATATATGCGTGAACACACGTATGCACCTGTGGATGAAATCTTAGATGTCGGTCTTTTTACTCTTGACTATGAGGCATTGAATTATCGAGAGGCTCCTCTCGTACCAAGTCCTTATCATGATACGTATTTGCCATTACTTCTTACAAATGGTGGGGACATTGTGATTGACTATCGAACGGATTTGAATATATTGCTGCAAGAAAGTGATGTTGAGGTAGAGCCTGGAGAAGATATCCGTGACTTATTAGTAGAGCGTTCTCCATTTGTCCCTGCTTTTTCGATTCCGTATTCGATTAATGAGCAAGGTGAGCCTGTCTATGATATGAGCCTGCCAAATGTTTATGAAAACAATGAATAAGAACGGTATAATGTCCTCTTCCGATCATATACATACAAAAGGAAGGGGGCATTCTTTTTTTACAACCCCTTCTCGGTACACACGTTTGCTGACGTGAGGAGAGATTCGTCAAAGAAATCAAATGCTTTCTTTCCGTTCTTCTCAGTTGCTAAGGTATATTTTGTGGACAACATCATACATATGATAGTGTCCAAGATTAGCAGGAGATTGACGAATCTTATATCTTTACTTGATCGGGAGGGGATCACGTGGAAAAGGTTGATATTTTTAAAGATATTGCTGAACGGACTGGCGGTGACATCTATTTAGGTGTGGTTGGAGCGGTCCGAACAGGAAAATCGACGTTTATCAAAAAATTTATGGAACTTGTCGTATTGCCTAATATTGTAAATGAATCAGAAAAAGCAAGAGCACAAGATGAACTTCCCCAGAGCGCTGCTGGGAAAACAATCATGACAACAGAGCCAAAGTTTGTTCCAAATCAAGCCATTTCAATTCATGTGGATGAAGGGCTAAATGTGAATGTTCGCCTTGTCG
>NZ_ANNK01000096.1 GCF_000334155.1 Halalkalibacterium ligniniphilum | reverse complement strand
GGCGGATACAGGTGTTCTACCGATAAAGACGAGAGATGCCAATACAGTTGTGTATCAGCGATACCCTGTGGACTTTAATCAGCTTGTGCCAAGGTATATACAGCAGCCGCCAGGAAACTCCTTCGAGAATGGTGGCGTGTTTCAATATGTGCTCGTGAATGTAGACAAAGCACCGGAAATTAAATTGATTGATTTACGACCATTGGAAGAGATTCAGCGGCTGCAGCAGCGTCTAAATCAATATATGCGTGAACACACGTATGCACCTGTGGATGAAATCTTAGATGTCGGTCTTTTTACTCTTGACTATGAGGCATTGAATTATCGAGAGGCTCCTCTCGTACCAAGTCCTTATCATGATACGTATTTGCCATTACTTCTTACAAATGGTGGGGACATTGTGATTGACTATCGAACGGATTTGAATATATTGCTGCAAGAAAGTGATGTTGAGGTAGAGCCTGGAGAAGATATCCGTGACTTATTAGTAGAGCGTTCTCCATTTGTCCCTGCTTTTTCGATTCCGTATTCGATTAATGAGCAAGGTGAGCCTGTCTATGATATGAGCCTGCCAAATGTTTATGAAAACAATGAATAAGAACGGTATAATGTCCTCTTCCGATCATATACATACAAAAGGAAGGGGGCATTCTTTTTTTACAACCCCTTCTCGGTACACACGTTTGCTGACGTGAGGAGAGATTCGTCAAAGAAATCAAATGCTTTCTTTCCGTTCTTCTCAGTTGCTAAGGTATATTTTGTGGACAACATCATACATATGATAGTGTCCAAGATTAGCAGGAGATTGACGAATCTTATATCTTTACTTGATCGGGAGGGGATCACGTGGAAAAGGTTGATATTTTTAAAGATATTGCTGAACGGACTGGCGGTGACATCTATTTAGGTGTGGTTGGAGCGGTCCGAACAGGAAAATCGACGTTTATCAAAAAATTTATGGAACTTGTCGTATTGCCTAATATTGTAAATGAATCAGAAAAAGCAAGAGCACAAGATGAACTTCCCCAGAGCGCTGCTGGGAAAACAATCATGACAACAGAGCCAAAGTTTGTTCCAAATCAAGCCATTTCAATTCATGTGGATGAAGGGCTAAATGTGAATGTTCGCCTTGTCGATTGTGTCGGCTATACGGTACCGGGTGCAAAAGGTTATGAGGATGAAAATGGCCCGCGGATGATCAATACACCGTGGTATGAGGAGCCGATCCCGTTTCAAGAAGCGGCGGAAATCGGTACAAGGAAAGTTATCACGGAACATTCAACACTTGGAGTTGTCGTCACAACCGATGGGTCGATCGGCGAGATTCCTCGTTATGATTATTTAGAAGCAGAGTCTCGTGTAATCGGAGAGCTCAAAGAGGTTGGAAAGCCGTTTATTATGATCGTAAATAGTGTCAGACCACATCATCCTGATACAGAGCAGCTAAGAAGAAGTCTAGCTGAGGAGCATGATATACCAGTTTTAGCGATGAGTGTTGAAAGCATGACAGAACAAGACATTAACAATGTTCTTCGAGAAGTCTTGTTTGAATTTCCTGTTCATGAAGTAAATGTGAACTTACCGAGCTGGGTGATGGTACTAAAAGAAGATCATTGGCTTCGTCAAAGCTATGAGGAATCCGTTCGAAATACGGTGAAGGATATTAAACGCCTTAGAGATGTAGACAGGGTTGTCGGTCATTTTTCTGAATATGAATTTATTGATGATGCTCGATTAGCAGGGATTGAAATGGGCCAAGGAATTGCGGAGATTGATTTGTACGCTCCAGACGATTTATATGACCAGATCCTGAAAGAAGTGGTCGGGGTTGAAATTCGCGGCAAGGATCATTTGCTGCAGCTAATGCAGGATTTTGCCCACGCGAAATCTGAATATGATCAAGTGTCAGATGCACTCCGCATGGTAAAACAAACAGGCTATGGCATTGCAGCACCTGCACTTTCGGATATGAGCCTTGATGAACCTGAAATTATTCGCCAAGGCTCACGGTTTGGTGTTCGCTTAAAGGCTGTAGCCCCTTCCATCCATATGATTAAAGTCGATGTTGAATCGGAATTTGCTCCGATTATTGGAACGGAGAAACAAAGTGAGGAGCTTGTGCGTTATTTAATGCAAGATTTTGAGGAGAATCCACTTTCGATTTGGAATTCTGACATTTTTGGACGTTCCTTAAATTCCATTGTTCGGGAAGGAATTTCAGCTAAATTATCGCTAATGCCTGAAAATGCTCGGTACAAATTGAAAGAAACATTAGAACGTATCATTAATGAGGGTTCGGGTGGTCTGATTGCCATTATCCTCTAATCGCCAGAACTCCCTTACTAAAGGGAGTTTTTTTGCGTTTTCATGGTCAAATATGCTAAAATTTTAAAGATGTCTTACGTAAGATAAGAAAATTTTGTTACAAGGATGAACAAAATTTGGATTGTACGAATGGGGGATAAATTGTTGAGCACAGTAGACCACGAAAAAATTAAGCAGGCTGTCGTGATGATATTAGAAGCGATTGGAGAAGATCCTTCACGTGAAGGGTTAATAGATACACCAAAACGTGTGGCAAAAATGTATGAAGAAGTGTTTCAAGGGTTGAATGAAGACCCGAAAGAGCATTTTGCAACGGTTTTTGGCGAGGACCATGAAGAGTTAGTCTTAGTTAAAGACATTCCATTTTTTTCAATGTGTGAGCACCACTTAGTTCCTTTTTTTGGAAAAGCCCATGTTGGTTATATTCCTCGCGGTGGAAAAGTGACAGGATTAAGTAAACTGGCTCGTGCAGTCGAGGCTGTTGCTAGAAGACCGCAGCTACAAGAGAGAATTACGTCAACGGTTGCAGATTCTTTAGTTGAAACACTTGACCCTCATGGTGTGATCGTTATCGTTGAAGCAGAGCACATGTGTATGACGATGCGTGGCGTGAAAAAGCCTGGCTCGTCTACAGTTACATCTGCTGTTCGAGGGGTATTTGCAAACGATCAAGCAGCGCGGGCCGAGGTTTTGGCTCTAATCAAAGCATAACGAGGAGGCTGGGGATGAGCGACAATGCGGATTTTTTCATTATTAAAGCAAAAGAAAACGGTGTAAACGTGATTGGGCTAACAAGGGGAACCGATACACGCTTTCACCATTCAGAGAAATTGGACAAAGGCGAAGTAATGATTGCTCAATTTACAGAGCATACATCTGCTGTGAAGGTAAGAGGAAAAGCCATTATTCAGACGCGTCACGGTACAATAGATACAGAGGAATAGGAGGAAAAGCAGGATCCCCTGCTTTTCTTTTCCTTAGCAGATAAGAAAGAAGAAAGTATTGAATTTTAAAGCTGTCTAGCTGCGGCGCAAGCTGCTCGCGGTCGATTCTGCTCTTCCTAAGAAAAACAAAAATCGTTTTTTAGGCACAGTTTCCCGTGCTTGTCGCGGATAGGCGGGCGCCTTGGGCAATTCTAATCGATCACTTTAAGGATATGTTGCTTATCGGGTCTAAGGAATTATGCTATAATAGGATTCGATCTTGTCTTTTGAATGATTATAGGTAAAGAAAAAGAAGGATTGACCTGACACCTTAACAACAACGAATGTTTTCAGTATATGGGGGACTTATTCATGGTTAGAATGGAACATTTAAATGATAAAGTAGAAGAAATTAAGCAAAGCTTTTATGGATTAATTCAGCACTCATACTTACAAAAATACATAACAGAGCCGAAAGTTGATGAAGATAAGATTCGTTTCATGTATGCGATGCTTCCTGAAAAGCTAGCAAAAAAAGATACGAAGGTTTTCATTCTATCAGCTTTGCTTGCTCAAGCAGCACTAGATATCCATGAAGAAGTCTCCCTCCATAATATTAAGTCCGACTCTATTAAAAAAAATCGGCAATTAAAAATACTTGCGGGTGATTATTATAGCAGTCTCTATTATTATTTGCTTGCGGACGGCAATCACTTGCCAATCATCCGAATTTTTAGTCATTCGATCCAAGAAATTAACGAAGATAAAATGACGGTTTACCGTGAAGAACGGCTTCCATATAAAAATGCTGAAGAAATTGTAAAGCGAATTGAGTCAATTTTAACGCAAAATATGGCTGAACATTTTCAACTCCCCGCTTGGAAGGATGTCATTGCAGACTTCTTTTATTTAAAGCGACTGATTGCTGAAAAAGAAGCATGGTTAAAAGGGAAAAGTGTTCCGCTGATTCGTGCAATTATTTTTGATTATTTTGGTGAAGCTTCACAAGAGTTAGCGCTTAAAAAGCAGGAGAAAGAAGACATCCTGCTCATTTGTGAGCAAAAAGTGGAAGGCGTAAAAGATCGACTCCTAACGGCGGCAAAAGGTATGCAGCGAATTGAAAAATTTGTCATTGACCATGTGGACCACCTTCTCGGTTCATCAGTACAAACAGATAAAGTTGCGGAAGAAGGGTAGACAATCATGGCAAAAAGTAAAGAAGAGCGTGTTCATCAAGTCTTTGAATCCATTTATAAAAAGTACGATATGATGAATTCAGTTATTAGTTTTCAACGCCACAAGGCATGGCGAAAAGATACAATGAAACGTATGGATGTGAAAGCCGGTCAATCAGCTTTGGATGTTTGCTGTGGAACAGGAGATTGGACCATCGCCCTTGCCGAAGCAGTTGGGGAGAAGGGCCGTGTTGAAGGACTTGATTTTAGCCAAAATATGCTTAAAATAGGAAAACAAAAAATTTTAGAAAAGAAGCTAACCCAAGTGACATTACGTCATGGTAACGCGATGGAGCTTCCGTATGACGATAATACATTTGATTATGTGACGATCGGGTTTGGATTGCGTAATGTTCCGGATTATATGCAGGTTTTAAAGGAAATGAGACGTGTGGTAAAACCTGGTGGAATGGTCGTTTGTTTAGAAACATCGCAGCCGACGATTCCGGTTTTTAAGCAAATGTATTTCCTTTATTTTCGCCGAGTGATGCCTTTGTTCGGCAAAATTTTTGCGAAAAGCTATAACGAATATTCGTGGCTGCAGGAATCGACCATGTCTTTCCCAGGGAGAGACAGGCTTGCTGAGATGTTTCGTGAGGCAGGGTTAACGGACGTGGAAGTAAAAGCGTATTCAGGGGGCGTTTGTGCCATGCATTTAGGGAAGAAGAAAGGTTCAAAGTAGAATTGAGGCAGATATTGTGGTTAGAAAAATAAAAATCATCCTAGAAATGATTAAGTTTGAACATACGGTTTTTGCACTTCCGTTTGCTTATTTTGGTGCAATTTTAGGTGCGCAGATAATCAATGGAGAATGGCCAAGCATAAGCACATGGCTATGGATTACGTTGGCAATGGTTGGAGCACGAAGCGCTGCCATGTCGTTAAATCGTGTCATTGATGCACAAATTGATAAAGCGAATCCGAGAACGAAATCACGGGCGATTCCAGCTGGGCTTGTTTCGAAGCTTGAAGTCTACTTTTTTATACTCGTGTCGTTGGCTCTTCTCTTTTTTTCAGCGTATCAACTAAACATGTTAGCGGTTATTTTACTCCCGGTTGCTGTATTTTTTCTTGTCATTTATTCGTACACAAAACGGTTTACATGGGCTTGTCATCTCATTTTAGGGATTACGATTGGGATTGCTCCTCTAGGTGGATGGGTCGGTGCCACTGGAACCTTAACATGGGATGCGATGGTATTGTTTCTTGCTGTCGCCCTTTGGACTGCAGGGTTTGACGTGATTTACGCAACACAGGATGCCGACTATGACCGTTCAAAAGGATTATTTTCCATTCCCAGTTGTTTCGGAATTAAGAAGGCACTTCAACTGGCGAAAGGCTTTCACATCATAAGCTTTGTTTCCTTTATTCTTATGTTTTTTATAACCCCTCTTGGATATGTCTATTTAATAGGAGTGCTCATTGCTGGTGGGATTATGTTGTATGAACATTCCCTTGTCTCAGCAGACGATTTATCAAAAGTAGATGTTGCATTCTTCACAATGAATGGCATCTTAAGCTTAGTAATGTTTGTATTTACGATTGGGGACATGCTGTTATGACAAATCACAAGGGCATTTTAACGGTAGGAATAACGGGAGCCAGTGGAGGGCTTTATGGCGTGCGCCTTGTCCAAGAGCTCGTACGTCAGCAATATAAGGTCCACCTTGTTATTACAGAAGCTGGCTGGCAAGTGTTTCGTGAGGAGCTTCTTCTTGATACGACCGATCGGGGGAAAGTCATTGTCGACTTGTTCTCAGAAGGCGATGGAGGCGTTTTCTTTCATCCGTTGCATGACTATACAGCTCCTATTGCCAGTGGTTCCTATCGGCAAGATGGGATGATTATTATACCATGTTCGATGGGCACGCTATCAGGGATTGCCCACGGTGCCTCAGGGAATTTATTAGAACGAACAGCAGATGTCGTGCTGAAGGAAGGGCGTCGTCTTGTCATCGTTCCGAGAGAAACACCGTTAAACCAAATTCACTTAGAAAATATGTTAAAGCTATCGAAAATGGGTGCAACGATTATGCCAGCGATGCCGGGTTTTTATCAATTACCGAAAACCCTTGACGATCTTGTTTCCTTTGTTGTTGGAAAAGCGCTCGATCAACTTGGCATCGAACATCATCTTTTCACCCGATGGGGGGAAGAACGATGACGTTAACCGTAGGGGAAATTAGTTATACGAATACACTACCGTTCTTTTATTATCTAAGCCGAGATTGGCTTAAAGAAAACGGATGTTTGTTTGTCCCGCAAATTCCTGCACATCTAAATCGTGAAATGGCCAGTGGTAGAATTCACGTTGGCCCGATTTCATCCTTTGCCTATGCACAGCAGCAGCATAAATATGTTTTATTTCCGGAATTGTCAGTTTCGGCTCATGGAAAAGTTGGATCCATTTTTTTATTTTCTAACGTTCCGATTGCTGAATTGACAGGAAAAAAAATTGCCCTTACATCAACATCGGCAACATCTGTTCATTTAATTAAACTTCTTTTGGCTGCATTTTATAAAATTGATGTCACTTATACCGTAGCCGCCCCAAATTATGAAGAGATGATGAAAGAACATGATGCTTGCCTTCTGATCGGTGATGAGGCCATTGCCTCATCATGGAGTGTTGATGACCGCATTTATCGATATGATTTAGGGGAGCTATGGGAAGAGTGGACAGGCTTGCCGATGACCTATGCAGTATTTGCTGTTCGCAAGGACGCGATAGATGAACATGCTGAACTTTTAGCTGAATTGTATCAGCAATTTATCGATAGCAAACGAAAAAGCATGGAGGATGCGTATCGCCCGATGATTGCTGCGATCCAAAAACGTCTTGGCGGTACAGTGCCGTTTTGGGAGCATTATTTTACTCATCTTACGTATTCGTTTGGTGAAAAGGAGCAAGAAGGTCTACTCCTTTATTATCGGTTGGCATATGAACATGGTTTTTTAAAGGAACCAGTTGAATCAATTCAAATTTGGAGTGACGTTTCCAACCATCACTCCAGTTTTATGTAGGGTGGGCACTATGAATCTAGCTGACATTTATATGAAATTTCAATCGGATATTTCGATTATTGAGAAAGAGCTTGAAGCGAATGTACAAGCCCGGCATGATGTCTTGCGGGAGGCTTCAACGCATTTATTAAAAGCAGGGGGAAAAAGAATTCGTCCGGTTTTAGTTTTATTGGCTGCGAAATTCGGGAACTATAATATTGATGTGCTGAAGCATGTAGCCGTTCCCCTTGAATTAATTCATATGGCTTCACTTGTACATGATGACGTTATCGATGATGCCGAGCTTCGCCGTGGGAAAAAAACGATTAAATCACAATGGGATAACCGTGTCGCCATGTATACGGGAGATTATATTTTTGCTAAAGCCGTTGAAGCATCAACCTTTTTTGATGATCCGAAAATTCATCAAATTCTTTCACATGCGATCGTGGAAATGTGTGTTGGAGAAGTAGAGCAAATTCGTGATCAATATAATTGGAATCAAAATTTGCGTATTTATTTTCGACGAATTAAACGAAAAACAGCGTTACTTATTGCTGTTAGCTGCCAGCTAGGTGCTCTTGCTGCGAAAGCAGAGCCGTCTATCCAAAAAAAACTCTTCTTCTTTGGCTATTATGTGGGCATGTCCTTTCAAATCACCGATGACATTTTAGACTTTGTTGGAACAGAGGAGCAGCTTGGTAAGCCAGCTGGTGGAGACTTATTGCAAGGGAATGTAACGTTACCTGCTCTTTACGCTCTATATCATGACGATAAATCAAAAGCCTTAATTAAAGAAACACTTTCAAATCCGTATCTTGAGCATCAGGATATGGCAGAGGTCATTTCAGCGATTAAACATTCAGGTGGGATCGAATATGCCCTATCGATCAGTGATCGGTACTTAGAGAAGGCACTAAAAGCATTAGAGCCGCTGCCTGAACAGAAAGCGAAAACCTATTTTAGAGAGATTGCAATGTTTATCGGAAAGCGAAAATTTTAACACAATGGCTGTCTAATTCGTAGGCAGCCTTTCTTAATGTTGCGATAAATCTTTATATTTGCTATAATCATGAAGGTTTATCATACATATTGAAGGGTGAGGGTGTAACATGGAACGAACATATTTAATGGTAAAACCAGATGGTGTACAACGTAACTTAATTGGGGAAATTGTTTCTCGCTTTGAAAGGAAAGGGTTTACATTAGTTGCTGCAAAATTGATGACGGTTACAAAAGAGCAAGCAAAAACCCATTATGCTGAACATAAAGAGCGCCCGTTTTTTGGAGAGCTTGTTGATTTTATTACGTCTGGCCCTGTATTTGCAATGGTATGGGAAGGGGAAAATGTGATTTCAACCGCTCGTACAATGATGGGGAAAACAAACCCAGCAGAAGCTGATCCTGGCACAATTCGTGGCGATTTTGGGGTTCAAGTGGCAATGAATGTAATTCATGGCTCAGATTCTCCTGAAAGTGCAAAGCGTGAAATCGGTATCTTTTTTGATGAAAAAGAGCTGAATACGTACGAAAAAGCAATGAATAAATGGGTGTAAGATTGTAAGCGCTTATAAGCGATTGAAAGCTACCGGACAAAATATGCAGGTAGCTTTTTTTTTGATCGGCTTTTAATGAAAATACGGTCTGAAGGGGACGAGCGTTCTTTTCAACCAATGGACAAAAGTCTATAATAAACAAAGGAAGATGTCGATACTTGTTATCGCTAGATAAAATGTCGTTTTCGTTATGAGGAGATTAAAAATGACTACTGATTACGAGCAATTTATTGGGAAAATCAAACAAAAAACGGGAATTGATTTAGCTCTTTATAAAGAAGCACAAATGCAGCGACGCCTAAAAGCACTACGTGATAAACGAGGTTTTACAGATTTTATGAGTTATTTTAACGCTCTAACAAAAAATGAAGCATTTTTTAATGAATTTTTAGATCGCATGACCATCAATGTGTCAGAATTTTATCGAAATGCGCGCCGCTGGGAGGTATTAGACAAAAAGATTATCCCTCGGCTTCTTAAAGAGAATAAAAAATTAAAGCTTTGGAGTGCCGCCTGTTCAACAGGAGAGGAACCCTATACCCTTGCAATGGTGATGGCAGGGCATGTGCCATTGAGAGATATTTCGATATTGGCAACAGACATTGATCAGCAAATCTTAGAGCGGGCAAAAGTCGGCCTATATAGTGAACGTTCGCTCAAGGAAGTACCAGCGGATGTGTTAAATCACTATTTTGAGAAGGACAGCATGGGTTACAAAGTAAAGCCAGAAGTGAAGGCAACGGTTCGCTTCCAAAAACAAAATTTACTTGCCGATCCGTTTATCGAGAATGCAGACCTTATCATTTGCAGAAATGTCATGATCTATTTTACGGAAGAGGCGAAGCATGAGCTATACCATAAATTTAGTCAGGCCTTGCGACCAGGTGGGGTTCTTTTTGTCGGGAGCACAGAGCAGATTTTTAATGCAGCATCTTATGGATTCGAAACGGAAGATACATTTTTTTATCGTAAAGCAGAAAGCTAGAGAGTGGTGACAACAACTTCCCACTCTATTTTTATCGAAAAAAGGATGAAATGGTTCAGTGCATTTGTTAAAATGAACAATTAATAGCAACGTAATGTACATAAGCAAAGACAGGTTTTAAAATGTATGTTATAATTTAACGCATAAAAGCGATAAAGAGATGAATTGTAGTAGGAGGAGTCGCGATGAGATACTTAACAGCTGGAGAATCACATGGTCCCCAATTAACGACGATTTTAGAAGGTGTACCAGCCCATTTGGAGCTTGTGGCAGAAGATATTAATACGGATTTAGCACGTCGGCAAGGTGGCTATGGAAGAGGACGGCGGATGCAGATTGAAAAGGATCAGGTTCAAATTTTAAGTGGCGTTCGACATGGGAAAACAACCGGGGCACCGATTGCTCTTGTTGTTGAGAACAAAGATTGGAAGCATTGGACAAAGATTATGGGTGCAGAACCGATTTCTGAGGAAGAAGAATCAGAAGTTAAACGCAAGCTTACCCGTCCACGTCCTGGTCATGCAGATTTAAATGGTGCAATCAAATACGGTCATCGCGATATGAGGAATGTGCTAGAGCGTTCTTCAGCTCGGGAAACGACAGTTCGTGTTGCTGCGGGTGCTGTGGCCAAAAAGATTCTACGGACCTTTGGGATGGAAATTGCTGGCCATGTTCTGGAAATCGGCGGTGTAAAGGCAGCTGATACAGACTACACATCCATCAAAGACTTGCAAGAACGTTCAGAAGCATCTCCTGTACGCTGTCTAGATAAAAAAGCGGAAAAAGAAATGATGAATTTGATCGACGAAGCAAAGAAAAACGGAGATTCCATTGGTGGCGTGGTAGAGGTTATTGTTGAAGGCGCGCCAATTGGACTTGGAAGTCATGTTCATTACGATCGGAAGCTCGATGCGAAAATTGCAGCGGCAGTCATGAGTATAAATGCTTTTAAAGGCGTTGAGATTGGCATTGGTTTTGAGGCGGCGTCACGACCTGGAAGTGAAGTACATGATGAAATTCTTTGGAGTGAAGAAAGAGGATACTACCGTAAAACAAACAACCTTGGTGGGTTAGAGGGTGGCATGACAAATGGTATGCCAATCGTTGTTCGTGGCGTAATGAAGCCGATTCCGACGCTCTATAAACCGTTGCAAAGTGTAGATATTGAAACAAAAGAAACATTTGAAGCAAGCATTGAGCGTTCAGATAGCTGTGCAGTTCCAGCAGCTTCAGTTGTAGCTGAGGCAGTTGTGGCTTGGGAAGTAGCGAACGCATTACTTGAAACGTTTGGTTCTGACCAAGTGGAGGCAATTGCTGAAAATATTGAGCGTCATAATGAGCAAGCGAGGTTATTTTAATGACCACGTTACCGATTCAAACATCTTCAAAAACCTATGATGTTGTCATTAAAGAGGGTGTGCGAAAGACCATTGGTCATTATTTGCAGGAAAAAAAGATCAAGCCTTCTTCGGTTTTAATCATTACAGACGATGTTGTCGCCAAGCGTTATTTGGCAGATGTGAAGGAAGGCTTGATTGGTTCCTACCCTGTCTATGAGGCGATTGTACCGAGTGGAGAGGCGACAAAATCATTCAAATATTTTGATGAGCTTTTAACACGAGCATTAGAGAAGAGCCTTGACCGAAAATCACTAATCATTGCCCTAGGTGGGGGTGTGATTGGTGATTTAGCAGGATTTGTCGCAGCGACATTTATGAGAGGAATTCCGTTCATTCAAGTGCCTACGACATTGCTTGCCCATGATAGCAGTGTCGGTGGAAAGGTTGCGATCAATCATCCGCTGGGAAAAAACATGATCGGTGCGTTTCACCAGCCTGAGGCCGTTCTTTATGATCCTGAGACATTATCGTCATTACCTGAAAAAGAATGGCGTTCTGGCTTTGCTGAGGTGATGAAGCACGGGTTTATTTGTGATAAGTCATTTTTAAGCTGGCTTCAGGAGCAAATTGATGATCTGCAGTCCGTCAAAGGTGCAGTGGCAGAAGAAATGCTCGCTCGTTCCATTGGTGTGAAAGCGGCAATCGTCGCTGAGGATGAAAAAGAGACTGGCTTACGCGCGTTACTTAATTTCGGTCATACTTTGGGTCATGCAATTGAAGCAAACCTTGGCTATGGTGAAATGACTCATGGGGAAGCGGTCGTTATTGGAATGTTGTTTGCGATGAGAGTAAGTGAAGATCGACTGGCAGTCCGCTTGCCGATTCAAGAAACAGAATTGTGGTTTCGAGGGCTAGGCTATGAAACGACGATACCAAAGCAGCTATCAAGTGAACGTTTAGTAGAAACAATGAAAAAAGACAAAAAAGCAGAAGCTGGTACGTTACGTATGGTTCTCCTGAAAGAAGTCGGTGAAGCCTTCGTTGACAGTGTAGACGAAACTCGGATTTACGAGCTTCTAGATAAACTGCGTAAGGAGGCGTAGCATGATTCGTGGAGTAAGAGGAGCAACAACGGTGTATGAAAACAATGAAGCGGAAATTCTTGATGCAACGGAGGAGCTTGTTCGAGTAATGTGTGAAGCGAATAACATTGAGCCAGCGGACGTGGCCCAAGTGTTAATTACTGTAACGGAAGATTTGCCATCCACGTTTCCGGCAAAGGCGTTACGTCGCATTGAAGGGTGGACCTTTGTCCCTGTGATGTGTGCACTTGAAATTCCTGTTCCAAATAGTTTACCTCGTTGTATTCGTGTGATGATGACGGTGAATACAGCCTTACAACAAGAGGACGTACAGCACATCTATTTACATGATGCCGTAAAGCTTCGACCAGACTTGAAGTTGACAAAAGATTCCTAATCAAGGTAAAATAAAAGCATTGAAACGAGTAAGTGAGATTGAAGAGTCGAGTTGAGAATGAAGTTGAGTTGAGGAGAGCAGAGCAGAGGGATACGTATGTACATTATGCCCTTAGACGCCTCGTCTTGGGGCTTTTTTAGTTGTTGGTGTCTCACGTTCCTATTGACGTAGCCGTGTAGATGACGTTTGGCTTCTTGCCGAGTTTGTATATACGAATAAAGATATTCTCCCCCTAATCTTCTCCTTCATTCTTTCATTCCACAGACAAAGGAGTGAATGTAAATGAAGATGACCTCTTACCAGGATTTTGTAGAAGCTGCGCGCAGCTACAAAACTGTTCCGGTGGTCGGTGAGTTCTTTGCCGATGCCATTACCCCTATTCAAATTGTTCAACAAGTAAATGAGCAGGTTTCCTTTATCCTTGAAAGCAAAGATGATGAATCGCCATGGTCTCGCTATTCTTTTATTGGGTTGAACCCAATGATCGAATTAATTGAGGAATTAGGCATGTACAAAGCGGTCGATCGATCTGGTCGAGTCATTGTTAAGCAGGATAGCTTTCAAAAAGCATTTGATCAGACATTAGAGGCCTTACAGGTGCAGCCAGTTGAGCTACCCATTCCGTTTCGCGGCGGAGCTGTCGGTTACATGGCTTATGATGCCATCGATACAATTGAGCCTAGTCTCGCTGTGGAAGGAAAGAAGCATCTGGACCCTCTCTATCACTTCCTTTTTTGTCAAACAATGATTACTTACGATCATACGCAAAAGCAGCTAACGATTACCCATTTTAGCGAGACACAAGAAAAAGGAAAGATTGAAGATCGTTATCAGGAAGCAGTGCAAATCATTCAGGCGCTCGTTGACCGTCTGGATCAGCCGGGAAGGGCGGGGCGTCTTGGCACACCACCTCAGCTTGAAGGCCCTGTTAGCTTTGAGGGCGTACGGTCGAATTATGAAAAAGATGCCTTCCTTAAAGATGTGGAGAAGATTAAGGAATATATTCGCGCAGGGGATGTTTTTCAAGCTGTTCTTTCACAGCGTTTTGAAATGGATGTCACGGTTTCAGCTCTTGATTTGTACCGAGTGCTACGAATGATTAATCCGTCTCCTTATCTGTTTTATTTGAAATTTGACAACAAAGAAGTGGTGGGTAGCTCTCCAGAGCGGCTCGTGCAGGTGGAGAACCGTCATGTGGAGATTCATCCGATTGCGGGTACGCGTAAGCGAGGAGAGACACCTGAAGAGGATGATGCACTTGCTGAAGAGTTACTTGCAGATGAAAAGGAGCGTGCGGAGCATTACATGCTCGTCGATCTCGCAAGAAATGATGTGGGAAGGGTTGCTACCTATGGTTCTGTCAAAACACCGGCGCTCTTAGAAATAGGGAAATTTTCACATGTGATGCACATCATTTCAAAGGTTACAGGTGAATTGCGCGAAGGGCTTCACCCACTTGAAGCGCTCCATCGCTCCTTTCCGGCGGGAACCGTGTCTGGTGCACCTAAAATCCGCGCAATGGAAATTTTAAAGGAGCTTGAACCGACGAAGCGAGGACTTTATGCAGGTGCGATTGGCTACCTTGGCTATGATGGAAACATTGATTCCTGCATTGCGATTCGAACGATGGTGGTGCAAGATGGCAAAGTATTTATTCAGGCTGGAGCAGGAATTGTAGCAGACTCTGTTCCTGAAAATGAATATGAAGAGACGAGAAATAAAGCAAAAGCATTGTTGAAGGCTGTGCAAGTGGCTGAAGCGATGTTTGGGGAGAAGGAGGCGAAGCGTCATGCTTAAAGACATACTAAAAGCATGCATGGAAGGAAAGACGTTAACGGAAGCAGAAGCTAGAAATGTCATGGATGAGATCATGAAGGGATATGCCACACCTAGCCAAATTGCGAGTTTTTTGACGGTCCTTCGCTTCCGTGGCGAGACGGTCGATGAGATGACTGGCTTTGCCCAAGCGATGCGAAGTCATGCGATTACCATTCCCCATACCTTTGAAGATGTGGTGGATACGTGTGGAACAGGTGGCGATGGTGCTAATACATTTAACATCTCCACAACGACAGCTCTCGTTTTATCAGCGATGGGTGTAAAAGTAGCAAAGCATGGAAATCGCGCTGTTTCTTCTAAAAGCGGAAGCGCCGATGTACTTGAAGAGTTAAACATTCCGATTCAAAGCACACCTGAGGCGGCAGCGGAAGCACTTGAAAAGCAAAACATGTCCTTTTTATTTGCGCCGATTTACCATGTAGCCATGAAGTATGCAGTAACCCCTAGAAGTGAAATTGGCTTCCGAACCGTTTTTAACGTCCTTGGCCCCCTTACGAATCCGGCGCGAGCAAAGCATCAGTTAATAGGCGTCTATGATACGGGATTTGCAAAAAAAATGGCGGAAACCCTAAATCGACTAGGGACGAAACATGCCCTTTTTGTGACGGGAGAAGACGGAATGGATGAGTGCTCCATTACAGGTACGACTCAAGTTGTTGAAGTGAAGGACGGGAAAGTAACGCAGTATACATTGACGCCAGAAGATGTGGGATTAACACGTGGCAGATTAGAAGACCTACAAGTCTCATCTGCTGCTGAAAGCGGAGAGCTGATCAAACAAGTTCTTGCTGGAGAAGCAAACGATTCAGCGCAGCAAATCGTTCTCTTTAATGCTGGTGCAGCCCTTTATGTCGCTGATCGTGTAAAATCGATTCGTGAGGGTGTGGAGCTTGTTCGTGAGGCGGTTGAACGCGGTGACGTATACCGCCATTTTCTTACTCTCCAGAGAGAACGAAAGGAGTCCCAGCATGCTTGAGAAGATTATTCAGACAAAGCGTGAAGAAGTCGAACATCTTGAGCTTCCAGAACAAGTCGAGGTAACGAAATATTCTCTCTATGAGGCGCTACGTAAGCCAAACCGTTCTGTTGGTTTACTAGCAGAAGTAAAAAAAGCTTCTCCTTCAAAGGGCTTGATCCGGGAAGATTTTGAACCAGTTAAGATTGCGAAAGGCTATGAAGAAGGTGGAGCGGACGCCATTTCAGTTTTAACCGATCAGCTATATTTTCAAGGACATCGGGATTATTTAACTGCGGTCAAACGCTCCGTACATTTGCCGGTGCTACGAAAGGATTTTATTATCGATGAGCGCCAAATTGAGGAAAGTGAGCGAATCGGTGCTGATGCCATTTTGCTCATTGTTGGAACCGTCCCGATTGAAACCCTTCATCATTTTTATAAGATTGCACATGAGATAGGTCTTGAGTGCTTAGTCGAAGTTCATAGTAAAGAAGAGCTTGAAGAGCTTCTCTCGACTTTTACACCTACCTTAATCGGTGTGAACAACCGGAATTTAAAAACATTTGAAACAGACTTAGCTCAGACTGAATTAATGAGTGAAATGATTCCTAAAGACAGTCTATTTCTTAGTGAGAGTGGAATTTTTAACCGTTCAGATATCGAACGTGTCGCACAGGCTGGAGCAGCAGGGGTTTTAGTTGGTGAATCGCTTATGCGTGCACGTACTCCTCAGGAAGGCATTTATCACTTGTTCGGAGGGGAACAAATTGAAGCCCGTTCTTAAGTATTGCGGCAATCGTTCAATGCAGGATGTTAAAACAACCGTTGCCTCAAATGGAGAGTACCTTGGTTTCGTATTCGCAGAAAGTAAACGTCGAGTTGAGGCTGATGACGTTGCTGAATGGTTGAAGGTCGTACCTGTTCACGGAAAAAAAATTGTCGCCCTGTTTGTTAATGAACGGATCGAGGAGATTGAAAAAGTTGTCAAAAAAGCCCCAATTGATATCATCCAGTGTCATGGCTCTGAATCTCCAGAGGAAGTGAAGGCGATTAAGGAACGATGCAAGCTTCCTGTATGGAAGGCGATCCATCATTCTAAGACGGCTATTGATGCGATGAAATCCTATGAAGGGATCGTTGACGGCTTCATCATTGACAGCAAGGTAAAAGGACAGTGGGGTGGAACAGGTCAAACCTTTGACTGGTCACACATCCCTGCTTACATTGAAGAGGGAAAACGCCAAGGTGTGCTCGTTTTTATAGCTGGAGGAATCACACCGGAAAATGTGTCTGGTTTGCTTTCGTATAAACCAGCTGGGATCGATATTTCAAGTGGGATTGAATCAGAAGAACAAAAAAATGCTGAGCGAATTTCACAGATAGAAATGAGGGTAAATCAACATGGACATGACATATCCTGATAAGCGCGGTCGTTTTGGCCAATTCGGCGGAAAGTATGTTCCTGAAACACTGATGAGTGCAATTGAGGAATTAGAGTCAGCATTAGAGGAGGCAATGGCAGATCCAAGCTTTCATGAAGATTATAAAGAGCAGCTGCGGGAATATGCAGGACGCCCGACAGCGTTAACCTATGCAAAAAATGTTAGTGAAGCTTTAGGTGGGGCACAGATCTACTTAAAGCGTGAAGATCTGCTCCATACAGGTGCGCATAAGCTGAACAATGCAATGGGTCAGGCGCTCCTCGCAAAACGAATGGGCAAGAAAAAAATCGTTGCTGAAACAGGTGCAGGGCAGCACGGTGTAGCAACGGCAACCATTGCTGCACGCTTCGGCCTTGAATGCAAAGTGTTTATGGGTGAAGAAGACATGGAGCGTCAAGCGTTGAACGTCTTTCGGATGGAGCTTTTAGGTGCTGAAGTCATTCCTGCTAAATCGGGGAGTAAGACGTTAAAGGATGCAACAAATGAAGCGATCCGCTACTGGGTAACACACGCTGAAGATACGTTTTATTTAATTGGTTCTGTTGTTGGTCCTCACCCATATCCACGTATGGTTCGTGATTTCCAACGAATTATTGGCGATGAAGCAAGAGCTCAGTTTCAAGAGGCAGTAGGCACGCTACCAACTGAAGTGATTGCTTGTGTTGGTGGGGGAAGTAATGCGATCGGAACGTTTTACCCGTTTCTTGAGGACGATGTCCGTTTAATTGGTGTCGAAGCGGCAGGAATGGGTGTGGATACTGACCGGCACGCAGCAACGATTACAAAAGGACGGATTGGGGTCATTCATGGGTCGATGACGTATCTTCTACAGGATGAGGGCGGACAAATTACTGAGCCTTATTCCATATCAGCAGGACTTGATTATCCAGGCGTAGGGCCTGAGCATGCTTATTTAGCAAGCGAGGGTCGTGTTCAGTACGAGGCGGTAACGGATAAACAGGCTCTCGATGCCTTGAAACTACTATCTGAGACAGAGGGGATCATTCCAGCTGTTGAATCTGCTCATGCCCTCGCGAAAGCGTTTGAGCGGGCGAAAACGTTGGAAAAAGGTGCCCGCATTCTTGTCTGTCTATCAGGCCGTGGTGATAAAGATGTGCATACGCTAATGAAGCATTTCCGAGGTGACGAAGCATGAGTCGGTTAAATGAATACATCGCAAACAAACGCAATTTATTTATTCCTTTTATTACAGCTGGGGATCCGACACCTGAAGCGACCGTTGATCTTGCAGTGGCCTTGCAAGAAGCGGGTGCTGACTTGCTAGAGCTAGGCATTCCATATTCAGATCCCTTGGCAGACGGACCAGTCATTCAAGAGGCATCAAAGCGTGCACTTGCTCAAGGGATGACGTTAAAAAAAGCATTAGAGCTTGTTCCTGAAATGCGTGCTAAAGGGCTGACGATTCCTGTGGTTGTCTTTACGTATGTCAACCCCCTCTTACAATTTGGCGAAGGAAACTTTGTTGAAAAAGCATCTGAGTATGAAGTTGATGGGATCTTAGTACCAGACCTTCCTTTTGAGGAATCAGCGCTTTTGCAAAAGCGCTGTGAGCAGCATGGATTAGCCCTTATTTCCCTCGTTGCCCCCACATCGAAAAGTCGAATTGAAAAAATCGCCTCTCAGGCACAAGGATTTTTGTACTGTGTATCATCATTAGGGGTGACAGGCGTTCGTGACGAATTAGATCCAAGGGTCTATGAGTTTCTTCAAACGGTGAAAACGTACAGTCACGTTCCGGTTGCAGTCGGATTTGGTATCTCCAAGCGTGAACAGGTTGAAGCGCTTGCTGATCATGCAGATGGAATCGTTGTAGGAAGCGCCATTGTGCGTTTGATTGGCGAATTAGAGCAGGAGCTTCGCGATGAAAAAACGAGAAAAGAAGGCTTAGAAAAAATAAAAAGGTTTGTTCTCTCACTCATTTCATCGTAACATAGAGGTAAGCTATACTTTCACTAGGTGAGGTGCTAAAGTTGAACATTAAACCACAAATTGTTGGTCTGCCTGCGTATGTGCCAGGAAAGCCAATTGAAGATGTAAAGCGAGAGCTAGGTCTTGAAAAGGTCATTAAACTAGCCTCGAATGAAAATCCATTTGGTGCATCACCTAAGGTGGCTGAAGCGATTCGCGAAGCAGCATCAAAAACAGCAATCTATCCAGATGGCTATGCAACAGACTTACGAATTCGTGTTGCGCAGCATGTGGGGGTCCAACCGAACCAATTGATATTTGGAAACGGCTCAGATGAAGTGATTCAAATTTTATGTCGGGCATATTTAACGCCTGATTCAAATACGGTCACAGCGTTTCCAACATTTTCTCAATATAAATTAAATGCAACCATTGAAGGCGCGGAAATTCGGGAAGTACCTTTAAAAAATGGTGTACACGATCTAGAAGCCATGCTTCATGCGATTGATGAGAAAACAAAAATTGTATGGGTGTGTAACCCGAACAACCCATCAGGTACGTATGTGAATGAAGGACAATTTCATTCATTCATGAAGCGCGTTCCGAAAGGGGTTCTCGTCGTGTCAGATGAAGCTTACTACGAATATACGACAGCAGATGACTATCCTGAAACCATTGAGATGCTTGATTCTTATGATAACCTTGTTATTTTACGAACTTTTTCCAAAGCATATGGGTTAGCTGCGCTGCGGGTTGGTTACGGAATCGCTTCAGAGGAGATCATTCGCTTGATTGAGCCGATTCGCCCTCCTTTTAATAATACGACGTTTGCCCATGTGGCGGCGATCGCTGGTCTTGAGGATCAAGCGTTTATTCAGCACTCAATTGAAAAAAATAAGCAAGGGATTGCTCAGTTTGAGGCATTTTGTGAAGAGCATAAGCTTTATTATTACCCGACTCAAGCGAACTTTCTTCTGATTGATTTAAAACGACCGAGTGATGAGGTGTTTGATTACTTACTGACAAAGGGGTACATCGTCCGATCAGGAAGAGCGCTTGGATTCCCTTCATGCATTCGTATTACAATCGGTTCACAAGAAGAAAATGAAGGGATTATTGCTGCATTAACTCAGTTGTTGAAGGAAAGTCCCGTTCCACAAATGTAACGATATGGAGCCGTCCTTTCAGATATAAGGAAATGGACGGTTTTTTCAATGGGACTCATTCCTTGTCAGGGTAGGGAAGAAAGATGTTGGATCGAGAAAGGAGAGATCATCCGTTGGCTCGAAAGGTTTTTATCATCGGACTCGGATTAATCGGTGGTTCGATTGCCCTTGCAATACGAAAAGAACATGATGTTACAATTTCTGGCTATGACATCAATGAACAACAGCTAAAAATGGCTCGTTCTCTAGGTATTATCGATGAACAAGCGAACAATCTCCAAGAAGGGATAGCAGATGCAGATTTAGTCATCATTGCGACACCTGTTACAAAAACAGAAAAAATACTTGAAGAGATCGCTAAGTATGATTTAAAGGAAGGCATGTTAATTACAGATGTAGGAAGCACGAAACAACGAATCGTAGAAAAGGCAAAATGCTTAAATGATAAAGGGGTCATGTTTATTGGCGGGCATCCGATGGCAGGTTCGCATAAAACAGGAGTGGAAGCGGCAAGGGTCCACTTGTTTGAAAACGCCTTTTATATTTTGACGCCTGAAGATGGTTCATCGATTCGACCAGTCATTCAACTGCAAAATTGGCTTAAGGGGACAAAAGCAAAATTTATTGAAATGACACCTGAGCAGCATGACAAGCTAGCAGGTGCAATTAGCCATTTCCCACACATTGTTGCGGCAAGCCTCGTCCATCAAGTTTCAAAAATCGAAGGGGAGGAGCCCCTCGTGTCTCGTTTAGCAGCTGGAGGCTTTCGAGATATTACACGAATTGCCTCGGCGAGCCCTGTTATGTGGCGCGATATTTTGCTCCATAATAAAGAAAGCCTTTTACGCTTATTAGAAGCTTGGCAAGAAGAGATGAATGATGTAAAAGCTCTTATCGAAGCAGCGGATGATGAAGGAATTTTCCGTTACTTTGAGGAGGCGAAAGCCTTTCGTGATGGCTTGCCAGTACATAAAAAAGGTGCGATCCCTTCTTTTTATGATTTGTATGTTGACGTCCCAGACCATCCTGGAGTGATTTCTGATGTAACGGGCATTTTGGGAAAAGCCGAAATTAGCATTACAAATATACGAATTTTAGAAACACGTGAGGATATTATGGGAGTTCTTGTCTTGAGCTTTCGTTCAGAGGAAGATCGAGAAGGAGCAAAGTCAGCCCTTCATCGAGAAATGTATGAAACATATACAATGTAAGGAGGAGATAATATGGCAACGAAAACGGTTCAACCAATTCATGGGGGCCTTCGTGGCACCATTCGAATTCCAGGTGATAAATCGATCTCTCACCGAGCGGTAATGTTTGGCGCTCTCGCAGAGGGAACGACAACGATTGAAGGTTTTTTAGCAGGTGAGGATTGTTTAAGTACGATTGCCTGCTTTCAAAAGTTAGGAGTGGAAATCGTCCAAGAGGGAGAGAAAGTAACGGTACATGGTAAGGGCTGGAAGGGACTAGAAGAACCAGCTGAGATTTTAGATGTTGGAAACTCTGGAACGACCACACGGCTGATGCTCGGAATTCTCGCAACGCAGCCCTTCCATTCTGTTGTGATCGGCGACGATTCAATTGGAAAGCGTCCAATGAAACGTGTAACCGTTCCTTTACGAGAAATGGGAGCACAAATTGATGGCCGTGATGATGGGAATTTCACCCCATTATCTGTTCGCGGTGGACAAACAAAAGGAATTTCTTTTCAATCAAAAGTGGCAAGTGCCCAAGTAAAATCGGCCATTCTCCTTGCTGGTTTGCAAAGTGAAGGGACAACCTCTGTCATAGAGCCTGCTCTTTCTCGGGATCATACAGAACGGATGCTTGAAGCATTCGGCGTCGAAGTGAAAAGAGACGGCTTAACGGTATCTGTAAAAGGGGGGCAAGTACTAAAAGCACGTCATGTTGTCGTTCCTGGCGACATTTCCTCGGCAGCGTTTTTCCTTGTTGCAGGTGCCATTACACCAAACAGCAAGCTAACGTTGACCAATGTTGGCTTGAATCCAACTCGATCTGGCGTTATCGATGTTTTGCAGCAAATGGGAGCAAGCCTTCAAATTGAAAATGAACGTCTTGAAGGCGGAGAGCCTGTAGCGGATCTTACGATTGAAACGTCAACGCTCCATGGTACGGAAATAGGAGGGGAGTTAATTCCTCGCTTGATCGATGAAATTCCAGTTCTCGCTGTCCTTGCAACGCAAGCAAAAGGACGGACTGTAATCAAAGATGCAGAAGAACTCAAAGTGAAAGAAACAAATCGAATTGATACGGTTGTTAGTGAGTTAACAAAGCTTGGCGCAACCATTCAAGCCACGGATGATGGGATGATTATCGAAGGGCCTACAACCTTATCTGGTGGAGTGGTTCAAAGCTTTGGCGATCACCGCATTGGTATGGCCATGGCGATAGCTGGACTTGTGGCGAGCGATTCAGTCCAGGTTGAGCGTAGTGAAGCCATTTCTGTTTCCTACCCAACCTTTTTCGATGATATTAATAAATTAAGTGAAAAATAAGAACGCGTTGCTCCCTGCCGCGAAAGCTAGGTTAGGGAGCAAATAATTCGAGCAATCGTTTAAATTTTTCGAAAAATGACATTGACATTTCATGTTAACTAGGTATAATAAATATAAGCGTATGGTTTCTCTCCACTCCTATCCATACTATACTTTTTTTAGCGATTATTTTGCTAAAGCCTGATTTGAAAGCGTTTTCGTTTTCGAATCAGGTCTTTTTTTGTTTGAAAACAAAGGAAATATGGATAAGCTTCCACTTAAAAGCAGGCATTTTTTTTTCTTTTCCTCATAGGTTGTCTATAAGCATGTCTATTTGGGGAAGAAAGGGACGAAGAGTATGGCCTATATTATAAAAAATGTATTAAAAGAGTTGGACGACCAACTAATTAGGCAGTCGTACGTAATCGATGATGAACAAATTGTCTATGCAAACGGACAGCTGAATGCCATCGCATATCCTCATTTACACGTTTCTGACTTTCGAATTGCCCCAGGGAGAGTAATGTGTGGCGAGCAGCTTGCAAAAGCTGAGGATCCTGCCGATTTTAAAAATCGAATGGGTCGTTTACTTGAAAAAGGCTGTACGACAGTCATATATTATGCAAAAGCAGACTACGAACGGTCATTGCCTTTTGAGATCAAACGGGCGTTTCATCAAATGAATAACTCGTTTCTTGATTATGTCATTGGCTTGGCTATCCCTCTAATTCTTCTTCGACCTTCCGTCTTACGGTTGTGCAAAAGCAAAAAAATTCCCCTTATTCGTTTTCAGGTTAGCTGTTTAGATGAATTATTGCTTGTACCTTGGTCACGATTAAAAGAACCGCTTTTTCATTATCCTGTTGTTTTCCAACCGGATTTTCGTCTTCTTTCAACCAAGGAGCAAAAGCAGGCGATGAAAATATGGGAGCGGATTGCCACAAATATCAAGCTACCTACCTGTGTTGAATCATTAGAAGATAACGAGTCATGGAGCAAATCATCGACTCAAAAAATGGGGATTTATCCGCGAAAAGGTGAATTACGCGTAGGAGGAGATGCTGATTATTTGCTATATTATCAGCCTCATTCAAGCGCATCAGTTGCTGAGAGTAACGAACTTGATTATGATAAAGACAAGCCAAACGTTGTTGTCTTGCGCGGGCGTGTCCTTAAAGCGAATCAATTTGTAAAAATTCGTCCAGGTTCAGGGAAAGCCATTCCTGTTCTCCGCCCTGGGCAATTTCTTCAAATAGCTGATGCAACCGTTTAGTCAATTAAGCCAGTGTAGACTGGTTGTTTATTTAGGATAACGCTTCAACGCTGTCTAGCTAATGGCTCTATCAGCTCGAGGTTGCTTCAGCCTGTACATGGTTTCCTAAAATCAAGTAATGCTTTGACAAATTTCCAGAGCTTGGCGCGGCTGAACAAGATGCTTGCACTTTTGCCGAAGATAAATCTAAAGAGAGAACAGTTTGTGTGTTTACATGTAAGGAGGCCGACATAAAACGTGAAACAAATTGAACAAGCCCTTGAAAAAATTGAGAATGGAGAGATTGAGCAAGGCTTAGTCGCTCTGTCTGAAGCAGAAAAAACCTCAGACCATGAAATGAAATTTACCATCGCTGAAACCTATTACGAATTAGGACATTTGGATAAAGCGAAAGGAATTGTGGAAGAACTATTATTCCTGTATCCAGATGAAGGAAGTCTGTACGTTTTTTTAGCAGAAATTCTCGTTGACCTTAACGAAGAAGATGAAGCGATTGAATTGTTAAACGAAATAAAAGAAGACGACCCTTCTTATTTGCAGTCAAGATTGCTTCTCGCTGATCTTTATCAGCTTCAAGCTTTGGATGAAGTAGCTGAGCAAAAGCTTTTAGAAGCGGCAAAAATTGCTCCAGATGAGCCAATTATTTCTTATGGTTTAGGTGAGTTTTATTTAGATCGTGGTGACTATATGAAAAGCATCCCTCATTTAAAAAAGGCATTGCATCATAAGGTCGAAGCCCCAGAAGGTCATGTTGCATTGAGACTTGCAGAAGCATACAGTGCAAGCGGTCAGTTTGAAGAAGCTTTGCGTTATTATGAAGAAGGGCTAAAAGAGAAGCTTGACCCTCATGCCTTGTTCGGTTACGGATTTACTGCATATCAACTAGGAGAGTATGGCATTGCAATTGAGCAGCTATCGGCCTTAAAGGCGCTCGACCCTGATTTCACGAGCTTGTATCCTTATTTAGCAAAAGCTTATGAGGCTGAGCACCGTCTCGATGAAGCGATGGAGACACTAAAAGAGGGAATGGCTGTCGATGAATACAATGAAACGCTCTATATCCATGCTGGTAAGCTAAGCTTTAAGCTGCATGAAAATGAGCAAGGGGAAGTCCTTTTAAGAAAAGTCATCGCGCTAAACCCTTCGAATCTTAGTGCGATACAATCGTTAGCTGCGTATTTTAAACATGAGGAAAAATACGAAGAGCTTCTCGACTTAATTGGTCATACAAAAGCATACGGTGAAGAGGACCCACTGTTAACCTGGTACGAAGCTGCAGCATATAGAGAGCAGGACGAATATGATAAGGCGTGTGAGTTATATGAACGTGTTTCAGACACGTTCGCCAGCGATGCAGACTTTTTAGAAGAGTACGGACGGTTTTTGTTAGAATATGGTGAGCGCCAAAAAGCCTTGGAGAAATTTACTACGATTGTAGAAAACGATGGCACGCGTCTTGATATTAAAGAACTCATTCATGATCTTCAATTAAATGGGGAAGATTTTTAGGAAAAGGGAAGGTTTTTCAGTCGTCAATGGTGAATAGTATGTGGTAGGATAAGAGTATAGAATTTAACTGCTCATTCCAGTCGTTTAGAAGGAGACTGTGGAGTTTCATGAGGAGGGATGTGGCATGGGCAGCACCATTCCAGTGGTTGAAAAAAAAGATTTTCTAAAATGGTTCTTAAAGGAATATCAGTTGAAGAAGCGAGAGTGTGCATGGTTACTAAATTATTTGATCAGTGACGATAACTTAATGGCAAAGGTACATTTTGTGGAAAAGGCTGATTCTTGTCCAAAAGCCCTCATTATTTCAGCAAATGATGTAGAGGCAATCCCATTTAGTTTTCATAAATACCACAAGGTAGCAATGGATGCAGAGAAGGCGTTCCATGACATTCGTTTAAACGATGATGAAGAGATTTATATTCAGCTAAATTTTTCAGGAGCAAAATCAAATCCGAATTACATTGCCGTGCTAGAGGATAATCCATTTCTTCCTGAAAACAAAGAAGTGGCTGATGCGAATCGAGAAATGGCTGAACAGCTCGTCTCAAACGCTTTACTGCAATTCAGACGAAAGCAGCTAGCTGAGGAAATTGATGAAGCTCTTGATCAAAAAGACGAACAACGCTTTCATATGCTTGTGAAAGAACTTAATGAACTTTCCCGCTCTTAGTCATTCATGACTGGGAGCTTTTTATATTTATTTTGGAATTTCATGGACGAGATGAAGGAGCTGTAGAAAGAGAACTTGTTCTTCCACAGGGAAAAAGGTAGAATGAACCCCGAAGGATTGAAATGAAAACCGACCTTACGAAACGAGGAGAGACGGACATGAAATGGTTAGCGAAAGAAATTGATACGTATTTTCAAGCAAGAGAATATATGGATAGTGCACTCATTCCCCTTGTTCCAATTTCATGGGGATCTGACGTAAAGTCAACCGTGGCGATGGGGGAGTTTACGACGATCATTAGTCATGAGCTCGAGCGCCAGTTTCACGGTCGGCTTATTCTTTTTCCTGCGTTCACATACGTAAAAAAAGAGCCAGAGCAAGTCGTCATTGAAAGGTTACGCGGGTGGATAAATGAGCTGAGTGAAAACGATGTGAAACACTTGTTTTTTGTGACGTCAGATTCTTTTTGGAAAGCCTATGAGTCTCAGTTGAACGATGCAGAACTGATTTGGCTTCCTTCAATACCGATTGAGCATGTTGAAGCAGACATCCGTAAAAAAATGATTACTGACCAAATCAAGCAGCTAGTACCAATACTTACAAATAAATGGCAAGAGAGATAGGTGACGACTTCAGAACAGAAAAGAAAGAGCAAAGGCGCGCGTCTAAGAGATGAATGCGCCTTTGTTAAAGGTTAAAGAAAAGCACAAAGCTTCAAAGGAGTCGGCGAGGCTTCAATGATAGAGAGTCGATTTAAGACCCTTGTGAAGCTCTCCTATTTTTCGTAGTCTTAAAATAATGATAGTCTAGCGATTTTTGGACAAACTGAACATAAAACCTTATTTGTTCCATTTATCATATTCATGATATCAAATTTCAGCAGTGTGGGAGTTATTGTAAACTTATTTGTCAATTATGTCTGTTTTGTGTATTATCTTGCTTATCTTTACACAATGTATTATCATGAGTATGTCCTAGTATCATTGTGTCTAAAACTGTCCGATTGGACTGAACTTATAAGTGTAGGGGGGGAAATCTAGTGAGCGAAAAAGACCACAGAGTATCACGACGTCAATTTTTAACGTATACGCTTACGGGTGTTGGCGGGTTCATGGCAGCTGGAATGCTAATGCCTATGGCACGCTTTGCCCTCGACCCTGCGTTAAAAGCTGGAGCAGAGTCAGAATTTAAGTATGTATGTGAGGTTGCCGACCTAACTGAGGAGCCTCAAAACTTCCCATTTTCATTTGACCAAGTGGATGCATGGTATGAATCGGAAGTTCAGCGTGAAGCGTTTATCTTCTTGCGTGGTGAAGAGATCGTTGCCTTATCACCAACATGTACACATCTAGGTTGTACAGTTAACTTCGGTACGAATGAACAGTATCCTGATCAATTTTACTGTCCTTGTCACTTCGGTCGATTTGAAAAGGATGGAACGAACATTCCGGGTCTACCACCGCAACGACCGCTTGACGTGTTTGAAGTTAAAGTTGAAGATGGAAGCGTGTACTTAGGTCAAATTATTCAGCGAACATAAGGGGGACGTAGTCAATGCTTCAAAAGTTATATGATTGGGTTGATGAACGTCTGGATATTACGCCAATGTGGCGAGACATCGCTGACCATGAAGTGCCTGAGCACGTAAACCCTGCTCATCACTTTTCTGCATTCGTATACTGTTTCGGAGGATTAACGTTCTTTGTTACAGTTATCCAGATTTTATCTGGGATGTTCTTAACGATGTATTATGTTCCAGACATTCTTAACGCCTATCAATCTGTCGCGTATTTACAAAATGAAGTGGCTTTCGGTGTTATTGTACGTGGTATGCATCACTGGGGAGCCAGTCTTGTCATTGTCATGATGTTCCTACATACGTTGCGTGTATTCTTCACAGGTTCATACAAGAAGCCACGTGAACTTAACTGGGTTGTCGGAGTTCTTATTTTCTTTGTTATGCTCGGATTAGGCTTCACAGGGTACTTATTACCTTGGGATATGAAAGCGTACTTTGCGACAGTTGTAGGTCTGCAAATTGCTGAAAGTGTACCTGTAATCGGTGATTTTGCGAAAACGTTGTTAGCTGGTGGAGAAATCATTGGTGCTTCAACATTAGCTCGTTTCTTTGCTATTCACGTCTTCTTCCTTCCAGGTGCGTTGTTAGGACTGTTAGGAGCTCACTTCTACATGATCCGTAAACAAGGTATTTCTGGTCCGTTGTAAGATGATACGTATAAACCTATAAAGGAGGGAACGAGATGGAACGTGGAAAAGGGTTGAAATTCGTAGGAGACTCCCGAGTTAAAGCTCCAGAGTATCGAAAAAAGAAAAATATTCCAAAAGATTACTCAGAATATCCAGGGAAAACAGAAGCGTTTTGGCCTAACTTCCTCTTAAAAGAGTGGATGGTCGGAGCCGTGTTCCTTATGGGTTATCTCTTATTAACAATTGGACATCCAGCTCCATTAGAGCGTATGGCTGATCCGACAGACTCAGGATACATTCCGCTTCCTGACTGGTATTTCTTATTCTTGTATCAGCTTTTAAAATACCAATATGCTTCTGGGGATTTTAACGTCATCGGTACGGTTGTTATCCCAGGGCTTGCTTTTGGAGCGCTTTTACTTGCGCCGTTTCTTGACACAGGGAAAGAACGCCGTCCTTTGAAGCGCCCAGTTGCAACAAGCATGATGCTTTTAGCACTTATTGCTACTATCTACTTAACGTGGGAATCTGTAGCACAGCATGACTGGGAAGCTGCTGCTGAGCAAGGAGAGATTGTCGAAGTTGATATTGATACGGAAGCACAAGGATACGAAATTTATCAAAATCAACAATCTTGTATTGGCTGTCACGGAAACCAGCTTGAAGGTGGAGCTGGTGGCCCGAACCTAATTGATAGTGAGAAGTCTGTTGAAGAAATCAAAGACATTATCATTAACGGTCAAGGTGCAATGCCTGGTGGAATGTTTGAAGGTACGGATGAAGAGCTTCAGATTCTAGCTGAGTTCATTGAGAATAACGGACACGCTCCTGAAGAGTAGTCCAATTGGAAAGCTGACTGAAAAAGTCAGCTTTTTTTTCATAAAAGATAAAAAAGTAAAATACGTCTAAGCTGTCTAGCTCAAGCGTTAAGCCTAAGCCGCTTGAGGTTGCTTCAGCCTTTACATGGTTTCCTGAAAGCTTGGAAGACATTGGCAGGCTTCCAGCACTTGAGTGGATGACCCAACGCGTTTGCGCTTTTCTTAAAACCTGCATGAGTGGTCGGCTCTTTCTACATGGATAATAACGAGTTTGTCAGGTCAAGCTGATACATATTTTATAGAAGGGATTGGGAAGATGAAGGGGATTCTTTCGTTGTTTGGAAATAGGCTCGTGATTGTCATACTTCTCCTTATTAATTTTTTTGGAACAATTTATGGGTACATTTGGTACAAAGATCAATTAGCGATCACACCAGGACCATTTCTTTTGTTCGTCCCCGATAGCCCGACAGCGAGCTTATTCTTCGTCTTCGTGCTCATCGCGTTTCTTTTGGGCAAGCATTGGCCTTTAATGGAGGCCTTTGCTGCTGTTACGCTAATAAAATACGGGGTGTGGGCCGTAGCAATGATTGTAGCAGCTGCTGCAGCTGGGGATACACTTCAATGGCAGCATTACATGTTGATCGCTTCTCACGGTGGAATGGCCTTGCAAGCACTCCTTTATATGCCGTATTATCGAATCAAAATGTGGCATTTAATGATTGTCGCAGTTTGGACTTTACATAATGATATCATTGACTATGTGTTTATGATGCACCCTTGGGTTTCTTATCGCTTAAATCCGTTTATTGCTCATATTGGCTATTTCACATTCTGGTTAAGCATCGTTTCACTCGCTTTGACGTACTATTTTTCAGTTAGAAGGTCATCTTTAAAACTTGAAATTGTAAGGCGGTAAGCTCGGTAAAACATGTCCCGTTTTTGGTCTACTCTTGTCCACCTGATCATAGGATGAGAGTAGATGAAGGAGGGACCAATATGCGATTTGTCGCAATCATTACCATATTGATAATAATGATAATCGCGCCAATAACGTCAAATGCAGAAATGAGCACAACGAATAATACATGGAAGCAGTTAAATCATACGGCCGATCAAATTTTACAAATGACCAAGCAAGAAAAATATGAGGAGGCAAAGCAGCTGCTTGATTACTTTTCTACTCAGTTTTTGGCCTTGGATCACAGGGGACAAGGCTTAACCATGACTGCCTTGCGTTCAGTGTCAACCTCTTTTGAACGGGCAGAGGTAGCAGTAACAGCAGCGAATTCGTCTGTTGACGAGCGAATCGCTGCAGTTACCGAATTTCGGCTAGTGGTGGACGCGTTAGTAAGTGAGCATCATCCTCTTTGGCTCAATTCTGAAACGAATGTGATGCAAGCGATAAAAACGATGCAGGAAGCTGTAAATCGTGAGGACTATCAGGCCTTTCAGCATCGAATGAATGATTTTCTCCGCCATTATCAGATAATTCGTCCTGCCCTCATGATCGATTTGCAGCCACAGCATTTGCAACGACTCGAATCGCAAATACATTATTTGGAGCGGTTTCGAACAGATCCGCAGCAAAAAGGATTGAATCAGCATTTACTGTTGATGGAGGAGGAGTTTACTCACCTTTACAAACAAGTGAAGGAAGACGCAACTGACCCTTCCCTTTTATGGGTGATTTTTTTAATCGGGGGAACGATTATTTTGTCGTTAACCTATGTCGGTTGGAAAAAATACAAAGGGGAAAAGGATAAAGTAAAAGTAAAAGAATAGTCACAACTACCGATGCAGGAAAATTGACTTTCTTTGATTTTTCATCTAGACTAAAAATAAGAAAATATATAGATAAATAGAGGTGGTAAGACAACATGGTAGGATTTTTAATTTATTTTGCTCTACTCCTTATCATTCCATTATGGGCACAAATGAAGGTGAAAAGTGCGTACAAAAAGTACTCACAAGTACCGGCGTCTTCAGGAATGACAGGTGCACAAGTAGCGCGAAAAATTCTTGATGACAACGGATTGTACCATGTAACGGTGGAAGAAGTAAGAGGGACGTTAACTGACCATTACGATCCACGTTCGAAAACGGTTCGCTTATCTTCTAATAACTATCATGGTACATCTGTTGCTGGTGCCGCTGTTGCTGCCCATGAGGTGGGGCATGCGATGCAGGATGCGGAGGATTATGCGTTTTTACGCTTCCGTCACGCATTGGTTCCAGTTGCCAATATTGGGTCAAACTTTTCATTCATCCTCATTCTTGCGGGGATTTTGATGCAGGCTTCTGGGTTTATTTTACTAGGTATTTTTGCGATGGCTGCAGCTGTCTTGTTCCAGCTGGTTACGCTTCCTGTAGAGTTTGACGCAAGCAACCGGGCGATGCAACAAGTGGTTTCAGTTGGTGTGATTCGCAACAATGAAGAGCGGGAAACAAGAAAGGTATTAAATGCAGCAGCACTAACCTATGTAGCAGCAGCGCTTGTAGCTGTTCTTGAATTGGTCCGCTTTATCTTGATGTATATCGGAATGAATGAAGATTAATCAATCAAAAAGCTTGGGCTTCTGAATGAGTCCAAGCTTTTTTCATTATGAAAGATTATACGCCAATCGGCTTTTTGTTCTCATCAAGGGTAAATCCTTCACCGATCACATCTTGTACATCGTTAACAGTAACAAAGGCGTGAGGATCGATTTTCTCAACCAACGTTTTTAAGCGAATAAGCTCATTGCGACCGACGACGCAATAAAGCACCTCTTTTTCTGAGCCAGTAAAGCTCCCTTTCCCTTTTAAGATCGTTGCCCCCCGGTCCATTTCCTTTAAAATCAACTCAGCAATTTCCGGTACTTTTTCTGAAATAATAAAAGCAGCTTTGGCTGAATAGGCACCCTGCTGCATAAAATCAATCACCCTTGTGGCAATAAAAACGGCAAGTAGTGTATACATCGCTTCTCTGTAATTTAAATAGATAAGTGAAGAAGTAATAACAATGGCATCAAAAACAAACATCGTTCGCCCCATGCTCCAGCCGAGGTAGCGAAAGCCAAGCTTTGCAATGATATCCACACCCCCGGTTGTCCCACCGAATCGAAAGACCATTCCAAGACCAATACCGATGAACACACCAGCAAACAATGCTGCTAACGTCATATCATCATGCAATGGAATATGAATGACTTTATATCGTTGAAACAGCTCTAAAAAGATCGAGACTCCAATCGTTCCAATGATGGTATAAATGAATGTGGTTCGCCCTAATATTTTCCAGCCTATAAAAAACAAAGGAATGTTTAGCAGTAAATTTGAGACGGCTGGGTTGAAAGAGAAAATAAAATAAAGAATCAAGGTAATACCAGTGAATCCCCCGTCAGCTAAATTGTTTTCCATATTAAAATAAACGAGCCCGAAGGATAGAATGGCAGAGCCTAACAAAATAAACAAAATGTTTTTCAGTTTCACTTGATAGGCCATTGGTGTGTCTCCTTTCGAACGGTATTTAACACAAATTTACAAAACATATCTGCCGATAATTATATAGAAAAAGATTTTTTCCAGCAAATAAGATTTTGCATTTGTCAAAAAGGATAGGATTAGCTAACATGGAATTTGTAAGACGTAATGAGGTGATGACAATGGCTGAGAAATCAATGAAAGAAATGCAGCGGGAAGTCGATGCATACATAAGTCAATTTAAAGAAGGCTATTTCAGCCCTCTTGCCATGCTTGCTAGGATGACGGAGGAAGTTGGAGAGCTTGCTCGTGAAGTGAACCATTATTACGGCGAGAAGCCAAAAAAGACGTCTGAAGAAGAGCGAACAATGGAGCAGGAAATGGGCGATCTTTTATTTGTGCTCATTTGTTTTGCGAATTCATTGAACATTAATCTAGATGAGGCTCATGACCTCGTGATGGAAAAATTCAGAACAAGAGACAGGGATCGATGGACGAAGAAGGTCGAAGGAGAGGAAGCATAACAATGGAAACAATTCGAGTAGCAATCGCAGGACCACGTGGAAAAATGGGACGTGAGGCTGTCAAAATGGTGGAAGAAGCAGCTAACTTCCAATTGATGGCTGTCGTTGATTCTAAAAATGAAGGGAAAAAAGTAAGAGACATTGATGGCTTACCAGCTAGTGATGCGCCGATTTATACAAGCTTAGAGGAATGCTTAACAGCTCACGATGTCGATGTGCTTGTTGATTTAACCGCTCCTGCATTCGGGAAAAAGCATATGGAAATTGCTTTTGCACATGGAGTTCGCCCGGTTGTTGGCACGACTGGTTTTACCGAAGCAGACATTGAGGAATTGCGCAAAACCGCAGAGGAAAAAGGCATTGGTGCAATTATTGCGCCTAACTTTGCCATCGGTGCAATTTTAATGATGAAATTTGCGCAAGTTGCTGCGAAATACTTGCCTGATGTAGAGATTATCGAGATGCATCATGATAGGAAGCTTGATGCACCGTCAGGAACAGCGATAAAAACAGCCCAACTTATCCGTGAAGTCCGAGAAGCAAAGGAACAAGGGCATCCAGATGAGCGGGAAGAGCTTCAAGGAGCACGTGGCGCCAATCTTGATGGGATGCACATTCATAGTGTTCGTCTGCCTGGACTTGTTGCTCACCAAGAGGTTTTATTCGGTGGTGTTGGCCAAACCTTAAAAATCCGTCATGACTCCATTGATCGCACTTCCTTTATGCCAGGTGTGAAGCTTTCGATTGAAACGGTGATGGGGATCGACACATTGGTTTATGGCTTGGAAAATATAATCGAGTAGGTGACATCTTTATGAAAATCGCATTAATCGCCCATGATAAAAAGAAAGACATGATGGTGCAATTTGTCGTTGCGTATGAACATATTTTTAAAGACCATGAACTATATGCGACAGGGACGACGGGAACAAGAATTATGGAGGCAACACATCTAACCGTCACAAGGTTTAAATCAGGCCCGCTTGGAGGGGATCAACAAATTGGTGCCCTCGTAGCTGAAAATAAGTTCGATTTCATTGTCTTTTTCCGTGACCCATTAACAGCTCAACCTCATGAGCCCGATGTCACAGCTCTCGTTCGACTTTGTGACCTTCAGCAAGTACCATTAGCGACAAATCTAGGGACAGCTGAAATCTTAATTAAAGGACTTGAACGCGGTGATTTTAAATGGCGAGAAATCGTTCATGAGAGGGAGAAGGAACGTGGAGAAGCTTGATATTTTAGCGTTTGGGGCTCATCCAGATGATGTGGAAATTGGAATGGGAGGAACGCTCCATCGCTACGCTCATGAAGGCTTCAGTGTAGGCATTTGCGATTTAACCAAGGCTGAACTTTCCTCTAATGGAACGGTGGAGCTTCGCCAAGAGGAAGCGAAAAAGGCAGGAGACATTCTTGGCTTACACACCCGTGTCCAGCTGGAACTCTCAGACCGTGGCTTACGAAATATAACAGAAGCTGAGCTCGCATCTGTTGTATCCGTTATTCGCACTTATCGACCGAAGCTTGTATTTGCTCCTTATTTTGCAGATCGGCATCCTGATCATGGTCATTGCGGGGAAATTGTGAAAGAAGCTGTTTTTAATGCGGGGATTCGACGTTATGCCTGTTTGGAGCAGCTCCCAGCTCATCAGGTGTCAAACATTTTTTTTTATCTGATTAACGGATATGAGCGTCCAGATGTGTTGGTTGATATTACGAAAAGCATGGAAGCCAAAAGGCGAGCGCTCGAAGCATATCGTAGCCAGTTTATGAAAACCGAAGCGAGTGTGGACACGCCCCTTACAAATGCTTATATAGAGAAAGTAGAAGCGAGAGAACGCTTGTTCGGGAGTGAGGTGGGTGTCCTCTTTGCAGAAGGCTTTAAGTTAGAGAAGCCGCTGCTCGTAAACCATTTAATAGGAGACGAGTGTTAATCATGAAGCTTAAAATAGGAATTAGCTGCTATCCGACAGTTGGTGGTTCAGGTGTTGTAGCAACAGAGTTGGGGAAATTGTTGGCTGAGCGAGGGCATGAAGTACATTTTATTACATCAAGCATTCCGTTTCGCTTAGATCAAGTTTATCCAAATATTTATTTTCATGAGGTTGAGGTTAACCAATACTCCGTCTTCAAATACCCGCCCTACGATTTAACACTAGCTAGTAAGATGGCTGAGGTGGCAAGGAGGCAAAAGCTTGACCTCCTTCATGTGCATTATGCAGTTCCTCATGCCATTTGTGCGATTTTAGCGAAACAAATGCTCGGGGATTCTCTCAAGGTGGTGACCACCCTTCACGGAACAGATATTACCGTATTAGGATTTGATCCTACCTTATCAGAGATCATTAAATTTGGTATTGAGAAATCGGATCTTGTCACAGCGGTATCTAACGACTTGGTTCATCAAACCCAAATCCTTTTACATACTAAAAAATCGATCCACAGTGTTTACAATTTTATCGATGAGCGTGAGTATTACAAAAAAGATGCACAGGAACTTAAGCGTCACTATGGCATTGAAGAGGATGAAAAAGTAATCATTCATATCTCGAATTTCCGCCCTGTAAAACGGGTCCCAGATATTATTCGCAGCTTTCACCTGATTCAGCAGCAGGTAAAGGCAAAGCTATTATTGATTGGTGACGGGCCTGATTTGACAACGGCCTGTCATTTAGTGAAAGAATTAGGGATTCAAGATCGTGTGCTCATGCTTGGGAATCAAAAGCATATTTCGCAATTATTATCCCTTAGTGATCTAATGCTCTTGCTAAGTGAAAAGGAGAGCTTCGGATTGGTCGCACTTGAAGCGATGGCATGCGGCGTTCCTGTCATTGGTACGAGGATTGGCGGGATTCCAGAGGTCGTAGCCGACGGAGAAACAGGTTTTATCTGTGAACTTGGTGATATAGAAGTGATAGCAAAACGAGCGCTTCAGCTATTAAAAAATCGGGATTTGCATCAACAATTCGCACAAGCGAGTGAGGCACGGGCAAAATCGGTGTTTCACTCCCAGCAGATCGTTCAACAGTACGAAGAATTGTATCATCAGGTATTAACGGAAACCGTAAAGGAATGAGGCCATGAATGATTTATTGAATAAAGGGCTCCTTCTTGTTGAGAAACTTCAACAAGAAGGATTTCGGGCAGCAATTGTAGGTGGAGCGGTTCGAGACTATTTGCTAGGAAAACAACCGGTTGATCTTGATCTTGTGACGTCAGCGACACCAGAGCAACTGCTTGAGCGATATTCGAAGTCATTTCAACTGAACAATCGTCATGCCACGGTCACAATCTCCTTTATGGATCAATTTTTTGAAGTAACGACAGAGCGGGGGAAGGATCTTACGGAAGATTTGGCGATGCGTGACTTCACAATGAATAGTATCGCGATGGATAAAAACAAAAGGCTGATTGACCCTTTGCAAGGAGAAAAGGACTTGAAAGCAGGAGTGATTCGCTCTCATGAACCGAGAAAGCGGATGGCTGAAGACCCACTAAGAATGCTTCGAGCTCTTCGGTTTGTCAGTCAATTTGGATTTTCCCTTGATCCAAGCTTGAAAGAGGTTATGACCAAAGAAAAACAGCAAATAAAAACAGTGGCCGTTGAGCGGATTGAAAAAGAATTAGAACGCCTGCTTATAGGGGAATTTCGCAAGCACGCATGGCAGCTTGCCCGAGAGACAAGCCTTCTTTCATTCGTTCCTGGGTTAACGGTCACGGCTAAAGGACTTTATACCCTTGAGCAGCTCCCTACAGAAGAGGGATTAAACCTTCCCGTCCATTGGGCCTCTTTTTGTCTAGCGAATGGGGAGGAGCTTGAAGCGATACAAGGGCTTCGTTTAGCAAAACAAACGGAGAAAAAGGTGCGTCACCTTTGTCGTTATTTTGCCTTTCGACAAGAACACAGCTGGGACGATACTTCCCTTTACACCGCTTCTCTTGAGGTGGCTTTAGGGGTGGAGCAATTAAGAAAGTGGTTCGGACATGAGCCAATGCCTGCAAAAGAGCTGTATATTAAATGGAATTCTTTGCCTATCCACTCGCGAGAAGATCTCCAAGTGGACGGTCGTGTGCTAATGGAGCACTTTAAGGAGCCTGGTGGGCCGTGGATTGGTGCAGCATTAAATGAAATCGAGCAAGCGGTCTTAGCAAGGGAAATCAAAAATGAAAAAGAAACCCTCTTACAATGGGTACACGAAAGGAGGAATAACCGATGAAAGAAACACTATTAAAAATGCTCCTTGAACGTGATGGCGAGTTTGTCTCAGGTGAAAAAATTAGTAAAACAATTGGCTGTTCCCGAACCGCTGTATGGAAGCATATTGAAGAATTACGTAAGATGGGATATGAGGTCGAAGCAGTACAGCGAAAAGGCTACCGGATCGTAAAACGACCAAATGGGATTCAAGCCCATGAAATTCAGTCAGGACTGACAACAAAAAAAATCGGACGCGAAATTACCTATTTTGATTCCACATCCTCAACTCAAGTTGTTGCCCATCGTTTGGCACAAGAAGGGGCGCAGGAAGGACACGTCGTAGTTGCCAATGAACAGACCGGTGGTAAGGGAAGATTAGGACGTGCTTGGCATTCACCACCTGGTACAAGCATTTACATGAGCTTGATTCTTAGACCCCAGCTACCTCCACAGCGTACCCCTCAGCTTACGCTCTTAGCTGCTGTTGCGGTCGTGAAAGGAATTAAGGATGTAACAGGTTTAACGTGTGAAATAAAATGGCCAAATGATCTGTTAATCAAAGGAAAAAAGGTGGTTGGCATTTTAACCGAAATGCAATCAGAGCCTGACTGTGTTCATTCCGTAATTATTGGAATCGGGATTAATGTGAACCAGCAAAAGGAGCATTTCTCTTCAGCCATACGCAACATTGCCACCTCTTTAGCGTTCGAAAAAGAAGAAGAAATTCAGCGCTCCCAATTAATCGCAGCAATCTTCGCCCATTTTGAGACATTGTACGAAGAATACATTGAGCACGGATTTTCACGAATTAAACCAATTTGGGAAGCATATGCCGTCAGCATTGGTAAGAAAATCTACGCTCGTTCCATGCATGAAGTGATATATGGAACGGCAAAAGGGATTACGAATGATGGGGTGCTTTTGTTGGAGGATGAATTAGGAGAGATTCATCATATTTATTCAGCAGATATTGAATTGGCTGATCAGGAGTAGGCGAAATCTGTTATACTTTATATGAATGGGCGGTATCCCTTTGGAACTGCACCAAAAGGCTTTTGAATGAAAAAATGAAACATACGGGTCTGCCTTGATCCAAAAAATGGACTAGGACAGAGGGATCGATGAGCGTTTTTGCTGCACATAAAACGATCGTTATTTTTACGATGCTATCCTTCTTTCCTTCTGAGAGAAGGATTTTTCTGCGTGCGTCAAAACAGCTTATGGAGCTTCCTCGGTTAGGAGGATGAATGAAATGAAAACAACTGCAAGCTTTCGAAAAATGAAAAAAAATGGTGAAAAGATCGCAATGATGACAGCGTATGATGCACCATCAGCTCGTCTTGTGGAAGAGGCAGGGAGCGATTTGATTCTTGTAGGAGATTCCCTTGGGATGGTCGTCCTTGGCTATGATTCGACGATTCCTGTTACTGTGGATGACATGGTCATGCATACAAAAGCAGTTCGACGCGGTGCATCAAATACATTTATTGTGACCGATTTGCCGTTTTTTTCGTATCATAGTACATTTTCAGAAACGGCTGCACATGCACGTCGATACATGCAAGAAGCAGGCGCCAATGCAGTTAAGCTAGAAGGGAACGGTGACGTCATTGAGACGATTCGTCAGTTAACGTCGGGAGGGGTTCCTGTGATGGGGCATCTTGGCTTAACACCACAAGCTGTTGGGGTCCTCGGTGGCTACCGAATCCAAGGGAAAAATCTCGAAGCAGCGCAGCAATTACTTGATGATGCCAAAAAAATCGAAGCGGCAGGCGCTTTTGCCCTTGTGTTAGAATGTGTACCTGAGCAAGTCGGTTCTTTGGTTTCTGAGCAATTAGAGATTCCGGTTATCGGGATTGGCGCGGGAGCTGGCTGTGATGGCCAAGTCCTCGTTTATCACGATGTGATTGGCTACGGGAGTGCCCATGTCCCTTCCTTTGTCAAGCAGTACACAAATGTGTCCGAATCCATTCGTCAAGCCTTGACATCCTATACGGAGGAGGTAAAAACAGGGGTTTTTCCCGCAAAGGAGCATACCTTCACAATGAAGGATGAGGATGTGAAGAGGCTATACGGAGGTTTGTCTGAATGATCATTTGTCGAACAAAGGAAGCATTACGAACAGAAATTAAAACCAAAAAAGCCGAGGGGAAATCGATCGGATTTGTGCCAACGATGGGATATTTACATGAAGGGCATTTGCATTTAGTGGAGCAAGCCAGAGCTGAGCACGATGTAGTTGTACTTAGTATTTTTGTCAATCCGCTGCAATTTGGCCCTAATGAGGATTTGGATCGCTACCCGCGTGATTTTGAGCGAGATGAACGATTGGCAATGGAAGCAGGAGTCGATCTTGTCTTTTATCCTACTGTTGAAGAAATGTATCCGGATGAGCCATCCCTTGCTATCCATGTGAAAAAAGGAACGGACGTTCTGTGCGGAGCGAGCCGTCCAGGTCATTTTGATGGCGTTGCTACGGTTGTTCTCAAGCTATTCAATCTCGTACAGCCAGACGACGCGTATTTTGGCATGAAGGATGCCCAGCAAGTAGCTGTTATTATGAATATGGTTCGTGATTTAAACCTTGATGTTCGCATTGTCCCATGTGAAACAGTAAGGGAAACAGATGGGTTAGCAAAAAGCTCCCGAAATGTAAATTTAACCGCCGAGGAACGAACAGAAGCCCCACTCCTATATCAAACCTTGCAGGAAGCAAAAGAAATAATTTTAACAGGGGAACGAGAGGCTGACATGGTTCGTGCCTACCTTTTAAAGCAATATGAGGATAGGCTGTCAGGGAACGTTGATTATGTAGAGCTGTTAAGCTATCCGGACCTTGAACCAATCAAGACAATAAAAGGGACTGTTATTATCGCTGTTGCGTACCGTTACTCAGCGGTCCGCTTAATTGATAATATCGTTTTTACATTAAATGAAGGATAAATAGGGGAGGTATTAAGAATGTTCCGCACAATGATGAAAGCGAAAATTCATCGTGCCCGTGTAACGGAAGCAAATTTAAATTATGTGGGCAGCATTACGATTGATGAGGACATTATGGATGCTGTAGATATTGTAGAAAATGAAAAGGTTCAAATCGTCAATAACAACAATGGCCAACGGTTTGAAACCTATGTGATTAAAGGACCAAGAGGAAGCGGTGTTTTTTGTTTGAACGGAGCCGCAGCCCGACTCGTGCAGGAAGGTGACGTCATTATCGTTATTTCTTATGCCCTCGTTGCTGAAGAGAAGGTTAAAACTCATGTGCCGCGTGTTGCCATTATGAATGAAAAAAATCAAATTGTTGAAATGCTTGGAACGGAGCCAGCTTCTACCGTCTTTTAACTCGTATATTCCTCCTGTCTTGATCAAACACTTTGAGAAAGAAACAAACAGGAGGAGAATACAATGGAACAAGGGTGGAGAGGGTTTGTTGAACAGATAAAGAAAAGCTGGGAAATGCTTTCAGAAAGAGAAAGAAAAGAGGCGCTTCTACTGTTAGAAGGCTGGTCGTCTCAACTCCTTGATGAATGGTCAGATATGAATGAAGTGACCGCAAATTTAGCACAACGTTTAGCGGAGCGAAAGCCATTTGAACCGTATGTGTCAAGAGGGTCGTCTCTTTTTGACCTGGAGTTGTTTGCTGAGGCGGCACAGGAGCTCGAAAGCGAAGTGAAAGCTTTACCGACACACTCACTCCTCCTGCTTTATTCCATCTATGCAAATCTTTATGCTGGTTTAACCGATCGCTGTAAAGAGCGCTGTCTGTATGTCTTACATCTGACAACAGAGCCAGTCATTCGATATTTTACGTATGTCGCTTTAGGATGCATGCATGTGCAAGAAGGGCGGCTTGAAGAGGGAATTTCTTCGTTTGAACATGCAGAGAGCCTAACAATTCATTCAGATGTATTGTATAATTTAGGTGTGTGCCATTATTTAAATCAATCGTATGAGCTCGCAAAAAGGTATTTTATACAAGTTGTCGATTTCGAACCTGAGGATGCAGAAGCATACTATCACCTTGGCTGTTGTTATTTGGCTCTAGGGGAAGCGGGTGATGCTCATGAATCCTGGCTCTTAGCCCTGCAGCTGCAGGAATCAACCACGCTTTTACAAGCGATGGCGTACCTTTTTGAATGGTACGGTTTGTATCAAGCAGCGATCCATTGCTATGAGCGACTCGTTTCCATAGGTTATGAAAAGCAACTTGCTAAGCATGGAATGGCTTGGAACTATGCATTAATGGACAGACGCAAGGAAGCATTAATCCTTTTTGAAGAGCTTGTAGAGGCAGATTCGCATGTGGAAGAGGTTCAAGCTTCTATAAAATGCTTAGCTGAGCAGTGGGGAGAAACAACATTTCAACACTTATTAGTAGAGTCTGCACCTTACATTTGAGGTGGAAATATGAACGACCGATTTGTAGTTATTGACATTGAAACGACCGGCCAATCGGTTGCCCAAGGCGATCGAATCATTGAAATTGGGGCTGTTGTCATTGAAAAAGGCTGCATTGTAGACACGTATTCAACACTTGTCAATCCTGAGCGATCCATTCCTCTTTTTATTGAAGATCTGACAGGGATTACGGAGGAAATGGTTCAAGATGCGCCTACGTTTCATTCATGTATTCCGACCCTTTTAACGATGTTAGAAGGGGCTTATTTTGTTGCACACAATGTGCAGTTTGATTATAGCTTTTTACAAAAGCAGCTTGAACTTGAAGGCTATGAACAGCTAACGATGCCTGTTCTTGACACCGTTGAGCTTGCTCGCGTTCTCCTTCCTTCTGAGGAAAGCTATAAATTAAGCCAACTAACAGAGCAGCTCGGTTTTGACCATGATCGCCCACACCGGGCTCAAAGTGATGCTGAGGTCACAGGAGATCTGCTTCTTTTATTACTGAATAAGCTGCAAGCCCTTCCTGTTATCACCTTGCAGCAATTGGAGCCACTAACTGATTCATTTATCAGTGATATCGGGCCAATCATCGAGGATTTGATTCAGAAAAAATTGCATCTACATACTCATGATGAGGAGAAATACGATATTTACCGGCAGCTTGCGTTAAAAAAGCAGGTGGATGAAGAAGAAGAAGGAGATGTAGGGTCCTTTTCTTATGAACAGTACAAAGAGCAATTGACACAGGAAGACGGAGATTTGGCCCGTGCTTTTGAAAAGTATGAGTGGCGAAAAGGACAGCTTAAAATGATGGATGTAGTGGACGAAGGATTTCATAACCATGAGCACCTTCTGATTGAAGCTGGAACAGGCACAGGGAAATCTCTGGCTTATCTCGTACCTTCCGCCTTTTTTGCGAAAAACCATCAGGTACCTGTGGTCATTAGTACACAAACAATCCCTTTGCAGGAGCAAATTTTAGAGCGGGACATTCCTCTTTTAAAAAAAGTACTCCCTTTTCCGTTAAAGGTAGCGCTATTAAAAGGTCGAAACCATTATTTGTCTTTAAGAAAGTTTGAGCAATCTCTTGCTGCTGGTCATCATGATGATACATACGATACGATTCTAACAAAAGCCCAAATTCTCGTGTGGCTTACGGAAACGGACAGAGGTGATCGGGAAGAGCTGAACCTACCTCCTGGTGGAAATGGCTATTGGTATACGGTTCAAAGTGATGCGGAATCTTCCTTGGGGAAATATTGTCCATGGTTTTCACGCTCCTTTTATCAACGTGCTAGAAAAAAGGCCCAACAAGCCGATTTAATCGTGACCAATCATGCCCTTCTTTTCACTGATATGGTCCAAAAAAAGGGACTAATTCCATCTTATAAGCAGGTTGTCATCGATGAGGCGCACCATCTTGAGGAAATCGCAAGTGACTATTTAGGGATGCAAACAGATTATGTAAGCTTTTATTATTTGTTTCAGCGTATCGGATTTGGCGAGAAAGAGGGTGTGGTCGATCGTCTTTATTCGATTGCCACAAAACGACAGCTTCCCTTGACTTTCAAACGAAAAGAGCTAGATGAAAAAATTCAATCCGTGCTTAAGGAAATCGATGAGCTGTTTCGACAAATTCATGGTTATGTGCTCCGCAAGCAAAAAACATCAGCCTCAGATGTAGGGAGATTAATCTATCGTTACGAAAGCTATGCTGAACATGGTGTGCAGTGGGAAGCCATTCTTGAGAGTACGATGCGCGTTCATTTGCAAATGAAAGAGCTGCGTCAATTATTCCTACGACTGATTCAGCCATTCGAAGTTGTTCGTAAGGAGCTTTCCTTTCAAGAGCAGGGAATTCTTGCGGATAGCCATGGTTTGTTTGAAGCCATTTATGAAGAGGAAGATAAGCTTTATCAGCTACTTTTAGAAGCCGATCCGAATGCAGTCTACTGGATTGAAATTGAAGCTCGGGGTGCGAAAAACGCAACGTATTTGTTTAGCCGACCTGTTGAAGTCGGCGAGTGTCTTGCTGATGAATTTTTTGCAAAAAAGCATAGTGTTGTCATGACGTCTGCAACCCTGTCGATCAAAGGATCATTTGACTACCAGCTAGAGCGGCTTGGTTTAAATGATTTTGGCGTGAAGACGGTAATTATTGAATCGCCTTTTGATTATGAACGACAAGCAAGGTTGTTGCTGCCAACCGACCTACCATCGATTAAGGATGTTCCAGAAGTGGATTTTATCAATGAAATCTCCATTAAGCTTTGGCGAATTGCAGATGCTTCCTCTGGCCGGGTGATGGTGTTGTTTACTTCATTTGAAATGCTGCGGCAGGTGTATCAAAATGTGAAAGATCTTTGCACAGATGAATCATTTGTTTTAATTGGTCAAGGAATTAGTAGCGGGAGTCGTGCGAGGTTAATGAAAAGCTTCAAGCAGCATGAACGAGCCATCTTATTCGGTACGAGTAGTTTCTGGGAAGGCATTGATTTGCCTGGAGATGAGCTGCGAGTCCTCGTCATTGTTCGTCTCCCATTTCTCCCACCAGACCAGCCATTAATTCAGGCACGGATGGAGAGGATAAAAGAAGAAGGAAAAAATCCGTTTATGCACGTGTCCTTGCCCCAGGCGATCATCCGTTTTAAGCAAGGCTTTGGCCGACTTATTCGAACAGCCGATGATAAAGGGGCAGTATTCGTTCTCGATAAACGAATTTCTACCACTCGTTATGGGCGGTTATTCATTGAATCACTGCCAAATGTTCCTGTTCACAAAGGTAAGCTTGAATCATTAATCGAACATTATGGGGAGTGGTTATAAGATAGACGGTTTGGTAAGTGGGCACAAGGTGACCAAAGAGCAGGAAAACGGTCTTGTTTACATCAATTTCTTTGTATGCAGGGAATGAAAAGCTGAGGGGAGAATATGGATACATTAATTAAAAATATTACGATCATCACAATGAATCGTGATCAAAAAGTGATTCAATCAGGCTACCTTGGTGTTGAAAATGGGAAGATAAGCACCATTGGCGATGGTGAGGCTTCAATTGAGATAGAAGAAGGAGCAAAGCAGGTTATTAACGGTAAAGGCAAATGGGCGTTGCCTGGACTCATTAATACCCATGGTCATATCGGCATGGGACTATTAAGGGGGCATGCTGACGATTTGCCCCTTCACCGCTGGCTTGAAGAAAAGATGTGGCCATTTGAAGGACAGCTTGACAGAGAGGCTGTATTCGCTGCACGGCAGCTTGCAATGGTTGAAATGGTTAAATCGGGAACAACAACCTTTTTAGAAATGTATCATTTATGGATGGATGATCTTGCAGAGGAAGTGGAGCGCAATGGCATGAAAGCCGTTTTAATGCGTTCCATGATCGGATTATGCTCTGAAGAGGAACAAAAAGCAAAGCTTCAAGAAGCGGTAGCTTTTGCCAAGGCGTGGAACCGTCAAGCAAATGGACGAATCCAGACAATGATGGCACCACATGCCCCCTATACGTGTCCTCCAGCTTTTATCGAAAGGATCACAGAAGCTGCTAGAGAAGAGAACCTTGGACTGCATATGCATATAGCAGAAACGAAGAAAGAAGTGGAGGACCATGTGAATTTATATGGCATGCACCCTCTGAATCACTTAAAGGAGTTAGGTGTGTTTGAGAACACCCATTGGCTTCTTGCCCATTGTGTCCATATCGGTGAAGAGCAAATCGAATTGCTCAAATCCTATCCTATTCATGTGAGTCATAATCCGATGAGTAATTTAAAGCTTGGCTCAGGCATCGCACCTGTTGGAGAAATGCTTGCAAAAGGAATAAATGTGGCATTAGGAACGGACAGTGTCGCTTCGAATAACCATTTAGACTTAATTGAAGAAATGCGGTTCGCTGCGCTCTTACAAAAGGGGCGCAACCTGGACCCAACGGTTTTACCAGCAGAAGAAGCACTTATGATGGCGACACGAAACGGGGCGTTAGCCTTAGGTTTGGATGGGGAAGTGGGTACTCTTCAAAAAGGTGCAGAAGCTGATGTGATCCTGGTTAAAGCTAACGAAGCTCATTTGCAGCCGTGGAGTCACCCTTTTTCTCATGCCGTATATGCCTTGAAGGGAGCCGATGTGACAGATGTGTTTGTTCAAGGCGTGCAGCTTATGGAAAATCGTCAGCTAAAAACACTCGATGAAGAAAAAATTGTAGCCGAGGCTAATAAGCATTACGAACGGATGTTAACGCTTTTATAAAAAGCAAAAGTCAAACGCTTCTTCATTGACACGGTTATGTCGGGAAAAAGGCGTTTGACAAAGGATACAGCGAACATGAGGTGTGAGTGTAGACATGTTTTTAACTAAGCATACGATCCTGCATGAGCATCTCTGTTAGTTTGAATCATCTGCTTGAGATGGCTCAGCAAGAAAGCATTGAGGAAATTGTGTTTGTCTAAGTGAAGGCGGGAAGACATGATGAATGGAGGAACCATGACGAATGAGCAGAGCAGCTTTCTGCTTATGTGCTTGAAACCATTCAGCAGTAGACGTCATTTTAGTAAGCCCTTGAATCACGTCCAACCCCCTTTCTTGACCTTAAAGCCTTCATACAGCTGTTGAAAAACGTTCGCTACATCTGTTTTTCGTTAGCGTATTGTTAGTATGACCGACATGCTTTACCGTATGTTTAGCAAATGTTGAACGGAAAGCAGAACATTTTACATTGGAGGCGAGATTATGGACGAAAAGATCCAAGTCATATCAACTGTAACCATTCAGCGATCCTCTGATTTGTATAAGGTCGTTGACGCATTAAATCGAACATTAAAAAACGATGATTTAATGTTTGGCTTAGCATTAGACGAAAATGATGAGGAAAAAATGGTCTTCAAGATTTATCGAACTTAAGTAAGGACGGATTAAAATGATAAAAAAATGGGTAATTGTTGGGTTGGTCCTCTTTTTTACGTTGACGATTGGCTTAAGCGTTTACGCATATCAAGTCATTCGATCACCCCTTCTTGAATCACAAGAACAAGCTACATCCTATGTCTTAGAAGAAGGGCTTCTCTCATCTGTTACTGATGTGGAATTTTATCATGGAACAGCTGCATACATTGTCCTTTTTGGGATTGATGAGGACGGCGATGAATCGATTGTTTGGTTGAATGAGGAGAATGAAGCCATTGTTAGAAAAGCGGAGGATGGCATTACATTTGAGCAGGCTCGTGAGATCGCAGAGGCAGAATTGCCCATTCAAGAGCTTCGCTCGATTCGGTTAGGGATTGAAGTGAATCGCCCAATTTATGAAATCACGTATTTTGATAATGAAGAGCGTCAGTCTTACTATTATGTAACATTTGAAGATGGAACGTTCGTAAAACGGTATAGCATCCGGCCGTAATCGCCGGAAACGAATGAAATAATATGGTTAAAAACGGACAATTTGTTAAAAGCACTTGAAAGGGAGAAGATTCCGTTCTATAGTAAGAGAAATAGCAAAAGGGAGGATCAATCAACCATGAAGCTTTCAACACGTGTTTCCACGTTGACCCCATCGTCAACACTCGCAATAACAGCTAAAGCAAAAGAATTAAAAGAGCAAGGACATGATGTCATTGGATTAGGGGCAGGAGAGCCTGACTTTAACACCCCTCAATATATTATTGATGCCGCAGTACGCTCAATGGAGGAAGGACATACAAAATATACTCCGTCTGCAGGGCTGCCTGCTTTAAAGCAAGCGATTATTGGTAAGTTTAAACAAGATCAAGGCATTACATATCAGCCAGCTGAAGTTTTTGTTGGAACTGGCGCTAAGCATGTTCTCTACACCTTGTTCCAAGCATTACTTGATGAAGGCGATGAAGTGATCATCCCAATTCCATATTGGGTAAGCTATCCAGAGCAAGTAAAGCTTGCTGATGGTACGCCAGTATATGTAGAAGGCTTAGAAAGCAATGAGTTTAAGGTGACACCTGAACAGCTTGAAGCAACGATTACGGAAAAAACAAAAGCGTTCATTTTAAATTCACCAAGTAATCCAACAGGCACCCTTTACACGATGGAAGAGCTTGAAGCGTTAGGAAACGTTTGTTTAAAGCATGATGTATTGATCATTTCCGATGAAATTTACGAAAAGCTTGTCTATGGCGGTGTTCAGCACGTGTCAGTTGCTGAAATTTCACCAGATCTTAAAGAACAAACGATTATTGTTAACGGGGTTTCAAAATCCCATTCCATGACAGGATGGCGGATTGGATATGCCGCAGGAAACGTCAAGTTAATCAATGCGATGACAAACTTAGCGAGTCATAGTACGTCCAACCCAACAACAAATGCCCAATACGGTACCATTGCTGCTTATACCGAAGATGATGGTTCAGTCGAAATAATGCGCGCAGCCTTTGAAGAGCGTTTGAATAAGATCTATGAACAGCTCATTAACATTCCTGGTGTATCATGCGTGAAACCAAAAGGCGCATTTTACTTGTTCCCGAATGTGAAGGAAGCAGCTGTAATGAACGGTTTTGACAATGTGGACGATTGGGTGACTGCATTGTTAGAAGAAGAAAAGGTTGCCCTCGTACCTGGTTCAGGGTTTGGTGCTCCAGATAACGTTCGTCTTTCCTATGCTACTTCATTAGACTTACTCGAAGCAGCGATTGAGCGAATTGAACGATTTGTTCGCAATAAAACAAAATAAAATCAAGATATGGGCTAGACGCTTCCAGTGAGTGTCTAGCCTCTTCATTTATTCGCTTACGTCCTCTTTTATTTCTTCATGCACGAACAGATTGACTTCAATTTTTGAACAAGAGTATAATGAAGGTTGCGTTACATAAGTAAATTGAGCATTGGTTTTGATGGAGGGAATAAAGCGTGAAAACGACAATTGCAAAAATCGGTCAGCACGTAGGAGAAGAAGTTACAATTGGTGCATGGCTTGCTAATAAGCGTTCAAGCGGAAAAATCGCTTTTTTACAATTACGAGATGGAACTGGATTTATTCAAGGTGTCGTTGTTAAAGAAGACGTAGGTGAGGAGCTTTTCCAAACGGCGAAAAATATCACGCAAGAAAGCTCTCTGTATGTAAAGGGAATCGTTCGCAAAGAAGAGCGTGCTCCGTCTGGATACGAGCTAACGGTTACTGGTGTAGAAATTATCCATGCTGCTGTAGACTATCCGATTACGCCAAAGGAGCATGGAACAGATTTTTTAATGGATCATCGTCACCTATGGCTTCGTTCAAAGCGACAGCATGCGATCATGAAAATTCGAAATGAAATCATTCGTGCAACGTATGAATTTTTCAATGAGAACGGATTTGTGAAGGTCGATCCTCCTATTTTAACAGGAAGCGCACCAGAAGGGACATCAGAATTGTTCCATACAAAGTACTTTGATGAGGACGCCTATTTGTCTCAAAGTGGACAGCTTTATATGGAGGCGGCAGCAATGGCCTTAGGACGCGTTTTCTCATTTGGGCCTACCTTCCGTGCAGAAAAATCAAAAACACGACGTCACCTTATTGAGTTTTGGATGATAGAACCAGAAATGGCCTTTGTTGAATTCGAGGAGAATCTTGAAGTCCAAGAGCAATATGTAGCTTATAATGTTCAATCCGTCGTAAAAAATTGCAGCATTGAATTGAAAACACTCGGTCGGGATGTATCTAAGCTAGAACGAATCAAAGCACCATTCCCACGAATTACCTATGATGATGCCATTAAATTTTTACAGGAAAAAGGGTTTGATGATATTGAATGGGGTGATGATTTTGGTGCACCTCATGAAACGGCCATTGCTGAGAATTATGACATGCCCGTATTCATTACCCATTACCCAACCTCATTAAAGCCGTTTTACATGGAACCTGATCCAACGCGTGACGATGTCGTGCTTTGTGCAGACTTGATTGCACCTGAAGGCTATGGTGAGATCATTGGTGGTTCTCAGCGGGTGCATGACCCAGAGTTGCTGAAGCAACGTCTTGATGACCATCAACTCTCACTTGACGCTTATCAATGGTACCTTGACTTACGCAAATATGGGTCCGTCCCTCACTCTGGATTTGGTTTAGGTCTAGAACGAACCGTTGCTTGGATTTCAGGAGTTGAGCATGTCCGTGAGACGATTCCGTTCCCACGCTTGCTTAATCGTCTCTATCCTTAAAAACAATCGTAAAACCCGTGTAAAGGCAATTCTTTTACTACGGGTTTTTCTTTTTTTGATTTTGTTTATGACAACCGATAGAATAATGACAGAAAGAAAATACTGGTTACGTCATTTCACTGATTAAAGGTAGTGGAACTCATGCTATAATGATCGAGAGGTGTTTCGACATGGATCAAACAATACTGACAAAATGGGTAGCATCAGGACAACTTTCGATCTCGAAACTATTGCTGCAGCATTACAGTGATTTAGACTTAAACGAAGAAGAACTAGTTGTTCTTTTACATATTCAAACATTTATCGAAGCAGGTGATCATTTTCCTACTCCTGAGCATTTAGCGTCAAGGATGACGCTAAATGCCACTGCTTGCTCAGAGCTTCTCGGTCGGACGATAAAAAAGGGTTGTTTATCTTTAGAAAAACGGTTGGATGATAACGGCGTTTCATATGAATTTTTCTCTCTTGCTCCGCTATGGGAACGGCTGGCAGCTTTTATCGGTGAAAAAGAACAAGAGCAAAAATTGCAGAAGCAGCAAGAGATGGAGGCAAACGTATATCGACTGTTTGAGCAAGAATTTTCCAGACCCCTCTCACCAATTGAAGGGGAGACGTTAACGATGTGGCTCGATCAAGATCATCATTCACCTGAGCTCATTCGTGCCGCCTTGCGAGAAGCCGTTGTCTCAGGAAAGTTGAATTTCCGCTACATTGACCGAATTTTATTTGAATGGAAACGAAATGGTATCAAAACATTAGACCAAGCAAAAGCATATGGAGAAAAATTCCGCGCCCATCAGCTGCGGCGAAAGCCTGAGCAGGAGAGGGCGAAGGCAGAGTCATTTCCTTCCTATAATTGGTTGGAGCAATAAGGCGAGAAATGTTCTGTTTTTTTATTCATTGCAAAAATAAAAACATTTGTGGATGTTAGGTTTAGAAAGGAAGCATGATGTTAACGATTAAACAAACACAAGAAGCATTGAATGTCATTGCCGAGATGTATCCTGATGCTGAGTGCGAATTGCATCACTCGAATCCTTTTGAATTGCTCATTGCTGTTGTGCTTTCAGCTCAATGCACGGATGCATTAGTGAACAAAGTGACACCAGCGCTATTTGCCAAGTATAAAAAGCCAGAGGATTATGTCCGTGTCCCTTTGGAAGAATTAGAGCAGGATATACGTTCCATCGGTCTTTACCGAAATAAAGCGAAAAACATTAAGAAGCTGTCCCAAGCGCTGATTGAGCAATATGGCGGAGAGGTTCCAAAAGAACGAGATGAGCTTGTAACCTTAGCTGGTGTTGGTCGAAAAACCGCCAATGTTGTCGCCTCTGTTGCTTTTGGATTTCCTGCGATCGCTGTCGATACGCATGTTGAACGGGTAAGCAAACGATTGGGTATTTGTCGCTGGAAGGACAATGTTCGAGAGGTTGAGGAAACGTTGATGCGAAAGCTACCAAAAGAAAGATGGTCACAGGCCCATCATCAGCTTATTTTCTTTGGTCGATATCATTGTAAAGCACAAAATCCACAATGTGAAATTTGTCCGTTGCTTGAAATGTGTCGTGAGGGGCAGAAGCGAATGAAAAGGAGGGCAAAAGGATGACCGATATTTTAGTGCCTAACCCCTTTGTCCGTCCTCCTTTTTATGAGAAGCAAGGTACGGTGGAATGTAGTGATGCCTCATTTGAGGCGATCATTCATTCCATTCCTTTTTATTATGATTTAGAAGGAACCGTTGCTCCTTGGAAGGAGCGAGAACATTATGTGCCGAAGCTGTTTCAGTATTGGGAGCAGTCAAAGCCTGCACTCGAATTATACTATGAAGCGAGAAATGCAGAGGCAGCAAAAGAGCCAATGCTTATGGCAACAGCAGCGTTTGTGGACGCACTTTTTTGGACGAATAAGCAACCTGTTCGTAAGCTGGTAGACATTGAAACAGATGCAAAAGCGCTTTCGATTAAGCCAATAAACATCGAAGAGCGGCTAGCCTTTTTGCTTGCTGCACCAAATAAATACCATTCCTATGTACAGCTTCGAGCGATGATGGACGAATTGATGAAAATGTATTATAAATCTGTTTTACTAGCTCATGAAAAACAAAAGAACAATGATGGAAAAGTTGAAGGTGGTGCTTTGAAATGACGTCCCAGACTGTCGAGCGGCAGACCATTGGTCATGGGGTTATACTGACTGATTCAGAACACGAGCGGTACAAGCAGGTGCTAAAAAAGCAAGAGAAGAAAGAATTCCAGCTTGCTTTTTGCGGTCATTTTTCTGCAGGAAAGTCGTCGATTTTAAATCGGATTCTTGGTGCTGAAGTGTTGCCTACAAGCCCAATCCCTACAAGTGCAAATGTAATTGAGATTATGAATGGCCCCCTTGGCTTAACCCTTAAGCAAAGCAATGGGGAATTAAAAGTATGGGAAGGCGAAATTCCTTGGGATCAAGTTCGAAAATGGGGTATGGATGGTCATGAAATTACAGGAATGACTATTTCTGCTCCGCTACCATTTCTTGGGGAGGTCAGTAAGATTTACGATACACCGGGCGTAGATTCTACGGATCCTTCACACCAAGCTGTGACTGCAGAACAGCTTTATACAACAGATGTTATCGTCTATGTGATGGACTATAATCATGTTCAATCAGAAACTAATCTTTATTTTTTAAAGCAGCTATCTGAAGAAAAAAAGCCACTAATCATTGTCGTCAACCAAGTGGATAAGCATGATGAGAACGAGCTATCATTCGAAGTGTTTGAACATTCAATCATTGAAACGTTTAAGCGTTGGGACATTGAGTATCGTCACATGTTTTATACGAGCATGAAAGTGGATGACCATCCATTAAATCAGTTTGCTTCCTTTGAAAAGACGATTAAACCGATGCTTTATCATGGAGAAGATCTCGTCCCACTTGCTGGGAAGCGTCTCTATCAGAGCTTTTATTTAGGGGTGGAAGCAAGGCTGCGTGAGGAACAAGAAGAAGCGATTGAAGCTGTGTTAGATGAAATGAGAAGAAACGGGCACGACCCAAAAAAGCTTGAAAAAAGGGAAGAACTTGAGCAAGCGTTAGCAGGGCTTGAGAATGCATCTGACGAACTAAGAGCTTCATCTATGCAGCGTCTGCAGGATTTAATGAAAAGCGTCACCTTATTCCCATTTTCTACGACGGATTTAACAAGAGAATGGCTTGAAAGCATGCGCCCTGGTTTTAAAATAGGCTGGTTTGCCTCTAAAAAGAAGACAGAAGAAGAGAGAGAACGTCGTCTCCAAAAGCTGATGGATGAGCTACAAGACAAGGTGAAAAGTCAGCTGGAGTTTCATTTGCATGCGATGTTTCAAGAGATTGATCGGGAAAAGCTATCGAACGAAGAAGAGCTTGAGCGGGCAATCGAAGCTGTGCATTATACTGTTAAGCCGTCGTTATTCAAAAATAATGTGATGGCAGACAATACAAACCGCGAATATGTTTTTACCTTTACAAAGGAACGAACAGACCTGATTATCAAAGATCTTCGCGAAAAAGCGGCGCATGTCTTTGATGTGCAGCAGAAGGGTATGGCTCGCTACTGGGAAGCTGAGCGTCAGAAGCTGTTAAAGGAAATGAACGAGCTAGAAGAGATAGAGGCTTACGTTCAAAAAGTTGAGGCGATAAGAAAGGCATTTGCTAAGCAATGCGATGATGTTCGCAAAGAGGGTAAGCAATATGATGACAAAGGCGCGTATGAAGAAGCATTAACGAAGTGGGAAAACGCCTCTGTTCAGCTTGATGAGCAGGCTGATAACGCTTTCGCCACAGTCGAGCTTCCAATAGAAAGTGTCATTAAGGCCGAAACACTCGAAGTGAGTGCGGAGGAAGAAACGATCTTTGATGAAACAGCTGCAAAACAGTGGCTAAACCGACTTGAAAAAGGATTGGAAATAGGGGAGGAAGCCTATTATCCGCTCAAGGAGGAAAAGAAGCAGCTATTAGAGCGAATCAAACGCTTCCGTCAGCAGGAATACATGCTCTCTCTCTTTGGTGCATTTAGTGCAGGGAAATCGAGTTTTGCCAATGCACTGTTAGGTGAGCAAGTTTTACCAGTCTCTCCCCACCCGACAACTGCAACAGTGACAACGATTCGTCGCTCAGATGAGTCGCATCAACATGAGCGTGCTGTCATTCGTGTGAAGAAAGCAGAAGCGATCGATGAAGAGGTTCAGGCGGTTGGACGTCAGCTTGATCTTGATGTCAATTTTGAATCGTTACCGTCCTTTAACGTGGCTCAAAAGAATGTCGGCACCCGTGCTCAAAAAACGTACATTGAATATTTATTGATGCTGAAAGCCGCATTAAAAAAGACAGAGTGGACCTTGGGAGGGGAGTTGGAAGTATCTCTACAAGAGCTGCAGCAATATGTAGGGAATGAAAACTACGCATGCTTAATTCAAGATGTAACGCTCTATTACGATTGTTCCTTGACTCGCCAAGGCATTGTCTTAGTGGATACGCCAGGGGTCAATTCCATTCATGGGCGACATACAAACGTAGCGTTTACCCAATTACGACAATCGGATGCGATTTTTTATGTGACGTATTACAATCATTCATTCTCAAAGGCTGATCAATATTTTCTGCAGCAAATGGCAAAGGTGAATGAATCGTTCCGTCATGACAAGCTGTATTTCATCCTTAATGCTGCTGATTTAGCGAATTCAGAAGCGGAATTGCAAGGTGTCCGCTCTCATCTACGTGAACAGCTAGTCGCAAATGGAATTGAACAGCCGCGACTTTACCATCTTTCAAGTAAAGCAGGACTAAAAGCTAAACAAGAACAGGAAGAGCGTCCAAATCTTTTTCAAGCATTTGAATCGGCGTTTTATAAAAATACGATCGGTCAGCTAAAATCCCTAAGCTTCTCATTAATGGAAGAAGAGACCAAGCATTTCCTTCAAAAGCTTGAGGATAGTCTTTCCTTTTTAAAAGAAGAAACAACGGAGCAGGATGCTCGTCGTCAAAAGCTTAAACAAACCGTTGAGGCAATGAAACAAGAGGTAGGTGCTCTTGAAGCACCTGTGCCACTAAGGGAAAGCTTGCAAGAGCTTGAGCAGCTAATCCTCTATTTGCGCCAGCGTATTCGTTATATGTTAAACGATGAATTTGTCCATTCCATTAATGTGTCAACGGTTAAAGGCACGAATAAAAAAGCACAAATACAGAGCTTATCTCAGGCCATTAAAGATTGGCGAAACACAGGGGAGCATTATATTAATCAGGAGCTTGCAGCCCTGTCCATACGTGTGGAGGAAACAGTGAAAAAGCAAATGGAAGCGTGGGGGAGAGCAACGGAGAAACGCTTAAAAACAGAGCTGCCTCATTTGTATACAGACTGGTCTTTTATTAAGGCACAGCTTCCTGATTTGAAGATCCAACGATTGCTTGCGATTCAAAGCACCTCGTATGAGCATTACTTTACGTCGTCAAAAGCCTTTTTTGAAGAAGGTGGGCTAAAGCGGTTAAAAGAAGCGCTCGTTGAGGAGGGAACGACCTTAGCAAGTGAACAGCTACAAAAAATTGAAGCAGAGAGACGTGAGCATGTCGAAGCCTCTGTAAAGCAAGTAGAGCAAGAAATCAAACAACAGCTAATTTTAGCTATTGACCGTGAATATGAGCGGTTTGACGCATTAACAAATGAAGGAACCCAAATCTTGCTTCAAAAGCAATATGACGCTTTATCTGAGCTTTAGAATGAAAAAAGGACTGACCAAGAGTGTCAGTCCTTTTTTCTAGTTTTCTTCATTTTCATTTTCATTCGCTTCGACGATGCTATCAGAATCTGAATCCTCTTGCTCTGGTGTGCCGTTGTCGCTACCATTGTCTTCATTTCCTTCACCTGCGCCAGGAGGGCCATTCCCATTACCTGGACCATTCTCGTTTCCAGGTGGTGTTGTGACTGGATTTTCATCCGAACCATTCTCATCTCCTGGTTCTAGCTCATCTATAGGATCAGGAATGTCTTCATCCTCTTCTTCCTCTCCAGGAATCGTTACTTCCACTTGAGCAGGATCACTTGTGAGACTTGAATTCTCATCGGAAATCGCAATGACTCGGAAGCTATAGGTTGAGCCAGGCTGAATGTTCGAATAAATGAACTGCATATCCTTTGATTGGCTCAGATTTTGATAATCGCCGCCATCCACGCTCACCTGGAGTTGGAACGAGATGTTTTCAAGTAAATCTGAGTCGTAAGTCCAGCTACCGATAATCTGATTTGTATCCTCATTGTAAGCAGCAGTAAAGCCAGATGGTGCTTCAATTCTCTGGAATTGCTCAGATACGCGAGTTGGCTCATTTCCACGAACAAAGAGCTCGTAAACAATTTCACTCTCTGGTGTGAAATCACTTGGGAGAAGTCCTGTTGAGCGTTCAACTCCGATGCGAACGACTGAATTTGGCATTTCAAAATCAGGTGTATCGACGTTCGCTGAAACCTGCTCCATGATGGATTTAAAGATTCGTTGAGCTAATTGTCGTTCATTGCCGCTTAAGTAGTTGCTTTCCCCCTTGCGGTCATACCCAGTCCATACGGCAGCTGTATAATTGGTCGTATATCCAGCAAACCAAACGTCTGGAACCCCTTCACTAGGGATGCCATACTGCCTAATGTCGTCTTCACTAAAGTTGGTTGTACCTGTTTTCCCTGCTAGAGGAAGGCCAGGGATGTTTGCGGTTGTACCTGTTCCTTCTGTCACAGCCGTTTTCAGCATGTCTGTGATCATATACGCCGTATAGTCACTCATCGCTTGTGAGGCCTCTGGGGTTGTATCGATTTGACGTCCATCTGGAAACTCAATTTTTCGCACAGTGTACGGCTGAGTATAGCTACCGCCATTTCCAAAGGCAGCATAGGCACCAGCTAAATGAAGAGTAGAGAGACCTGTGCGAAACCCACCAAGTCCATATGCTTCAGGCATTGGGCTTTCTTCAATTGGAATCCCTAACCCTTCTGCAAATTGTTCAGCACGATCAACGCCAACCTCTTGCAGTGCCTTAATCGCTGTTACATTTCGTGAACGGGCAAGGGCGCGACGCATTGAAATATCACCCTCATAGCCGCGGTCAAAATTTCGAATCGGAACCCCATTGCTATAATTATGCGGTGTATCAGAAATAATGTGTCCAGTCGACCATTTCAAATGCTCGATTGCTGGTCCGTAATCTAAGATTGGCTTAATCGTTGAGCCTGGCTGCCTACGAATATCCGTTGCATAGTTAAAGCCACGTTGGATCCCTGATTCTTCACGGCCACTTCCTATCGCTTTTATTTGCCCTGTTTTTGTATCAAGCAGGGTAACACCAGCCTGGAAGTCTTCGTTTGCAGGGAAACCACTCACAAATTGGTCCGTATGGAGAACGGAGTCTACCTGCTGTTGTGCTTCCTGATCAAGTGTCGTATAAATTTTTAAGCCACCATTATATAAGTCGCTGACCGAAATGCCTTCCATTGCTTCAACTTCGGCAAGTACTTGATTATAAAACGCTTCATATGGGTAAGCTTCACGTTCTTGAACATCTAGCTGCTCCTCAATCGGAACAGCTTTCGCTGCTTCAGCTTCCTCACTTGTAATCTTTCCGTGCTGCTCCATCAATGAAAGAACAAGGTTCCGTCGATTTTCGGCATTCTCAGGATTGTGAATCGGGTCATAATAGCTTGGTCGACGGGGAATACCTGCAAGTAGGGCCGCATCGGCAAGTGAAAATGATTCATCGGTAATTGATTTGTTAAAAAAAGTTTGTGATGCTGCTTCTACCCCGTAGCCACCAGAAGCGAGATAGATTTGGTTTAAATACATTTCTAAAATCTGATCCTTAGAATACTGTTGTTCAAGGCGAATGGCTAAATACTGCTCTTGAATTTTTCTTGTAAGCGCCTTGTCATGCGTTAGAAAGGCGTTTTTTACAAGCTGTTGGGTAATCGTACTAGCACCTTCTGCACCAAAACCTTCAGTAATATTGGCAAAAACAGCACCAGCCACCCGTCGCAAATCGATCCCGAAATGCTCTCGGAACCTGACATCCTCTACGGATAAAAAGGCGTCCTCTAGCACTTGCGGAACATCTTGAATGCTAACATTGACTCGGTGTTCTTCTGCATCAAGCTGGGAAACAAATTCATCATTTTGGTCATAGATTTGAACGGCTTGTGCAAAGGCAAGTCGTTCAGGATCTAGAGGTGGTGCTCCTTGAATAATGGCAAAAGCAGCAATCCCACCTGCAAGAATGCCCACTGTCATTAGTATGAACGTTGCTATCAATATTTTTTTAAATAAACCGCGTTTCTTCTTTTGCTTTCCATTTTTCGCTTGTGATTTCGCATGACGACGCCCTTGTCTCGTGTTCATTTGCTCTGACATCGTTTCTCTCCCTTTCTAATAAAAGCATCCATCCTATTTAAAATAGACTTTATCAACAATCGATAAATAGTCAACACGTGGATGATAACCTATTTTAATCAAAAAGCCGTTTGTTTCAATATCGGACTTTTGTATTGATTTGCGCTTGGCATGCTGCGCTTCAAATTCTCGAATGACATAATGTGCATCCAGTAAATAAATTTCATCATGAACTGTAAACTTAAGGAGAACAAAACAAATCCCCTGCTGGTCAAGTACATTTTTCATATGGGTAATCTGGTGTTCATGAAAATTTTGCAACGGAAAAGACGTCTTATTTCTTGTTTCCTTTGCCTCAAAATCTAAGTAGCGTCCGCGATAGACGCCGTTGTAATCCGTTGTTGAGGGCTGTTTAAAATAGGCTTCTTTTATAACAGCAGCACTTCGCATCGGATAATCAACATGGACAATTTGAACAGGGGTCGGTTTTTTATGGATAACGGCAATTCTTTGACTTAAGTAATAATCATTTGTTTCATTAATATCTGTTTCAAGCGTCATACCTCTGTTGCTATGGCTTAGCTTCTTGTTGCATGGCTTCTTTGTTGCTGCTTGTGTGTTGTAACGCTTGCCATTTGGGTAGCGAATCGTCACCACTTATCACATCCTTTCCAAAATGGGCCAAGGCATGCATGGAATGGTCGATAAAGACAAAGAATATTGGTTAAAATCCATCATTTAATCTTACCATAAAAGCTCGACCCTTGTTATATAGTTTGTATCAAGTTTGTGACTCTCTTTCTTGCCTAAGGCGATCATGAGTGACCATCGAAAGCCTGAAAAGTTTGGAGGTTCAAAGTGAACACGAAGCCATTCTCGATTTCAAAACAACAAGCAAGCATGTTGGCACATCTTCAAACAAAAATAACCCATTATAATCTTGATAACATCGCTAGGACGATGGCCTATCAACGTTTTTATCAACGTCATCCAGAAATTCGCTGGGCGCTGCTCGCAAGCTTGGTCTCAAGAAATGCCGGCTATCATATGACGGATCTTCAGAGCAAATGGTTTCAACAATTAGTGAACCAAGAGCAACGGGCTTTGTTATTTTGTGCCTATGAACGGGCCAACTGGTTAATTTTTAAAGATGCATACCCACAGCTTCTACTCTACGAATGGTCAAAGCGAAAGAAGCAGCCATTGTTCGATTTATTAAAGCATTTTAATGTCTCCCGCTTTATGAAAAAGGAATGGGAGCTTTTCTGGGAAAAACGAGATGAACAGCGTTTATGCACCGCGCTCATTATTAATGAGCAGCATGTCATCCAATCGAGTGTGATCGACCATCCCAGCTTTCGTGAACGTGTATTTCGTAGTTTTCCTTTTTTTCTCGAAGAGCAGGGACATTTTGGGGCTGTATTGTTTCCTGTCTTAGAAGGAAAGCTTTACGGTTTATATGTACGTGATTTTCGCAGGATAGATGCAAGAATTTGGCTCGGGAAGCAGCTTCAGCAATTATTATTCCATCCAGACTATTTTCAACATTTTTATACGTTTGCAACGTCGACAGAGCATACCGGTTCAAGAAGAGACTATGGTAGGTATTTGCAGTGGGAAACAACAAATACAAGTCCTTTTTTGCGTATTATCTATCCGATTGTGAATCACAGGTTGGAGGAAAAAAAGGATTGGTACGAGGAAAATAAACAGGTTGAAGCTTATTTTGCAGTGGAAAAAGGGGTGCATCCACAAGAACGAACAAGCTGGGTGCAAAAAAAGCAGCTTGAGCTTTTTCTCCTGTATCAAATAAAAAAGAAGCTTACATAAAGAATAATTATTGATGAGACATCGAACGCAATAGTGGC
>NZ_ANNK01000095.1 GCF_000334155.1 Halalkalibacterium ligniniphilum | reverse complement strand
ATTGGTTAAAATCCATCATTTAATCTTACCATAAAAGCTCGACCCTTGTTATATAGTTTGTATCAAGTTTGTGACTCTCTTTCTTGCCTAAGGCGATCATGAGTGACCATCGAAAGCCTGAAAAGTTTGGAGGTTCAAAGTGAACACGAAGCCATTCTCGATTTCAAAACAACAAGCAAGCATGTTGGCACATCTTCAAACAAAAATAACCCATTATAATCTTGATAACATCGCTAGGACGATGGCCTATCAACGTTTTTATCAACGTCATCCAGAAATTCGCTGGGCGCTGCTCGCAAGCTTGGTCTCAAGAAATGCCGGCTATCATATGACGGATCTTCAGAGCAAATGGTTTCAACAATTAGTGAACCAAGAGCAACGGGCTTTGTTATTTTGTGCCTATGAACGGGCCAACTGGTTAATTTTTAAAGATGCATACCCACAGCTTCTACTCTACGAATGGTCAAAGCGAAAGAAGCAGCCATTGTTCGATTTATTAAAGCATTTTAATGTCTCCCGCTTTATGAAAAAGGAATGGGAGCTTTTCTGGGAAAAACGAGATGAACAGCGTTTATGCACCGCGCTCATTATTAATGAGCAGCATGTCATCCAATCGAGTGTGATCGACCATCCCAGCTTTCGTGAACGTGTATTTCGTAGTTTTCCTTTTTTTCTCGAAGAGCAGGGACATTTTGGGGCTGTATTGTTTCCTGTCTTAGAAGGAAAGCTTTACGGTTTATATGTACGTGATTTTCGCAGGATAGATGCAAGAATTTGGCTCGGGAAGCAGCTTCAGCAATTATTATTCCATCCAGACTATTTTCAACATTTTTATACGTTTGCAACGTCGACAGAGCATACCGGTTCAAGAAGAGACTATGGTAGGTATTTGCAGTGGGAAACAACAAATACAAGTCCTTTTTTGCGTATTATCTATCCGATTGTGAATCACAGGTTGGAGGAAAAAAAGGATTGGTACGAGGAAAATAAACAGGTTGAAGCTTATTTTGCAGTGGAAAAAGGGGTGCATCCACAAGAACGAACAAGCTGGGTGCAAAAAAAGCAGCTTGAGCTTTTTCTCCTGTATCAAATAAAAAAGAAGCTTACATAAAGAATAATTATTGATGAGACATCGAACGCAATAGTGGCTGCATAGCATTCGCTTCGGAAATATACTTCGCTTCCGCGGGCGGCTGGTGAGCCTTTGATCCCGCAGGAGTCTACGTATATTTCCTCCGCTAAGGTTGTGCAGTGTTCGCATTTTCAATCATACACGTTCGTTATGTCCCAGCCTCGGCCATATTGGTTAATGGTGAGGGTTGTTTTACACATCGTTACTACTCGGCAGGGCGGCTTGGACCTGTCAATTTTTTATCTCCATAGCCTGTTGCCTTTTTTGATTGTTGGCTAGTAGGAGCTTTTTTTCGCTGTCTTCGTTCATTTGTTTCAGATTTCATTGAGAAACCCTCCTTTCTAGGATTTGTATTAGTATAAACCTGAGAACTCGCTCTACTCATGACAAAATAATGGGAATTTGATCAGCTTGAACGAAAATTCGCACCCTGTATGATAAATTTGATCCTTTGACACTTTCTTTGCCGAATTCATTCTAGTTTTGTCAAGGAGGAAGGGGACAAGCCGTTTCAGTGCGAAATGATACAGCAAATAAGTCTTGGGAGGGGTTTGTATGGAAGAGCTTTTAAAAACAAAGGAAGTATCAGAACGGATCGGTGTGAACCCTACGACGGTGCAAAGATGGGTTAAATATTTTGGACTTGCTTGTGAAACGAATGAACATGGCCATTACCTGTTTGACGATACTCATTTGAAGGTTCTCTGCTCCATCCATGAACAACTCCAAGCAGGAAAACGAATGAAGGAAGTGAATCTTGATCCATATCAGGAGGTGTTGAAGGAACATGTGGAGCCGAAAAAGATGGTTCAGGTGAACGCAGTGGAAAAGCAATTAGAGCAATGTCTACAGCGCATCAATGAGCTTGAACAACGGCTTTCACAAAAGGCTGATGAAGTTGTAAGCTACCAAATTTTAAAGCATCGTACTGAAATCGATGATATGATGAAGCTGTTACACAAAATTGAACAGCGATTAACAAAGCTTGAGGACAAGGTGGAAGAGAAGGAACCAACGGTGGAAGCATTGCCTCTTGCAGCTGGAGGAGAAACGAAGAAAAAACGGTTATCCTTGATTCGCTTATTCTCCTTTTAATTTCGGTGAAAACTCTGCTAAGATGATAGCGGAGGTGTCATGGCAGCCATGAACCAAATGGAGCAGAAGAGATTGTTACAGCTAACGGAGGAGCTTTTACGCTATAATCGTGAAGCTCATGATTACTATCTTCATACAGTAAGAGAAGAGGAAGGGTATGAGCCTGACTTTTTTGGCAAGGTGAAGCCCTTCGCCGACGCGGTAAAGGTACGTGCAGACGAATGGAAGCCGTTGACGCTTGCCTTTATCCGAGCCTACAAGCCGAATTATCTTTATCCACTACAAGTAGAAAACACATATGAGAACCTTGAAATTGTTTCGGTTCAAGCGTTTTACCCGAAAACCGGGAAGAAACGCTTTCTAGAGATGATTAAGTCGATTGATTATATTTTGAACCAATTAAAGAACGATTGTCAAAAACTCTCACCTGATCAAAAATAGAAGAGAAGAACAAAAAGGTGGGGTGGAGAGAATGGAACAGACGGTTTCTTTAAGCTGGTTAAAGGAGCACCTTCAAGACGAAAATGTGCGAGTCGTTGATTGTCGGTTTTCCCTTGGACAGCCAGAGGTTGGCTTACAGGCATACATCAAAGGTCATATTCCTGGTGCGGTGTTTTTCGACTTAGACCAGGATTTATCTGGAAAGCCGCAAGCCCATGGAGGCAGACATCCGTTACCAGACATAGATGAATTGGCAAGGAAGCTTTCAAGTGCAGGGATCGATAGGTCAACGACGGTTGTTGCTTATGACAATCAAGGCGGTCCATTTGCATCAAGGTTTTGGTGGCTTTTACGCTATCTCGGCCATGAACAAGTGTATGTGTTAAATGAGACGTACGATCAATGGCTAGAAGCCGGATATCCAGTGGATACAGACGTTCCAATTTTTCAAGAAAAAGCTTTTCAACCATTGATCAAAGAGGACATGCAAATTGAGTATGAAGAACTGAAAGAAAAGCGGAAGCGCCCGAATATAACCTTGATTGATTCAAGAGAGCTTGAACGGTACCAAGGAAAATCGGAACCCATTGATCCTATCGCTGGACGTATTCCTGGTGCCATTCATCATTTTTGGAAGGACAATGTAACAGCAAAGGGAGAACGGAAGCCTCTAGCGGAGCAACGAGAACGTTTTTCTTCTCTTAACAAAGAAGATGAAATTATCGTGTATTGTGGGTCAGGTGTGAGCGCCTGTCCAAACGTTCTTACGCTAGTAGAGCTAGGCTACCAAAACGTCCGTCTTTATGTTGGTAGTTGGAGTGATTGGATTACCCATGATGATCGGGAGATAGAAACAGACGTAAAATAAATAGATTTTGATACGGTCGCGGGCTGATGCTCCGGCCATTTTTGTCTATGATAAAAAATTGTGAGAATGAAAATGGGTACTATCCTGTCTTTGATTTAATGTTCAAAAAAGGTTAGTGTAAGATGTGAGGAACTTTTAATCATAAAACAATGACAAACCGACTTTTATTCGAGTGGTTTTTCTGAAATAAAAAAAACTGCTGAGAAGATTCTCTCAAGCAGCCGAAGGAGATTGAAAAAACCTCCTTATGTATTCGTCGTGCTTATCCGTTGTCACGGAACATGTAATAGATCATGACAATTAATGTCGCAAAAGACATGATAGCTAAAGCCGAGATTAAAAATCCTGAAGGTTCAGCGTGTGCGGCTTCTTCAGCTTCTCCATTACCAGCAGCTAAAGCTACTTGGAGTGGAAGAAGGAAAAACGTAAATAAAAATGCTGTCGTGATTGAAAATTTCTTTGCCATATGTCGACCCTCCTCATCTATCTGTTCAAGCGTATCATCCAAACTGATGCAGCATAACAAAAGATTGCAACAATTTTATTATAATTTTCCATGGACAAATAATCAATATGATTCCGTTACAAGCTTGTGAAAACACTTTATCATATAAGAAAGCCTTTTAAGAAGTATTCCTGGCATAAGGAGCTTCTAAACATGCTGGGCATTGCGACATACATAAAAAAATATTGGAATTTTCGAGCAATAATTAGTGATCTTGATGATAAAAGCGTTTTGAAAGGAGTTTCAGGGTTCGCAAAAGACGAGGGTTATGTTAAGATGAGTGTTGTAATTAATGGATTTTCAAATCAAAGTACATCATAAATCAGATCAGCTTGGACTGGGAGACGAAAGGACAGCCAAAATGGGAAAGATTCAGATTGAAGATATTATCATTGCTAATCAAACGTTAAAAGATGTTGTTGTTCATACACCGCTGCAAAAAAACCAAGTTCTCTCTGAACGATACGACTGTAATGTTTATTTGAAGCGGGAAGATTTGCAGGTGGTTCGTTCATTTAAAATTCGCGGTGCATTTCACCAAATCTCGAGCTTACCGCAGGAAGAACTGAACAATGGAGTTGTTTGTGCAAGTGCAGGAAACCACGCACAAGGTGTCGCGTATTCATGTCACACCTTGAAAATACCTGGGAAAATTTTCATGCCGTCAACGACGCCGCGGCAAAAAGTCGATCAAGTGAAATTTTTTGGAAAAGAGTACGTGGAGGTTATCTTAACTGGGGATACCTTTGATGATTCCTTTAAGGAAGCCTTAAATTATTGCAATGAACATCAAATGGCGTTTATTCATCCATTTGATCAAGAAAAAATTATTGCCGGTCAAGGTACGGTCGGTATGGAAATCATGAATGACATCGATGATAACATTGATTATTTGTTCTGCTCCATCGGTGGTGGGGGGTTAATCAGTGGAGTAGGTACGTATATTAAAAGCATCAGTCCACGGACGAAAGTGATTGGCTGTGAGCCTGCAGGTGCCCCTTCGATGAAAGAGTCGCTAAAGCAAGGGGAAGTGATTGAATTAGAGAAAGTCGATAAATTCGTCGACGGGGCTGCTGTAAAAAAGGTAGGGGAGCTACCATTTGAGATTTGTCAAACCATCCTTGATGATATCGTTCTTGTGCCTGAAGGAAAAATCTGTACAACGATTTTGGAGCTATACAATCAAAATGCTATTGTTGCAGAGCCAGCAGGTGCCATGCCAATCTCAGCTCTTGATTTTTACAAAGACGAGATTAAAGGCAAGACGGTTGTATGTGTCGTAAGTGGTGGAAATAATGATATTGGGCGGATGCAGGAAATGAGAGAGCGTTCACTGATTTATGAAGGGCTACAGCATTACTTTATCATCCAATTCCCTCAACGTGCTGGGGCATTGCGTGAGTTCATTACAGAGGTTCTTGGTCCAGATGATGACATTACTCGTTTCGAATATACGAAGAAAAACAATAAACCAGATGGTCCTGTTTTGATTGGAATTGAGTTAAAATGTGATGAGGATTACGCTCAGCTTATTGATCGTTTAAATAAAAAAGGATTTGATTATGACGAAATTAATAAAAATGCGACGCTGTTTAATTTATTAATTTAAAACGAAAAACCCCTCTGCAAAGCGAACAAGCTTTTACAGAGGGGTTTTTCGTTCCTGAGAGCGGGCATGTGGAATAAAGGCTTGTATAATGGGCTTGCAATCCATTGAAAAGAGAATGTTAGTCCATGCTAAATTGGAAAAAAACGATAGTCTTCCTTGTCAACTCATGCTATTCTAGACGTAAGTCGCATGCCAAGAGAAGGAGGAAGCGAGATATGACCAGCAACGATCAATCGATATTACTTGAATCTGGCACAAATGAACTAGAGGTCATCGTTTTTAATATTGGAGACGGAACGTTTGGCATAAATGTAATGAAGGTCCGTGAGATTATTCAGCCCTTACCTGTCACTTTGATGCCGAATAGCCATCCCCATGTTGAGGGGATTATACGTTTGCGCGATGAAATTCTCACCGTAGTGAATCTGAGCAAGACGTTAGGCTTTGCGCCATCAGCTAATCCGAATGGGGACAAGCTGATTGTATCAGAGCTGAACCAAATGAAAGTGGCTTTCCGTGTTCAGCATGTCTCAAGAATTCATCGAATCTCATGGGAGCAAATTGAAAAACCGACGGATTTGTCCCAGGGACTTGAAGGAATGACAACAGGCGTCGTGAAAATGGACGGACAAATGGTTCTTTTACTCGATTTTGAGAAGGTTGTTCTCGACATTAGTCCTGAAAAGGGCATCCATGTGCAGCAAGTAAAGCAGCTAGGTATGCGGGAACGGCAAAACAAGCGGCTGATCATCGCAGAAGATTCTGCAATACTACGGAAGCTCTTGTTCGATACTCTTTCTGAAGCAGGCTATGACCAAATTACGTTTTTTGATGACGGTCAAGCTGCCCTTGAATATTTGGAGTATTTAAAGAACGAGAACCAATTAGAGCAGGAAGTCGATCTACTTATTACGGATTTAGAAATGCCGAAAATGGACGGCCATCATTTAACGAAACGAATTAAAAGTGATAAGGAATTGAAGAGCTTGCCAGTCATTATTTTTTCTTCTTTGATCACAAAGGATTTATTTTATAAAGGCCAAGAAGTTGGCGCTGACGGTCAGGTCAGTAAGCCTGAAATTGTGAAGCTGATTGAATTAATTGATCGCTTAATCGCCTAAGCGAGATCAGAAATAGACGCCCCTAACAGTGAAGGAGCGTCTTTTTGAATGCTTCTTTGTTAATGAAAAATCAAGTGGATGGATAAAAAAGTATCATTGCTGGAGTCATGCCCTTCTATCCATTCTTGTCATTTTGATGGCAAGCTTAATCATTGGTCGCTATAAAAAATCACCGATTCAAGAGAAAACAGTGGAGGAAGAGTTCGAAATCTCGAGTGTCCAAGCAAGGACGTCTAATGATTGAGCGATCGTTCAGGATTGAAGTGTTTTGAGCAAATGGTGGTGACTGGGTTTATCCTGGGAGAGCCACCTCTGCATGTAGTTGGAGGGAGGAAGGGGCGTTTCCTGCTTTTTCTATTCATGCTATACTTGACAAAGAGAAATGATTGGGAGGGGCTGTACATGCGTCTAAAAGAAAAGCGAGTCATCGCATTGATAGATCATGAATTTGAAGATTTGGAGCTATGGTATCCAATCCTTCGTCTTCAAGAGGAAGGAGCTACCGTTGATTTAGTTGGTGCCAAAGGACAGGAAGAATATATAGGAAAATACGGTGTGCCTGCTACTTCCGAATATGCTTTTTCAGACGTTGATCCGGCGAATTATGATGCGCTACTTGTTCCTGGTGGCTGGGCACCTGACAAGCTACGGCGATATGAAGACGTATTAAGGATTGTAAAGCATATGAATGAAAACAAGAAAGCAATTGGTCAAATCTGTCATGCTGGTTGGGTATTAATTTCTGCAAAAATTTTATCTGGTAAGCGTGTCACAAGCACACCTGGCATCCGAGATGATATGGAAAATGCAGGGGCCATATGGTTGGATGAAGCTGTGGTTGTTGATGGACATATTGTCTCAAGTCGTCGTCCGCCAGATTTGCCGCCATATGTTAAAGCGTTTGCGGACTTGCTAGCTGAGCAATAATGATAAAAGAACTCCTGGTCACCTAGTAAATGTTGAGACATAGGTAACCGTTTCTTTAAGATTACGTCTGAACAACTGAATCAAGCGCCAGCTGTTAACGGAATGATTAAAAGATGTAGGTGGTCATATGGAATTTCATTTTTTAGGAACAGGTGCTGGCATTCCTTCCATTGAACGAAATGTTAGTGCGTGTGCCGTGCGCTTTTTACAAAACGGGCAACAATGGTTGTTTGATTGCGGGGAAGCAACGCAGCAGCAAATTTTACGCTCGTCGATTAGTTTAGTGAAGATTGAACGGATTTTTATTAGCCATTTGCATGGGGATCATATTTATGGGCTACCAGGTGTATTAGGGAGCCGATCGTTCCAAGGTGGAGAATCCCCCCTTACCATTTATGGACCAAAAGGACTGAAGGCTTTTATACAGGCTGCTCTCGAGGTTTCCAATACGCACATCAGATATCCTATAGAAATCATTGAAATTGAAGCAGGCTTTTATTTTGAAACGGATACGCATCGTGTCGATGTGGAAGAGCTGGACCATGTAATGCCAAGCTTCGCCTTTCGAGTAGCGGAGCGCGATCGACCAGGAACGCTAAACGTGGAGGCGCTAATGAAGCGTGGCATTATGCCAGGTCCCCTTTATAGTCGGCTGAAAAAAGGGGAGAAGGTCGAGCTTGAAAACGGTGACATCATGAACGGGCATGATTTTATCGGCCCCCCAAAAAAAGGCCGTTCTTTTGTCTATGCAGGGGATACGCGTCCTGTCGAAAAGCTCGTTACCTTTGCAAAAGGGGTTGATGTTTTGATCCATGAAGCAACGTTTCGGGAGGATCGCCGCGAGCATGCACATCAATTTGGACATTCGACCATTAAGGATGCAACGGAGCTGGCGCAGCGAGCAGGCGTCCATGCACTCATCCTAACTCATATTAGCTCCCGTTATGCAGGTCTAAAAGAAGAATTAGAAGAAGAAGCAAAACAAGGATTCATGAACAGCTACCTTGCGGAAGATTTCTATATTCATCATCTACCTTAAGAATAAAAGCGGACTCTTTGGGATAACGTACCTTTGTAGATTCCATTTGTGAAAGGGTGCGTACAGATGACGGAAAGAAAAAAGCTTAGCGAGACGATCGCCAAAGCCGAAAAGACGATGGAAGAGGCCGAAAAGCGATTAGATGGTGCGAAACGGAATGAACCTGAGCGGGGAAATGGTTTTCACGAAGCCCAGCTTTCACTTGAAGAAATGAGTCATGAGCTTGATGCTTTGGCACGGATGGGAACACGAGAGCAGCGGGAGCAAATCGGTCGAACACTACAGCAGATTAGGCAATTGCAAAACCGGATGATTTTAAACCATTGAACAAGAGAGACGGAGAGCCGTCTCTCTTGTGCTGTGGAGGGGCAGCTTGTCCGAAGGATGGGACTGGAAACAGTAACAAGCTTGCACAATATAATAAATTATGTATATGCAATCTACGCATTTCGGTTCGTATAAAAGGGGTATAAGCAGGCAGAAAACATGCTCACACGATGGAAAGTTTGATACAATGTAAAAGAAATGCTCGTTGAGAGGGGATGACTGTGGCAGCAAATGTAAAAATAGACACAACCAGCAAGCACACCTACGCTGTGTTTGTCTATTCACCGTTATGCGGAACATGTAAGCTTGCAAAGTCTATGCTTCGGGTGATGGAACAAACCTTTCCTCGCTTTGAAATAAAAGAAGTGAACATCAATGAAAAACCTCAATTTGCTCAGGAGCGAAAGGTTACCAGTGTCCCGTGCTTACTATTATTTGACCAGGATGTGGAAGTGGAACGTCTTTACGCGTTTCGTTCTCTAGAACACCTTTATCATAGAATCAAGCCTTATACGACGGTAGAGGCGATTCATAAAGCTTTTTCTTCCACATCAACATTGAAAGGAGATTAAAAACATGTCAATGCATTATGAAGAGTACATGAAGCAGGTCGTGCAACCGATGCGCAGAGAATTAACTGACAATGGATTCCAAGAGCTTCTTACAGTAGAGGATGTAGAAAACTACATGAAAAATGCTGAAGGTACGACACTGGTCGTAATCAATTCTGTCTGCGGATGTGCAGCTGGACTTGCCCGTCCTGCAGCTGTGGCTTCCCTTGCCCACGATCGTCGTCCAGACCATCTTGTAACAGTATTTGCTGGACAAGAAAAAGAAGCAACAGCTAAGATGCGTGAATTTTTAGCACCACATCCACCTTCTTCTCCATCTATGGCTCTTTTTAAAGGAAATGAACTTGTTCACTTTATCCCACGTGAAGACATTGAAGGTTCAGATCCGGAGACGATTATTCGTCGCTTAGCTCTTGCTTATAATGAGCACTGTGGGCAATAAATAAGTTTTAGAAGATAAGGATTTGACCCTCTAGATACGCCCATTCAATAGCAAAAGGCTGTACTGCTATTGATTGCTGACTGCTGGGTCCGATCCTTCTTTTGTTTGAGGTTCATACATACACTGCTTTGTAATAATATTGGTTCAAACTAGGAGCTCGAAACAGAGAATGGAGAGATTTTTCATGCAAGCACCAATGTTTACTTTATTGGATGGACAAAATGAGGAAAAAGTGAGTCTTCATGACCAAAAAGGAAAAGTAGTGATGATTACTTTTTGGGCTTCATGGTGTCCAGATTCGAACCGTGATCTCGAACAAAAGGAAGAGCTTTTTAAAAGAATGCAGTCTGATAAATTGGCTTTTTTGACGATCAATGTCACTGGAAGAGAAGCTCATCCATCTGACGGACTTGCATTTGCGAAGGAAAAAGGCTTTACGTTCCCAGTATTGATTGATGAAGGAACGAAAACGTATGATGCTTACCGCTGCATGAGTGTGCCAACGACGTTCATTCTAAATGAAAACCTTGAAATCATGGAGCGTTTTTCCGATAAGGCTACATTGATGGAGATCATACAAGGCTTGGCAAAGCATTTATCCTAATGTCTCAAAACAACCATGAGTGCTTGCTCTAACCCGTGAGATAGAAACAAGGCGAGGAGAGTTTTCTTTAACCAGGCTTCTCCACCGTGAAGCTACAGTAGCGAGTGTCTTAGCTGGCTTGCAACCTGGCCCTATGTTAAGATCAAGACAAAGAGTGAGCGCAGCAACTGAAAGGAGACGATGTCTGTGAAAATCTTATCAATTGAACCTACACCAAGTCCCAATACAATGAAATTAACCCTTGATGAAAGCTTGCCGGGTGGTAAAAGCAATAATTATACGGTAAAAAATAAAGAGGATGCCCCGTCCTACATCCAATCACTTTTTGAGATTGAAGGAGTAAAGGGCGTCTACCATGTCGCTGATTTCTTAGCCATTGAACGAAATGCAAAGGTTGATTGGAAAGTCATTCTTCCGCAAGTACGCGCCGTATTTGGTGAGGAGACTGAAGTGTCAGAAAGCAGTGCGCAAGCACCTTCTGAACACTTTGGGGAAGTACAAGTATTCCTGCAAATGTTCAAAGAAATACCCATGCAAATCAAATTAACAGATGGAGAGCGTGAAATGCGTGAAGGTCTTCCAGAGCGATTCGCCAATGCAGCCTTTGCAGCACAGCTACCAGACGATAATGTTGTCCTGGAACGGAAATGGGTTGAACAAGGAGTCCGCTACGGCGAAATGGAAGACGTGGCGAAGGAGGTCGCAGAAGAAATCTCAGCTGCCTATCCTCAAGAGCGTCTGGATCGCCTCGTGGCTGCTGCGAAGGGTACGAAAGAGGAGCAAAAAGCTTTAGCGGAAAATCGATTCAGAGAGGTTACGTTAGATGACCTATCCCAGCCTGATTGGAAGGATCGTTATGCCGCACTAGAGCAAATGGATCCGAAAGAGAAGGATTTACCGGTCCTTGAAAAAGCCCTCGAGGATGAGAAGGCATCGATCCGCCGTTTGGCTACGGTCTACTTAGGAATGATTGAAAAACCGGTCGTGCTTCCATACTTGTACAAAGCATTAAAAGACAAATCGGTCACTGTTCGCCGTACGGCAGGTGATTGCTTGTCTGACTTAGGTGATCCAGCAGCGATTCCAGCCATGATTGAGGCGTTGAAGGACTCAAACAAGCTCGTTCGCTGGCGTGCTGCGATGTTTCTTTACGAAGTGGGTGATGAATCAGCCATTGAAGCCCTTCGTGAAGCAGAAGATGATCCTGAGTTTGAAGTAAGCATGCAAGTGAAGATGGCGTTGGAGCGGATTGTTGGTGGAGAGGAAGCAAAAGGCTCCGTATGGAAGCAAATGACAGAAAGTGTTACGAAAAATAGAGAAGCAGAATAACCGGTTACGATGCGGCGCCACGGAAGCGGGCGCCACTTTTTAGAAGCGTACGTTAGGGAAGTAAATTTTTTAACAACGGAGTTTATCAACGTCGTTAAAAATTTAAAGGGCTAAATATGAATGCAACGAAGGCTTTCACCATGAGCCAAGAAAAAAGCCGAGTTTTGTTTAAGATGGGATGTTTTTATATAATGAAAAGACAGAGTGGAGGAGGCATATGATGGAAAAAGAAGCGATAATGGACCAGTTAAAAGAAAAAGGTTTGGATGATATTATTGAATTGATTGAAGATGCAGAGTCTGGTGATTTAGAAGAGCTTGAATTAGTGGAATCAATCGGACTGCTTTATGACCAAACGTTAAATGACCGTGTTCTTGCCCTGCTACAGGAGCTAGGTGTCACGATTATTTATGTTAAAGATGAAGATGAGATGAACGACTAGGAGGTCATTTTGTGCGTCCAGCTCCACAGACACAAATTTCCCCGAAGGCGTTACCAGCATGGCGTCTTCAGGCGTTTTTAGAAAGCTTATTAGTCCTATTAGCTCCGATTGGCTATGGGGTTTTACGGTATTTTTTTGATTTTCCTCTTTGGATTCTTTGGGTGCTTCTTGCGGTTTACCTAGTCTATACGGTCATCGCTGTTGGGTTGGTTCCAAGCATTCGCCGGAAGCGCTGGCGCTATGACGTTCTTGAGCAGGAAATTGATTTACAACGAGGAGTTTTTATTGTCAAGCGTACGCTGATCCCAATGACACGGGTGCAGCATGTTGACACAGAACAAGGTCCATTATTAAGAAAGTACAATCTTGCTGCTGTGACGATCTCAACTGCTGCGTCCGTTCATCGAATTCCCTCGTTGTCCATCGAGGTAGCTGATGAATTAAGGGATCGAATTGCGGCACTTGCGGCGGTGGCAGAAGATGAATAAGCTGAAGCGCCTTCATCCAGCGGCCATCGTCGTCTCTTTTTTAAGCGGATTGAGAGGGCTTATCGTTCCCCTTTTGATTAGTTTATTTCTCGGAAGTTCAAACTCATCAGGCTTTATCAATTTCAATTACATCTTTTTTGGAATTCTGACGCTCACGTTTTTTGGTGGACTTCTTCATTGGCTAACGTTCCGTTATTGTTTGTTTGCTGGGGAGCTCTATGTTGAAAAAGGGCTACTGATCAAAAAGAAACGCTACATTCGTAAGCAACGAATTCAAGCAGTGGATGTAACGGCTGGTATTTTTCAACGAATGTTTTCACTGGTAAAAGTTAAAATCGAAACTGCAGGTGGGGGAAATGAACCAGAAGTCCAGCTGATTGCCATTACTAGGCAAGAGGCTGAAAGCTTACGAAAAGAATTGCTTGAGAAGGAAAAGGAAACCGAAAATTATTCCGAGGATGATTCTGCAACTGAAACAGAGCCTGTAGAGAAGAAAAAGACAATTTGGAAATTAGACGGCCGGCATCTACTGCTTGCGGCGATGACTTCGAGCGGGATCGGCTTAACCTTATCTGCTGTTGCAGCACTGTATAGCCAAATTGAACAATTTATCCCTGATGCGATTTATGAAAAAACGTTTGGTTTTCTTTTAGCTACAGGAGCTTGGTTTATTGTTGGCCTCGTGTTCTTCTTAGCGATCGTTGCATGGCTTCTTTCCATGATTGGTACCCTCCTCAAATACGGAGGGTTTACGCTAGAGAAAAATGGGGATGAGCTAATCATTTCCCGAGGGTTACTAGAAAAGAGACAGCTAACCTTGAATGCCAAGCGTGTAACGGCGATTCGTTTTGTAAGTAACGTTCTCCGCCAGCCGTTTGGCTTTACGTCCGTCTATGTGGAAAGCGCAGGTGGCGGTTCAAACGATGAGCAGCTCTCAACGATTTTAATCCCGCTTATTCACATGCGCGATGTAGAGCAAGTGATAGGCGAAACTTTGCCTGAATATTCCTTTCAACGCACGGTTCAGCCGATCCCTAAAAGGGCCTTACCTAGAACGTTCTTACGCTTAGTGTTCATTCCAATTGTGATTACGGTTTTACTCTTTATATTTACGAGTTACGGAAGCTATAGCGTGATTCTTGTATTCTTCGCACTGTTGCTTGGTTATTTTCAATACCGAGATGCCGGATCAGGCTATAATGATGATTTCCTTTGGATCCGTTATCGCAAACTAAATCAAGTTATGGTCGTGGCGCCAAGAAAAAAAATTCAAAACGCTGAAACAGGAACGTCCTACTTTCAGAAGCGTTTACGGCTAACAAGCTTCTTCATTTCTGTTCAATCAAGCATTGTCGGAAAAACCTTTGTATTAAAGGATATGGACGAAGAGACTGGAATGGAACTTCTTTCTTGGTTTTCAAACGATAAAAAGCATTGAGCGATGAAGCTCAATGCTTTTCGTTTAGCGTGAAAATTCGTTTGTGTAGGTAATAATCGAGCGTTTTCCAGAATCAGATGTAAATTCAAAACGGTCATAAATCTCATCTGTGCCATTTTCAACTAATTTTCGCTCGTAATGATGCTGTACAAGGATCATACCTTGTGTACTTAGGTAGGCAATAAAGTTCACACCAGAAAATGATTGTTGAGCGTCTCCATTTGATTGGAGTAATTTGATCAGTAAGGAATTGTGGCAATGAACCATATGATCATGAGAGATGCCAAGACCTGCTAAACTCTTTTCAAGTGATTGAAGCGCTGGTTTTTCCAATTCATTTCGTAAAATGTAGTAAGGATCCAACTGAATTTTTTTCAAGCGAATCTTTTTATTTTCTTTGATCCGATATGGCGTGCCGTCTTTAGAGACAAAAACACCTTCTCCCTGGTAGTGCACAGGTACCCAGCCTTGTTTTGTTTTCCATTCAAATTCAAATGGACAGCCCTCAAGGTCAAGCTCTTCCCCTTGCTCATCGACTAATATGGGCCGTTTCTGCTCAAACATACATGTATAGTAAATGTAATCTGATTGATCAAGCGTCCCTTTTAATTCATCGGGACTAGCACCGACAGACTTTAAATAATGAACGATGGATTCAATGTGACGGTGACTGTGTTCGATCGTCTGATTTAGCTCAGCAAGCTTTAATTGTGCAGTTTGCAGCAATGAACGCTTGTATTCAATGTCTTCCACATTTTCTGCTTCAGAAGGCTTAATTTTAGAACCAGAGCATTGAATAATTTCTCCTTCTTTATAAAGGGGAAGGGACGTTTTTTCATCGTCCAAGGAGAGGGTAGGGAAAGTAGCAATGCCAAGAATTTTAACGGTGCCAACCCATGTTTTTCGAGGCTCTGCATGTACCTCTAATAACTCTCCAAAATAGCTTCCTAGATTTCCTTCATGAACTGTGACCGCAGTTCCGATTAACGTTTGTGCTTTTTTTCGATCCATGAAAACCCTCACTTTATTTCTTGGTCGTTTCTATTCAACGGAGCTTATAGCAGTCCGTATCAATTCCGATCGTTGTTCGGATAGCTCCCCATTCATTGATAAAAAGGGGCTTTATTAAAACTTATTCATTCTATTATAGTCAAGTTGCCTTCCTTTTCGCAAGTAATTATGAAAAATTCCTTGATTTCTCAGGGGGTAGAGAACTTTTTCTTTGTTTCCATCCTGCGGTTGAGTAAGGATTCATGTTCGTTTCTGTAAGTATTCAAGAATTCCCATTGAACAGAGGAATAAATCGACACGGATATGCTCATAGACAGGATGAGTGTCAGGAATGCCTTTTTCTCGTAAATACCTTTGGATAATCCCAAGAAGGTGATCTGCGAGCTCGTGATAGGATTTATTTTCGCTTGCAAACATTTTGCCTTCCTCCACAAAAATCGGCAGCCAATGATTAATTTGAGAGTAGACAAACTCAGGATCAGTGGATACGCTAAAGTGCCCAAAATAAATTCGCTCGACACGTTTTTTACGAATCCGTTTTAACGATTGGAGCATTTGCTCAGGATGAAATTGATTGGGAGAGGTTGAAGGCAGCACAAATTCAATGCCTTCTCTTGAAAGAGGCTCATATCGAACACCAAGCGTATCTCCTGTAAAAATCCCATTTGTAACCGGGTCTAAAATGCTAATATGATGAGCAGCATGACCCGGAGTATGTAAAAACTCAAGCTTACAAGCAGGACCAATTTCTAATTCATCCCCATCTTCAACGGTTGTAATTTTATCTTCTGGTACAGGAAGAATAGGGGTGAACAAACGTTCAAACATGTCACCATAGACAGCTTTCGCACCCTTGATTAACCGACTTGGATCAACGAGATGACGGGCACCTCGTGGATGAACATAGACACGAGCATTTATGCAGTCATTCAGCAATAAGCCAAGACCGCCAGAATGGTCTAAATGAATGTGAGTAACAATAATATGACGGATTTGAGCAGATGAAATGTCAAGCTCTTTTAATCCTTCAAGAATATGGGGAACTGAAAGGCTTGGGCCAGTCTCAATCAATGTTAATTCCTTTTCATGAATGACATATGTTCCTGTTCGTTCTTTCAGATTCAAATCAAAGCCATCAATTAATGAAATTCGATTGCCAACACTTCTACAATTCGACATGTGCATTCCTCCTTCAGGAAAACCCTTACAAAAATAGTGTAAAAGGGTTCTTGCCCGTTTGCAACAAGGAAATCATCACGAGCGCTGTCCTTATCTTATCCCATGAGAAGCACATCCCCAATAGCTTCTTCAATTATTCATTGCGAAATGAGGCTTAGTCCTTTCTACACATACCTTCATGAGCGGCGCGCTCTTCCTACTTGGATGGAAACAAGTCCGTCAAATAATGCTGAGCAAACCTTTCAATGAAGGGGTGTGAGCGGAAGGGCTTAAATGTTTTGTCAACTTGAACTGAAGTTCCGACCCCTTTTTTACAGAAAAAAGTCTGTCCAACAAAGAGACAGACGTTCTTCATTATTTGTCGTAGCGTAATTGATTCAAGCGCAGGAGGTGCTCCATTCGTTCGACCCTTGATTGCTCTAATTGTTCATTGAGTGAAATTAAGGAGAGCTCCATTTTTGATAAGGCTACAAACACATTTTCCTTTTGAGCAAGCTGGTGCTGATACGAAAGGGAAAGATACGTATTTAACAAATTAGGAATGTCCTCCCGAAGCATCCGTCTTACGGTGTGCCGCTCTTCGAAATCAAGGAGTTCAAAATCTGGAATCAGCTTTTCAGTTTGGTCCACAATTCGTGACAGACGATTTTCCAGTAATGGGTCCAAAGAAAACGGTCGTAGCTGTCGAATGAATCGCTCTGTTTCCTGGTGGAGAAGGCGCATGTCATTTTGACTTGCGGCAGCCCGTTCCTGATGCTGCATTGTCAAGGCAGACACAGATTGCTCTGCATTGGAGCGATGGCCTAAATACGCTTCATCCAAACGATTAATTTGAAAAAAGACACCATGGAGGAGAGGAGATTGCCGAATGCTGCGAACATGAGAACGACCATCTTTTAAGTAATGAATCGATGCCTCTTTGCACTTGCCAACCCCATCCTTTGCTTTTACATATTTGCGAAAGCATTCAATGAACATTCGTTTTTGAACGGCAGCAGAAGAAAACTTTGTGTCCATCATGATGACTCTTATCCGTTTTTGATTGATTTTTACGATGATTCTTCGTTCTTTATGCTTACGTCGAACCGTTTTCCTTTGATTTTGTCCCAATGATTGGTTCACCATTTTGTTTAACAAGGCTTCCGTATCAGAAATCAGTTTCCGGCTTGCTTCATCTCCGAGAATATGGGAATCAACTGGCTTTCGGTGGCTTGGAACAAAGACGTGAAAAAAAGGCCACTCTTGTAATAGTTTCATAGGAGCACCTCCTTCTGACAAAGCCTATGTTCTCTTAACGGTCAAGAAGCTTTGTTTTCATTTCCTGATTTAAAGTGTCAAGCTCAGCGATAAATTGCTTACCGCTATTAACAATTCGTTCATTTGATTGCTCCGTTAATTGAATCGCTTCAAAAACATTCTCGTACGCCTTCTTAAACGCATCAATAGCAATCGCTGGCTCTTCAAGCGTTTTTAACGTCTCCTCTGTATTTTGCTTCAGCATTTCTGCATTTGAAAGAAGCATGGATTCAGTGGCCTCATTGACATTTCGAACCGCTGAAATCACATTTTTCTGGTTGCTTAACGCCAATTGAATCGAAGCGGTCACCGTAATGATATTTTTTGTCATTGTTATCGCATTAAAGATGGCTTCCTCTAGCTTATCGTTGTTTTCAATAATTAAATCAACAGAGGCGAGGGACTGTTGAAGCACCATAATCGCTTGGGACATGTTTTTAACTCTAGAAATGATTTTTTGCTGCCCTTTTTTCAGAGGATTTGGATTATCCTGCCAGCGTTCGCTCGTCATCTCCTGCTCAAGCATGTCGTTTAACTGCTTCCCCATCTCAATCTGCTCTTCTAAATGAGCCATACGTTCCCGAGCGACTTCTTTTAACTGCTGAAGCATTAAGGTATCCTCTTGCAGCTTGTCTTTACCTGATAACAGCCCTTCTATGATTTGCTCTACCTGGGCTTCAACCGTTTGGTATTTACGTGCATACTGCTCAATCGGGCTGCGCCGGAGCACTTTATTCATCAGCTTTTGAAAGGAGCCTTGCTTTAAATAATCGGGTTCAAGCTGGGCGACCATTTCCTTTAGTTCATGGAGCTTTTGAGGCAGCTGATTATTTTCATCGTTCATCATTTCCTTCACCGGACGCTTTAAGGCTTCTAATGACTCCCCTGCTTGGCGCTGTGCTTCTTCGCCAAGTCCTCCGAGGGATTCAATGAGCTCATCTACATTGGCCTCCGTTTGAAATTTTTTTAAAAGCTCTTCGCTTTTTTGTTTGCTTACAGCCTTTGTATCTTGGTGGTTTATCATAGTAAAAACCTCCATCTCTTTATATCCATTACCGTCGTTTAAATGTGTTTGGCATCTAGCCGCTATCATTAATACGTATACGCTTTATGCGCATTAACGGTTTCAGGAAACGTCGTAATTTGTCTGCTTCTATTATGAAGGATGGAGGACAACATGACAACATACATGAGTCGTGTTCTTTGCAGATTTCCACAAGTTTCGGCTACATTAAGGTCAAGAGAGGAGAGGTACCTATGTGTTTAATAACCTTTGCATTTCAAGCGGACCCGCGCTTTCAGTTTGTCATGGCTGCAAATCGAGATGAATTTTATGCCCGTCCCACTCTAGAGGCACAATTTTGGGACACAGATCCGACCATCCTTGCAGGGAAGGATCTTGAAAAAAATGGAACCTGGCTTGGTGTAACAAAAGAAGGGCGATTTGGGGCATTAACCAATGTGAGAGAAATGGGCGCAATAACAAATCAGAAGCCATTTCAGTCACGGGGATACCTTGTTCGTGATTTTTTAGCTGAAAAGATGACTCCCCTATTATATATGAAGAAACTAAGTAGAGGTTCAGAAAATTACGAAGGTTACAATTTAATTTTTGGTTCGTTTCGAGAATTGTATTATCAATCAAACCGTGTGGCCAATCCTAAAAAATTATCACCGGGCTACTACATGCTAAGCAATGCCCAATTAAATTCAAACTGGCCAAAAGCGAGGAAAGCAAAAAGTGGATTGAAACATGTCTTAAAAGAGCATGAAGATGAGAAAGACATCATTGAAGCCCTGCTGCAGATGTTGCGAGATGAGGAACGGTTCCCAGATGAGATGCTGCCAAATACTAAGGTGGGAATCACCTTAGAAAGAACACTTTCGCCGATCTTTATCAATGGTGAGAACTACGGAACAAGATCGTCAACTATTCTCCTTGTTCGAAAAAATGGTCATGTCACGTTTGTAGAGAAAAATTATGGTCCATATGGGGAAAAGATTAGTATGAACACGTTTAAATGGTGCATAAACGGGTATAGTAAATAACTTATATCCATTTTTAACCAGTTGCATAACGGTGCGAGAGATTGTAAAAATCTACGAAAGCGAAAAGAGAATCCAAAGCCATACAAAATACAAAAAACGACAAAAGCACTTTTGTGAAAAAGGAATATTTTCAAGCTTTTCTATAAGAATATTCGAAAATGAACATTTGTACACTGGAACACTACTTTTATAAAAAAATAAAATTTTCAAACAAAATAATAATAAATATTCATAAATTCTAATTTTTATTCATACTCTTTATAAAAATAGATTGTGTCAACATGGGAAATTTACCTATAACCCCAGTTAAGAAAGCGTTTTCACTGAAAAAAATTATAATAATTAATTTGCCGAAATGTCAGAAAAATGATATTATCTTGTATATTAGCTCGAACATTTCGTGAAGTGTTTATGGCTTTTTATTTTTTAAGGAAAGGTAGATGCCCATGCAGAACTATGGATACCCGAAGAAACAAGGCCTTTATGACCCACAGTTTGAGCATGATAATTGCGGGATTGGCTTTTTAGCTCATATGAAGGGTGTAAAATCACATCAAATTGTTGAAGATGCACTTCATGTATTACGCAATCTTGAACATCGTGGTGGGCAGGGAGATGAAGTGAATACAGGTGATGGAGCAGGTATTTTATTACAAATCCCTCATCGTTTTTTTGAAAAAGTCTGTTTAGCGGAAGGTTTTTCACTCCCAGAAGAAGGTCATTATGGTGTTGGTATGCTGTTTTTGCCACAAAATGAAATGGTACGTCAAGAATGTGAGCGCCAGATTGAAGCGCTGATTCAGGAAGAAGGACAATCCGTTCTTGGATGGCGTACGGTTCCAGTTGATGATTCAATGCTTGGCAATGCGGCAAAAGCAGCCATGCCAGTGATTCGACAGATCTTTCTTGAAAAGGATAGCCATGTGGATGCTGGATTAGCGTTTGAACGAAAGCTTTACGTCATTCGGAAACGGGCTGAGCGCGAGGTTGCCAAGCTAGTGGACGAAGGTTCTTTTTATTTTGCGAGCTTTTCAAGCCGCACAATCGTTTACAAAGGAATGCTCACAACCGCCCAAGTCAATCAGTTCTATTTGGATATTAATGATCCTGATTTTGAAACGGCATTGGCTCTTGTCCATTCACGTTTCAGTACAAACACTTTCCCAAGCTGGGAGAGAGCACACCCGAATCGATACATGATTCATAACGGTGAAATTAACACCGTGAAAGGAAATGTTAACTGGATGCATGCCCGAGAAGCAATGTTTGAATCCGACGCATTTGGAGCAGACATTGATAAGATTCATCCGGTGATTGATCAAAATGGTAGTGACTCGGCCATGTTTGACAACACGATTGAATTTTTATCACTATCGGGACGCTCCATGGCACATGCGGCCATGATGATGATTCCAGAGCCTTGGCAAAACGATCTGAAAATGAGCCGTGAGAAAAAGGCGTTCTATGAATTCCACAGCACATTAATGGAGCCATGGGATGGTCCGACTGCGATCGTATTTACAGATGGTCAGCAAATCGGTGCATGTCTTGACCGTAATGGACTCAGACCATCGCGCTACTATGTAACAAAAGACGATTACATCATCATGTCCTCTGAAGTAGGTGTATTGGACATTGATCCTGAAAACGTTTTGTACAAGGAAAGACTTCATCCAGGACAAATGCTATTGGTTGACTTGAAGGAAGGACGCATCATTCCTGATGAGGAAATTAAGCATCAAATAGCCAGTGAATACCCGTATGAGGAGTGGGTTGAAGAAAACCTCGTTCATTTGGAGGATGTCCTTGAAACATCAAAGGTTGAAAACACAGATTTCGCAAGGCTAAGAGAGCGTCAACTTTCTTTCGGTTATACGTATGAAGAAATCTCTAAGGTGATTCAACCAATGGTGACAAATGGAGAAGATCCAATTGGTTCTATGGGGTATGACTCACCATTAGCCGTTTTATCAAAACGACCACAGCTATTGTTTAACTACTTTAAGCAAATGTTTGCCCAGGTAACCAACCCGCCAATTGATGCCATTCGTGAGGAGATTGTTACAGCGATGGGTACAACCATTGGGGCTGAAAGAAATTTGCTAAATCCAGAACCACTTAGCTGTCGTCATATCTATTTGCCTTATCCGATTCTAAATAATGAAGAGCTTGCGAAGCTCCGCTACAATAAAATGGACGGATTTCAATCTGAAACGTTACCTATTTTATTTGACGCCAAGGCTGGAGAAAAGGGTCTTGAAGCTGCTTTGGATGAGTTATTTAAAGCGGCCGATGAAGCTATCGCTCGTAATGCAACACTCTTAATCTTAAGTGACCGAGGCATGAACAAGGATCGTGCAGCGATTCCATCCTTGCTTGCTGTTGCTGGCTTGCATCATCATCTCATTCGTCAAGGCACGCGTACGAAGGTTAGCATTTTAATAGAATCTGGCGAACCACGTGAGGTTCACCATCATGCTGTTCTCCTTGGTTACGGAGCAGAGGCGATTAATCCTTACCTTGTCTTCGACTCCATCGAGGATTTGATCCGCGATGGTTTGTTAGAAAATATCTCATATGTGGAAGCGGTCAACAAATATGTGAAGGCTGCGACGAAAGGAATCATGAAGGTTCTCTCAAAAATGGGGATTTCTACGATTCAAAGCTATCGCGGGGCGCAAATTTTTGAAGCTGTCGGAATCCATGAGTCAGTCATCGATAAATATTTCACATGGACAACGTCAAGAATTGGTGGCGTGAACCTTGAAATCATTGCCAAAGAAGTATTGCTTCGTCATGAGCGTGCGTATTCGGAGCAAGAAGGGTTAGACAAAACGTTAGACCCAGGTGATGACTTGCAATGGCGTCGCGGCGGGGACCCGCATCAATACAACCCGCATACGATCCATATGCTTCAACACGCATGTCGTAACAATGACTACAATTTGTTTAAAAAGTATTCCAATACGATCAACGAGCAAACAAAGGAGCAAACAACGCTTCGTGGTTTGTTGAAATTCAAAGCTGACCGCAAGCCGATTCCTTTAGAAGAGGTTGAACCGGTTGAGAGCATTTTCAAACGCTTCAAAACAGGTGCGATGTCATTTGGCTCCATCTCTCAAGAGGCTCATGAGACCCTCGCAATTGCCATGAACCGCATTGGCGGTAAGAGCAATACGGGAGAGGGTGGAGAAGATCAAAGACGCTATACACCTGATGAAAACGGAGACCTCCGTCGTAGTGCGATTAAGCAGGTGGCATCTGGTCGCTTCGGTGTGACAAGTCATTACCTTGTGAATGCCGATGAAATTCAAATTAAGGTTGCGCAAGGGGCGAAGCCTGGCGAAGGTGGACAGCTTCCTGGCACAAAGGTATACCCATGGGTAGCCGAGGTTCGTGGCTCTACACCTGGTGTTGGTCTGATTTCACCACCACCTCACCATGATATTTATTCAATTGAAGACTTAGCTGAATTAATTCATGACTTGAAAAACGCAAACCCTCAAGCACGCATTAGTGTCAAGCTTGTCTCAGGCACAGGTGTTGGGACGATTGCTGCTGGTGTAGCGAAGGGACGAGCAGATGCGTTAGTCATTAGTGGCTATGATGGTGGAACAGGTGCTGCTGCTCGTACGAGTATTAAGCATGCAGGACTTCCTTGGGAGCTAGGTTTAGCTGAAACGCATCAAACTTTAGTTTTAAATAATTTACGTAATCGAATTAGCGTGGAGACAGACGGAAAGCTCATGACAGGGCGCGATGTTGTCGTTGCAGCGTTGCTTGGAGCAGAGGAATTTGCATTTTCAACCGCCCCACTTGTTGTCTTAGGCTGTATTATCATGCGTGTCTGTCATCTGGACACATGTCCAGTTGGTATCGCCACACAAAACCCAGAATTGCGTAAAAAATATATGGGTGAAGCAGAGCATGTTGTGAATTTCATGACCTTTGTCGCTCAAGAAATTCGTGAAACAATGGCAGAGCTTGGCTTCCGTTCAATTGAAGAAATGGTCGGCCGCACCGATGTTTTAGAGATGAACGAGGAGATTGATAATTGGAAAGCAAAGCATGTTGATTTGTCTAGCTTGCTCTACCAACCAAACCCTGACCATGAAAAGAACTATTGGTCAAAAGCACAAGATCATCAGCTAGAGGAATCGCTTGATATGACAGAGCTTCTTAGTGCTTGTGAGCCTGCGCTTGAACGTCAAGAGAAAGTTCGTGGCACATTCCAGGTTCGAAACACAAACCGTGTCGTCGGAACGATTGTCGGAAGTGAAATTAGTAAGCGTTACGGTGCAGAAGGCCTTCGGGAAGATACAATCCATCTTGAATTTAAGGGTTCTGCTGGTCAAAGCTTTGGTGCATTTATACCAAAAGGGATGACACTAGACCTTGAAGGAGATGCCAACGATTATACAGGTAAAGGACTATCAGGCGGAAAGCTGATCGTTCGCCCACCTGCTGTCTCTAGCTTTAAAGCAGAGGAAAGCATCATTATTGGGAATACTTCCTTTTACGGTGCAACGAGTGGAGAGGCGTACATTCGAGGCATTGCTGGCGAACGCTTCTGTGTGCGGAACTCTGGTGCCAATGTTGTCGTTGAAGGGGTAGGAGACCATGGCTTAGAGTATATGACTGGCGGACGAGTCATTAACCTCGGTAAAGTTGGAAAGAACTTTGCTGCAGGGATGTCCGGTGGGATTGCCTATGTCTTTGATGAAGACGGTACGTTTGCCGATAAGTGCAACAAGGAAATGGTATTCCTCGAAGCATTAACCGAGCAAGAGGATGTAGCATACGTGAAAACGATGCTAGAAAATCATATCCGTTACACAGACAGTGAACTTGCAAAGCGGGTGATCGGCAACTGGAACGTTGCATTGAAAAAATTCGTCAAGGTCATCCCAAAAGACTACAAGCGGATGCTCGAAGCGATTGAGCGCGTGAAGCAAGAAGGTCTATCAGGTGAAGAGGCAGTCATGGCTGCATTTGATGAAAATAAAAACGACAAAAGTCGTGTGAGTGGGAAATAGGGAGCGTATCCACGCGCTTCCTGCCCATTGTGGGTATCGGAAAATAGATGGAAGGTTGGAGTGATTGCAATGGGGAAACCAACAGGATTTATGGAATACAAACGAGAAACTTCTCCGAAGAAAGACCCATTTGAGCGGACAAAGAACTGGCAAGAGTTTCAAATCATGATGCCAGAAAGTGCTTTGCGCAAGCAAGGTGCTCGCTGTATGGACTGTGGTGTGCCTTTTTGTCAAGCGGGTACAACCATGGTTGGCTCTGGCGAAATTGGCTGCCCAGTTTACAACTTAATCCCAGAATGGAACGATCTCGTTTATCGAGGAAAATGGAAGGAAGCACTTGAGCGTCTTCATAAAACAAATAACTTCCCGGAATTTACTGGACGTGTATGCCCTGCTCCATGTGAAGGCTCATGTACGGTCGCAATTTCAGATGACCCTGTTTCGATCAAGAGCATTGAATATTCGATCGTTGAACGTGGCTTCAAGGAAGGATGGATTAAAGCCAACCCTCCAAAAACCAGAACCGGAAAACGTGTTGCTGTTGTTGGTTCAGGACCAGCAGGACTCGCAGCGGCTGCTCAATTGAACAAAGCAGGCCACACTGTAACCGTATTTGAAAGAGAAGATCGAATTGGCGGATTACTTACGTACGGGATTCCTGATGTGAAGCTTGCCTACGCAGTAGTACAGCGCCGCGTCAACATTCTTGAAGAAGAAGGCGTCATTTTTAAAACAAACACGGAAATCGGCAAGGATCTCCCTGTTGCTCAGCTTAAATCTGACTTTGATTCTGTGATCTTATGTACAGGTGCGACAAAGCCTCGCGATGTGGAAGTTGAAGGCAGAGACTTGGCTGGTATTCACTTTGCAATGGATTTTCTAACAGCGAATACAAAGAGCTTATTAAACTCTAATCATCGTGATGGAAAATACATTTCAGCTGAAGGAAAAAATGTCATCGTGATCGGTGGAGGGGATACAGGTGCTGACTGTATTACAACCTCTATTCGTCACGGCGCTAAGTCCATTACGCAATTTGACATAAACCGCGAGAAGAGTGAAACACGCCTTGGTAATAATCCGTGGCCACTTTTCCCAATTGTACATTCTTTAGAAGATGCGCATAAGGAAGCGAAAGCCGTGTACGGAAATGACCCACGCGCGTACCAAGTCATGACAACAAAATTTGTCGGTGATGGGAACGGACAGGTAAAAGAAATTCACACGATCGCAGTTGAAACGACGTTTGACGAACAAGGCAACAAAGTACGTGTTGAAATTCCGGGCACCGAGAAGGTATGGCCTGCAGACCTTGTACTCCTTGCTGTTGGTTTTACAGGTCCTGAGCAAGAAATCATCCGTCAATTGGAGCTTGAAACAGACAATCGTTCCAATATCAAAGCAACATACGGAAAATATCAAACAAGTGTAGAAGGCGTTTTTGCGGCAGGTGATAACCGCCGTGGACAAAGCCTTGTTGTTTGGGCCATTCATGAGGGACGTGAAGCGGCTCGTGAGTGTGATCGATTCTTGATGGGTTCTTCGAATCTACCATAATCATTCAAAAACTTGTTACGTATTTGTAATGGTATTTTTATAGCTTTCATGCGAAAATATAGATAAGATCTAGTTTCCATGAAAGGGCGTAGTCGGCGATGATCACATGGTTAAAACGAGGGCTTCTCGTGTCGACAGCAATCGTGACCCTCGGTCTTATTGCACCACCTGACATAGGGAGGGATGCACAAGCAGCGGCATTGCCCAAGTCGGAAAGCACGAATACGGAGAAGCCTTATATTTATAAGGTTGATTCGAACTCATATGCGTTGTATGAGGCGGTTCTTCCCGTTCAAACGGATGATTACATTCACCGCGGGGATGCGGCGACGCTGAATGCTTTTGCTGATACGGTCATTGAGCAAACCTACGAGCAAAGTCTACTAAAGTTTGGCGATGTGATTGCAGCGAAAATCGGCCAAACCTTTGAAGCGGAAATATTGACTCGGTTGAAAGATGTGATCATACATGAAACAGAGGGGCTGTCAATGGATCAGCTACAAAGTTTAACCCTCTCGGATGACCCTTCAGCAGGATTAGGTGAAAAGATCATTCATCTGTATGACACATCAACAGGTCAAGACCTTTTGCGCTTTCACGTTCGTCGCGATCAACCGCCGAAACAAGGCTATTGGTTCAATTTTCATTATCATTCCGATAAAGACGCATTTGAAGGCCATCACGAGCTTGGTAGCATCTACTGGGGCAAAAATATGCCCCCGTATTGGATGGCATAAGGGACCGCAGTATGCGGTCTTTTTGCGTTAGTTATAGAAAACGAGATCTGCACAACAGGATAGATAAAAGGAAGCATTGGCTGGTAGAGGGGTGTAAGCCTCCCAGCAATAGGATTCATAAGATGTTCCCATTTCAATTTCTCCAAACATCGTTGCTTTTGGTACGATAGTAGTATCAGCAAAAACGAATAGAGTAATTGGGGGGAATTTCATATGTCGGTGACCAAAAAGACTAAATCACCTGTAATAAAATGGGCGATCCGCCTTGGCTTAGCATACATCGGCCTTTTAGCCTTAACCCTCGCTGTTGCGATTATTGTTATTTTTGTCACCTTTACGTTTGTCATTATTGACGCTGTGACAGATTCAGATTCACTTGGGGTTTTTGCAGAGACGTATTTCGTTCCTGTCTCTGAATTTATGTGGGACTTGTTTACATCCCTCGTTCCAGGATTATAATGGAGGTGACATGATGTCGAGTGATATTATCGTCGTCCTAACGGCATTTGGCTTTTTTCTACTCATCGGTGTATTTGGGGCGATTGGCATTTACAGCGTTCTTCATGGCAAAAAACAACGGGCAAAATGGTCTTTTGCAATCGGTTTTGCATGCATCGCTGTCTATCTTGTTAGCATGTTTACACGAATATAGCGATTCATTAAATGGAAGAGGGGAGAAGGAGCAATGAATGTTGGTGATTATGTACGTGGAGTTTATAAAACAGGAGTCTACGGTGGAGAATTACTGGAGTTAGAGCCTGAAAAACAAAGAGCCCTTGTAAAGGTCTTAGCCGTATTCAAGCATCCAACCCAAGGAGATCTGCACAATCCAAAGCAGATTAATGTGCCGTTGTTTCACCAACGAAAAGCATTGGCGCAATATGAAAAAGCTTGGATGCCCTTGTCTTCGTTAAAAAAGCTCGAAGAGGACCTGCCAGCTTACAAGGACTCCCTGAAAACAGCACTGCAGAAACAAAAAGAAGCACTGGCAGAAGAAGCAAGCCCTTGGGCAGAGCAATCATTGGTGCAATTAGAAGAGCTCGAGAAAGAGTACGGACTTTGAGGTTCGTGCTTTTTTGTTATTTAGGATATAGATTATTAGTGTTCAATTAAGTGGTCAAGTTGATATGCTTGCAAATGGTGCAATCATTGTAATGAATATATGCAAACAAGCAAAGAGAATGTGTATGCTGCTGGAGATAGTTGTGCTGTTTTTTATAATCCAGCAAAGCAACTTGCCTATTCCACTTGCAACAAATGCGGTTCGAATGGGAGCATTGGTAGCAAAGAATTTAACAAACCCAACTGTACTGTACGATATATGGGAACTCAAGGAACATCTGCACTCAAAATCTATAATCTTAAATGGCTTCAACAGGATTAACAGAAAATGCAGCTAGTTTTTTCGGAATGAATGTGAAAACTATCACAATTACTGATGCAAATCTTCCTGAATTTATGCCTGGTGCAGAGAAAGTTAGATTAAAGGTCGTATATGAAGAAACGACGAATCGAATTGTTGGTGCACAATTATTATCCAAAGCAGATGTTACTCAAGCGCGATTAATACGATATCCGTTTGTATTCAAAATGAAATGACTGTTGGGGAATTAGCGTTTGTGGATTTCTTTTTCCAACCGCATTATAATAAGCCATAGAATTTTCTAAATCAAGCAGGCTTAAAAGCCATTAATTCTTAAATAATCAAAACCACCCGTGATCAATCATGGCTGGTTTTGATTATTTGACATTACAATGGGAAATTACCGATAAAATAGGGGCGATTTTTGATAAGAGTGAGACCAAAAAGTATATCATTTGAAATAATTTTGTTAATATTAATAGTGTAATAGAATTTTGTATAATAAAGTCGGAATACAACCGATATATCTTACAACGATTAATAATTACATTTGAACGTATGAGAAGTTTTCTAACATATCGGGCTTACATAAAATAAATATATTTAGGGGATAAAATAATGACTGTACACCAGCTAGTCCTTGATGAAAAACAAATGTTCACTGCTATGGAGCAATCGTTTGCGATGATCACCTTTGATCCACTTGGGAATATTTCATGGATAAATAATAATTTTTCCCAAGTGATGGGCTATAAAATGAGTGAGATACAAGGTAGACACCATAGGCAACTATGTTCTGCTGAGTTCAGAAATAGTCAAGAATATGTGGATTTCTGGGACAATTTACGTAATGGTAAGGCATTTCATGATAAAGTGAAACGGATTACAAAAGATGGACAAATTGTGTGGCTGGAAGCATTTTATACTCCCGTGTTAGCTTCAAATGGGCAAGTACAAGCTGTTGTTAAGATAGCAACGGACATTACTGACCGCCAAACTGTGTTGCAGAAGAGTATCGCTGAATTTACTGCTGTTGTTGAGGAAATGATCTCCAGTACGAATAACGTTCACGATGCATCGCAAACCATTGTTAATGATATGGAATCACTTAATAAAGAATCAGAGATTGTTAACAATTATGTAGCAAAGATACAATCGGTAGCTTCTTTTGTTAAAGAGATCGCTACGCAATCCAACTTAATTGGATTAAATGCCTCGATTGAAGCGTCGAGGGCAGGAGAACATGGGCGTAGCTTTGCAGTTGTTGCGAATGAAGTGAGAAAGATGGCTGACAAAAGTAAGGATTCTGCGAATGATATTTCAGATCAAATAAATGAGATTTTACATTCATTATCGGTCATGGTAGAAATGATGCAAACTGTTTCTACAAAAATAGAAAATAATTCGGCGTCAATTAATGAACTCAAAAAAGCCTATGAACAGATTGCTCAAATTGCCGAAGAGCTTTCAACCATTATGTGATATTCGGATGAATTTTATGACTCAGTTTAGAAAAGGGTTCTGAGTAAAAAACGCAGCATGCTTTAGGGTATTTATGATTATTTAGGTCATTGATGAAACATTAAAGGGACAAAAAAACAAAAAGGAAGTCATATAGACCATCACAACATGTTGATGGATATGAAGGTTTCTTAGATAATTATCAATGATGAAAGTCATCCTGATTATACAATGGTATAACAAGGACGTGTTTGTTTAATATCCAATTTTTTAAGGAATAAACCATTATAATGTTCCAGTTGTTATAAAATAAGAAGTTTAGAAAGTCTAAAGAAGTCTTTTGGCTTACTTAAATAGCGGCGAAAGGGACCCTTCAAAATAAAAATCTCCTTTTCATTTAGCATTCAACTCTGCGAAACCCGATAAACAGCTTTTTCCGTATAAATCTTCACAACCTCCCCGTCCTTGGATAACTGAAAATTATCATATAGAGGAATTTCAAATCGGTTTTGTGGCAGCGGCATGTTTCGGTCTTCTCCTTGAATGTGGCCGTTACCCATGAGGATCAGCTCCTGATTTGGTACATAGCCATCAGGATCCTCTTCGCTCCTTTGAGAAAGGGAGACTTCCTCCAGGCTAATCGTTACATCATCAAAATCAGTGACGTCATCCGTTCCTGTTGAATGCTCCGCCTTTTGTATATGCAACGATTGGCCTTTTTTAGCCTCAAACCATTCTGTTAATTCATCAATCATGTCGTTCATGTTGTCCCTCCGTTCACTCTTTATCGTTTGATAGTATGTTCCGTCCTTTATTCTTTCATCCTGTCTTTAAATGAAAATACGATGAGCAAACTGTTTGCATGTATTTGTGATTTGGTTTTAGATAAAAGGTGAAGGATGATAGATAAGGGAGTGGTTGCAATGGCAGGTAATGAACGAGGGATTAAACGCGTATGGAACGTGACTCATCAGCAACAGGGTGCTGGACATAAGCAAGGCTTCGTCCTTGAGCCGGGTCACTGGTCTGATTTCGATCCATTTTTGCTGATGGCGGAGGACTGGTTTCAGAGAGGAACGTTTGGCTTTCACCCTCACCGTGGCATTGAAACGGTGACGTATGTGATTGATGGAGAGCTGGAGCATAAGGATAACAAAGGTGGATCGGGTCTTTTAAAAGCAGGCGATGTCCAGTGGATGACGGCAGGTAGCGGAATTCTTCATGCGGAGGAACCTGTGGAAGGGAGCACGGTTCACAGCTTGCAGCTTTGGGTCAATTTGCCAAAAGCAAGTAAAATGGCAGCACCACGTTATCAGGACTTAACCCAAAATGACCTCCCCGTCATTGAAGAAGAAGGGGCGACAGTCAGGCTTTTTTCTGGCTCGTACCGTGATGTTCAATCAAAGACAGAAAACTATGCACCGGTGACGATGATCGAAATGACGCTTGAACGCGGAGCAACGCTTTCTCCTACGATTCCAGCTAGCTATAATGGCTTCCTTTATGTTCTTGAAGGTGAGGGAGCGTTCGGTAAGGATCGTGTAAAAGGGGAGAAGCAACAGGTACTATGGCTCGGAAAAGGGGAGAATGAAGGGGGAGACAGCTCTATTCGTATTGAGAGTGAAGAGCGATTGCGTGTTCTTCTTTATGCAGGTGAGCCGATTGGAGAACCTGTTGTTGCGAGAGGACCATTTGTCATGAATTCTGAAGAAGAAATTAGACAGGCGTACGAGGATTTTTACAACGGTAAGTTTAATTAAGTATAATTTCATTGCTAAGGGATGAGGGTACTGGACAAGGCTAGCTTGTCGGTGCTCTTTTTTGTTGATGAAATGATATTTACATCGTTCAGGAAAATGAATGTAAACTCCTTGTATCTGCACTCTGTTAGGCTACCGACTCAAATCAATACGAGGCTGGGACATAACGAACGTGTATGATTGAAAAAGCGAACAATGCACAACCTTAGCGGAGTATATTTCCGAAGCGATTTCTATGCATCGACGATCATGACGTTCGGATTTCTCTTCAATAAAAACTCTTTTGTCCCAGCCCCGTGATCTGTTTCAGTTTTCCCTTTCACGCTCGTCTGCTTCAAAAGCTACATCCATGGAACGAAAAGCTTCTCCGTCTCTAGGCTGAATTTCATAGTAAATATGAAATTTTTGGTGACATTGTGGGAGATGAAAGATTATACTCATACTGACAGTTTTTGGAGAGGAGAGAAGCTAAATTGAAGTGGTTACATTTTTTGTTAAATAGAAAGTTAATTGTTTGCCTAGCTGTAGCGCTTATCTTATTCGTTGGTGGCTATGGTTTGACGAAGCTGCATTTGGAACTGATGCCAAAAGTCACATTAGACGGTGGGGTGTCAACGCTCTACGCTGGAAGCACGAGTACGCTAGAGCTTGAAGGGATTGCAGAGAACTTAGAACGGCGGGTGAGCTTGCTCGATCATGTTGAAACATATACGTCCACCACGTCAGAAGGAATGATTGAATTTCAAGTGATGTTTGAGGAAGGGAAGGGCGGCATCGCCTTCCCTAATTTCGAGCAAACGGTTCAGCAACTCCAAGTGGAGTATCCGCAAATTGAAGATCATATGACATATGAATGGTCTCTTGGAGGGACAGATAGTTATTTTCTTGACTTGTACGGAGAAGACATAGACGCATTATCTCAAAAAGCGCTTCAAGTGATTAAGCCTCGGTTTGAAGCATTGCCTGAAGCTGGGGTTGTTACCGTGATGGGTGTGACAGAAAGGGAAGTGACCATTTACTGGGATGAACAAACCTTGCGTGAAAATGGGACGGATCCTATCGCAATAAGTCAACGGATTCAAGAAGAGAACGTGAATGAAGTATTAGGATCGGTCGAGTTGAATGGGGAACAAGCACAGATCCGTTGGCAACAAGGGTTTACAAAGGAAGACGATATTAAGACGTTAACCGTAATGACAAACGACGGACAAAAGGAACTGCAGGATCTCGTTACGTTTTCATTTGCTAGAGAAGGTGACCGCGTTCCAACGGCATGGCGAAATGGAGATGCCGATTATATCTCGATTTTTATTTCACCCTCCTCGCAAGAAACAGATGTATCTCTTGCAGCCGCAGCAAGAGAGGAATTGAAGAGCATTCAGGATGAGAACATTTTAGGGGATGCCATATTGGAAGAGCAAGTGGCAGTCGGGGATTTCATTACTCGTTCGATTGAAGATGTATCGACGAATGTGTTAATTGGCGGTCTGCTTTCAATATTGATTATGTTGTTGTTCTTGAAAAATATTAAAGCAACAGCAATTATTTCTCTGTCGATCCCAACCTCAATTCTTTTAACGTTTGCGCTTATGTGGTATCTCGACTATTCGATTAATATGGTTACGTTAATTGGATTAGGGCTGGGAATTGGGATTATGATTGATGCATCGATCGTTATTTTGGAATCGATTGTCCGAAATCTTCAAGACGGCTTGCCGTTACGTAACGCCGTTGTTCGAGGAACAAAAGAAGTTAGTTCGGCGGTCATTGCGTGCGTATTAACGACGATTGTTGTATTTATTCCGATCGGTATGATTAGTGGAGATCTTGGTCAAATCTTTGTGGTGCTCGGGGCTGTCATTGTCATATCTCTCGTAAGCTCGGTGTTGATTTCCTTTACGCTTATTCCTGTTTTAGCAGACAGATGGTTGACGAAACCGCTACGTAAAAAGACAGAAGAGCCCCGTCTCATTCGTGGCTATGGCTCCGTCATTGAGTGGGTGTCAAAAAAGGTATGGCGTAGCATTGCCGTCATTGGCCTGTTTTTTGCGATTTTTGCAGGCTCTCTTTTCTTATTAACGGCGATTCCGACAGGACTAATGCCAGATGTGTACGACCGACAGGCAGAAGTTGTGGTAATGCTAGAGCCTGGCGTGTCTCGTGACGAGCGTGAAAATGTAGCTGATGCGATCCATGAAAAACTCCAAACCGTTGAGGACGTTGACCATTATATGGTCCTCCTCTTTGGAAGCAACACGCTCTACAGCTTTATTAACATGACACCAGAGTCTGAGGCGACGATGACACAAAGTGAAGTAAATGAAACGATTCTAGACCGCTTAGAAGAATTGCAAGATTCCTATCCGGTTGTCCAGGTCGGATCGGCCATGGACGCAGGAGGGGTAAGTGAAGACATTTCATTAACTGTGAAGGGAGATTCGATTGAAACATTAATAAATGTAGCCGAGGAAGTTATAGAGGAGCTAGAAGCTTATCCAGCGCTACGGAACATTCGCCATTCGATGGAATCGAATCAGCAAGTTCTTCAAGTCGAATTAAACGAAAGCGAGATCGAAGGTGCTGCCATTGTTCCGTCCAATATAAGGCAATCGATTTCCATGCTGTTTGCCCGTCAGCCTGTAGGGTTGATGAAGGACGGATCTGACGATGTGGCGATTTATTTAGAGAGAGAAGAGAAAATCGAGACACTTGAACAGCTTCGTCAGGTGGAGTGGCTAACGCCTGAAGGGATGAAACCGATCTCTGACTTTGTTCAATTCGAAGAGGTAACAGCTCCTTTACAAATCACTCGTGTGGACGGAGACCGGGTTCTATCCGTTAGTGCAGAGTTTCTAGGTGAAGATTTAGGGAGCATCCGCACGTTTATGGAAGAGGTGATTGCATCTGTCGACGTTCCTGCTGGTTATGAACTGGAGCTAAGCGGGCAGCTTGAACAGCAAGGCGAAGCATTTACTGAGCTGTTTATCGTTCTTGTGCTGGCGATTTTCCTCGTATTCCTTGTCATGGCAATTCAATTTAACAGTCTTTTACAACCGATTATTGTCATGTCTGTTATTCCACTTACCTTTACGGGCGTGTTACTAGGTTTGTTCCTCTTACAGAAGGAGCTAAATATGCTTTCTGGGATTGGCATGGTGATTTTAATCGGGGTCATTTTAAATAACGCAATCTTGCTCATTACGAGGATTAATCAGCTTCGAGAAGTGGGTGTCACAAGTGAAGCTGCCCTTATTCAAGCAGGAAAAGATCGTCTACGTCCGATCTTTATGACGACGTTTACGACGGCAGCAGGTATGCTTCCTTTAGCGTTAGCGACAGGAGGAGCGAGTACGTACCAATCACCGTTAGCTATTGTGATTATATCAGGTTTGTTATTTGGTACAGGTATTACTCTTATCCTTATTCCGGCGATCTATTCTGTCGTCGATAAAAGTATTGTAAGGATAAAAGGATTGAAAAGACGGGGGAGCAAAATGGACGAAAAAGAACAGGCAACTGTGTAACAAAGAACACGGGTCACGGACATTTTCTGTGACTCGTGTTTTTATGGGGTCCTCATGTAACTCAATTTCCATCATTTTGAAGGAAATACGAGAGAAAGCTGAGAAGAAATGACTCGTGTTTTTGATTCTTGCCAATGGAGGCGAACACTCCACAAGAAAAGTAAAGCTAGCTTATCCTCGCTGCAAGCTCCCTTTCAGAAATGACCTGAAACCCTTCTTTTCTTAGTAATGCTGTCGTGACACCCTCGCCAACCCTTTTGGCATTGGAGAAGCTACCGTCATGAATCATGCCGCTGCCACAGGAAGGACTGTATTCTTTTAAGACGATGCAAGTGGCTTGGACTTGCTTGGCGAGCTCTAACGTTTTATAGGCTCCGGCTACATAGAGGGAGGTGACATCGTTTCCTGATTTTTCAATCACCTTTGCTTTTCCGGTTAGGACATCTTCTCCTCTGCCGCCTATAATTTCAGCTGGCTCCCTTGGTGTCGAGAAGCCTCCTAACAGCTCTGGGCATACCATAACTGCCTTGTTTTGCTTCACTAACTCTTCCACTTTTTTTATAAGACTGTGTGTACCGTTGTATCGGCATTCTGAGCCAGCGAGACATGAGCTGACGACAATCATTTTGATTCCCCTCCAGAGAGACTTTTTCCATTCACAATACGAATTGATCAAGAACTAGCATGAAAAAACCAAGAACTTTACCTGAATATAGCAAATTCGAATGAGTCTTGCAATATAGTCAATTGAACATATGCAAGGAAGGATAGAGAGTGTTCCATGGCAAAGTCAGCCTATGTGTAAGAATAGCATCTTTTTTTGTTGTTCAATCGTTTGGAGATTTTTAGAGAAGGGACAGGTTCTTAATTGTGCCGAAAGGGAAAAAGCCAGAATCATTACGAGTTTTTCGGGAAAAGCCAAGCCAGTAATGAATCTGTGTCCGTGAATAACGGAACCTAAAGGAAGCATTAAATAAGTGTGAAGGCATATTACTTTACAAGAAAGCAAATTGAAGTGTACGTTTAACTAGAGACTATTTATAGAAGGAATGAAAAATGAAAAGAACCCGATACACGAACTATGACGATATAGACAACCGAAAATCCTTTTCCGATATGCTTCGCTGGTTTAAAGAAAGAAGAGCGAAGCAAAAAGACCTTTCAACTCACATTCCACATGCGAAAGAAAAGCAGGTTGCAAAACTGAAGCAAAACCGAAGCAACTTTTCGATAACGTGGGTCGGTCATGCGACGTTTCTTATTCAAATGAACGGCTTGAACATTTTAACCGATCCGGTGTGGGCACAGCGGATGGGGGTTCAAACAAGGCTCACAGAACCAGGACTCCTTATGAGCGAGCTGCCGGATATTGACCTAGTCGTCATTTCACACGGGCACTATGACCATTTGGACTTCGCCTCGATCCGAAAGCTAAGGGGAAATCCGACCTTTTATGTTCCGACTGGCTTAAAATCTGCTTTTACGCGCAGGGGCTATAAAAAGGTCGTGGAAGCGAACTGGTGGGAGGGTTTTATTCAGGAGAATGAAACCGTGAAGCTATCCTTTGTTCCGGCTCAGCACTGGACAAAAAGAACGCTGTTCGATACAAACACGTCCCATTGGGGTGGCTGGGTGCTTGAAGATTTGCGCAGCAAAAGATCGGTTTATTTCGTCGGTGATACAGGCTATTTCCATGGCTTTATTGACATTGGGGAACGCTTTGACATCGACGTTGTCTTAATGCCGATTGGGGCATATGAGCCGGAATGGTTTATGGAAGCCTCGCACATTAATCCAGAGGATGCAATCAAAGCATTTATGGAGTTAAACGGCAACCTTTTTATTCCAATGCATTATGGAGCTTACCGCCTAGCTGATGACACAGGCCCTGAAGCGTTGGCGCGCTTGCACAAGGAGTGGGAGCGACTCCAATTACCACAGGAGCAGCTCTCTGTTTTAGCAATCGGAGAAACATTGTGGTTTGAACGAGGTGAATAATTTCAGAAGAATTTCAAAAAGGTTTGTTCGAAGGAATGTCCATTGCCTACGAAAGAATGATAATTGAGTTGGAATTTATCTTAAAATCAGACGACAATGACAAGATGCTTCATTTAGATAGGATCTCGGAAAAGTATCAAAAAAATGGGACAATTGCTTAAAGGAAAATTTCAAGAGGATGAAGTTGGTTTTAGAAGTGGATATTTTCAAGGGGAAATGTCTGCTTACTAAATGGTTGGAGAAGAAATTAAAATCATTTTTAATCGAAACGATTAATATAACTGAAGATTGATTTTTACTCTGTGAAAAGGGGATGGAGCTTTCGTTCACATTCCCTCAGTTGAAATGGATAGAGAGATTCTAACAAACGAATAATACTTTATCGATTAAAAAAGCTTGGAATGTATAAGATTCTAAGCTTTTTATTTTCACGTTTCATACGCTTCACTCACCAAATCTATTGATGTATGATTCATCTACAAATAGGGTACCTTACAGGTAGAACGAGGGAGGCGATGATTTTGGAGCGAATGTCAGACCGTTATACAACGGCAGAGCTAAATCCGGAAATGCTATCAAAGGTAAAGGCGCTAGAAGAGGAAATACAAGCTGTCACAAATCGTGAAGTGATCATTATTGCCTATGAAGAAAGTGTACATAATGCGACGTGAAGACCGTGATTGCGGTCTTTTTAATGTGGAAAAGGGGACGGAGCTTCAGTGCAAGTTGATAAAACAATGATGGCCTTTCGCTCACACCACCTTAATTGAAATGGTACACAGAATGACCTGACGAACTCGTTTTCATTCGAGTGGGAAGAATGAGCCGTTCTTGCGGATTTGAGTGGAAAAGGGGACGGAGCTTCAGTGCAAGTTGATAAAACAATGATGGCCTTTCGCTCACACTCATTTATTGAGAGGTCGCTCAGCGTTACTTGACGGACTCGTCTCCATTCAAATGAGAAGAGGGATCCGCTCATGCAGGATTCTGTGAAGAGTATGAAATCAAATTGCTTCGTATATCGAAAGGTGATGAAGTCACAATAACGTGATAAAATGGAAAAGGATACCTGTGAAAAAGAGATAAAGGGGATGACAACAACGGAACAACACCCATTTATTCGATTGTTAGGTGGAGTCTGTTACATAACGGTACTCTTTTATTTGTTTCATTTGTTTTTTCCAAGTGACATGATCATACTGATTTCTAGTATTCTAGCAGCAATTTTACTCGGCAGTACGCTTTTCTTTGTTTCTACATTCAGTCGCATCATTGTCATTATCCTCGTAACGGTAGGAGGCTTTTGTTTTTATGTAGAGGGTACGCCCTTAGACGATGCCCTCCTTGGTTTTGGACGAAACATTAATCTGCTTTCTTTGTTTCTTCTCATCCCTTTAATTGGAACCTTTATGTCAATTGCTGGCTATTTGTCCCTTTTGAAAGAGCAGGTACAGAAGCGACAGAAGGAAGGCGGAGCATCTCATCCATATCGGCTGAGCTTTTTGCTAACGATATTAATCGGTGTACTATTAAACTTTGGTTCCATGCCAATTGTGAAAAAAATAGTAGAAGGAAGCTTTTCATCCTACCAAGACCAAAAGCTCACCTTGACGATTATGCGAGCATTCGGATTTTGTATTTTTTGGTCCCCTTACTTTGTCAATGTTGGGATTGTTCTTGTGCTGTTCGATTTGTCTTGGTTTGAAATAGGCGGATATGGTTTCGCTATGGGTCTTGTCTACATCGTCGTTTGCTTACTCATGTTTAAACAAATTTCTTTCCCCAATGATCCGATCATTGAGAAAGAGCTACAATTTGATGAATCAGTAGACTCTGGGCGTTCTTTGATGCCTCTTTTTAGTTTTTCGCTCGTTTTAATTGTCCTGTCCTTTTCATTGGACATTCTCTTAGAGGTGAATATGCTTACGATTGTTTGCGTGTTAGCGCTCGTTTTACCGTTTTTTTGGGCGATAATTGCCAAAAGTTTATCAGATTATTTATTGGCTGTGTCTGAGCAGGTGCAATCATCTTTTTTTAGGTTAAAAAATGAAATTGCTGTTTTTATTAGTGCTGGATTTTTTAGTGTTGCTATAGCTGAAACAGAGATTGGCGCCTATGGTTCTGCCTTTCTTTACGAGGCGTCTTTCGGTTCCGTCTTTATATTGAGCTATTTACTCATTGCGTTTGCGATTTTGCTTGCTCAAATAGGGGTGCATCCTGTCATTATCGTGAGCGGAATTGGAAGTACGCTCACGCCGTCTACTTTTGGAGTTAGCAGCGAGTATTTAGCACTTGTGATGATCATTGCTTGGGCCTTGGCTACACAACTGTCTCCGTTTTCAGGCCAGGTATTGATGGCCTCAAGACTGATAAACAAATCAACGGGTGTGATTGTCAAACAGAATGTACGATTTATTGCCATTTTATCGATATTACTAACAGCAATCGTCTATTGCTTTCATTTATTCGGTTGGGTCTAGAAGGGAAGAATCTCGGTGAAACAAGCACCAATTTGGCTTATTTATAGTTTGTTGTTTCTTGTCATGATTATCTGGGGATTGAATGTCGTTATGCTAAAGGTGTTAGTTGAGGTATTCCCTCCAGCAACGATGACGGCCTTTCGGATCATGACGGCAGGCTTGGTTGTCCTTCTTCTCGTTGTGATGCTTCGTTCCTTTAAGCGGCTGACAAAGAAAGAGTGGGGATATGTGATTGTGGGAACGATTCTTGGCGTGTACGGGCATCACTTCTTTTTGTCATTTGGCTTAACGATGACCACCGCGTCAAACGCAGTTCTTATTCTTGCGCTCGTTCCATTAACCACGTCCTTATTTGCAATTCTTTTCCTTAACGATTATCTGACAAGAATAAGATTTCTCGGAATTATTCTTGGTTTATCAGGTGTATTCGTTATTTTAGCCCTTGGAGAAGGAGGGTTTTCAGCCGTCAGTCAAGGGGATCTTTTTGTGTTTATTTCTATGTTTGTGCAAGCGTTAAGCTTCATTTTTATTAAAAAAGCGACACGCACCCTCGATGCAAAACAAATGACAGGAATGATGCTGTTTATTGGTTCATTGCTGTTATTTGGAACGAGCCTTTATATAGAACCAAGTGGACTTCAAGGGATGACGGAGGGAACGGCTTGGTTGTGGTTTATCTTCTTTTTTTCAGCCGTTATTGCGACAGGACTTGGGCATGTATTTTTTAATGAAGCGATTCACCGACTCGGTGCTGGTCAGACAGCCATTTTTAACAATTTCGTTCCTTTTTTTGGGTTAATTTCATCAGCTGTGTTTTTAGATGAGGCGATTTATCCTTCACAGGTGCTTGGCCTCGTTCTGATTGTAGGAGGGGTTTTACTTGGCACAGGCCATGTGGATGCTTACCTGTTACAGAAAAAACAGAAAATGACGGTGAATGAAAAAAGCATGTGATGCCATGGCACCACATGCTTATTCTGCGTTAAGAAAGGATACACTCGCTGATGTCTAGCTCCAGGCGCCAACGGCTCAAGTAACGAGGCGGACACCTTCAGTTTTTCTGAAATTAAATTAGCTTACAAAAAAGCTGACAGACGGCTGCATGACAAGCTGTAGCTGCTGCTTTTGTTCAGCAGTAAGGGGGACGAGGGGTAATCGCACTGAACCTACAGGAACACCTTGCATTTCAAGCGCTTCTTTTACAGCGGTTGGATTTGGTGCAATAAAGATTGTCTTCATTAATGGTAAAAGCTGACGATGCTGTTGAGCAGCAGCTTGAACCTGACCAGCTGTAAAATTACGGACCATTTGCTGCATTTCATTTCCGATCACATGTGATGCGACGGAAACGACACCTGTACCGCCAATGGCTAGGATTGGAAGAGTTAAGCTATCATCTCCGCTATAGAGAGAAAAGCCTTCTGGAGCCCGCTCAATAATTTCTGCCATGGCATCTAAATCACCACTTGCTTCTTTTGTCGCAACAATGTTTTTTATTTCCGCGAGGCGCAAAGTGGTTTCCACATCAATGTTCACAACGCTACGACCAGGAATGTTGTAAATCATGACAGGTAGCTTTGTGGACTCGGCGATGACTTTAAAATGCTGGTAGAGCCCTTCTTGTGACGGCTTGTTGTAATAAGGAGCCACAAGCATAATTCCATCGACGCCGATTTCTTCGGCTTTTTTTGTTAATTCAATCGATGCGGCCGTGTTATTTGAGCCTGTCCCGGCAATAACCGGCACCCGTCCATTAACTGTTTC
>NZ_ANNK01000094.1 GCF_000334155.1 Halalkalibacterium ligniniphilum | reverse complement strand
AGTGGTTTCCACATCAATGTTCACAACGCTACGACCAGGAATGTTGTAAATCATGACAGGTAGCTTTGTGGACTCGGCGATGACTTTAAAATGCTGGTAGAGCCCTTCTTGTGACGGCTTGTTGTAATAAGGAGCCACAAGCATAATTCCATCGACGCCGATTTCTTCGGCTTTTTTTGTTAATTCAATCGATGCGGCCGTGTTATTTGAGCCTGTCCCGGCAATAACCGGCACCCGTCCATTAACTGTTTCCACAACGGTATGATACAAGGCAATTTTTTCCTCGGTTGTTAACGTTGGTGCTTCTCCAGTTGTTCCTCCAACAACAAGGGCATCACTTCCGTTGTCTAGTAAGTGATTGACAAGGTTGCGCGTCGCTTCAAGGTCAAGCTGTAGTTGGTGGTTGAAAGGGGTAACCATGGCAGTAACTATTCGTCCGAAATTCATTTTTGACATCCTCCTCTATTCAAGAAAATCTCTGTCTTGCTTCATATATAAAGTGTTTGAATAGAGCTATGCAGCCTCATCAGACATAAAAAAACAACAATGAGGCTCCCCCATTGCTGCATGGATTTGTTGTAATAAAACAACCATTCCGATGCGTGAGATAGCCCTCCATATAGCTTAAGCTATATGACAGTTCTGCACTTATTCAATACAGAACCAGCTGTTGAAAAATGAGATTTCGCCAGCTTCGGCAAATTCCCCTTTCCACACTGTTCAACAGAGCTCATTCTCCTCCCAATGTGTACTCATGGTTTTTGCACCTCTATCCTCACTTCAAAGTTTGAAGTAAAGACGTATATAGTTATGTGTGTATACCTTAACAAAAGATAGGAAGGATTGCAATGATTTATGGTTATTTTATGTAAAAAATCTGGGGTGGTCAAATCAAAGGAACTTACAAATTGAAATTATTTTGTTGCAAAATGCAACGTTTTTGTAGTCGATTAAGTAATAAGTCCAATTCCTGGCTGCATTGTACAGTAACATCCGCAGTGAATCCATATGTTTCAGCAAGAAACAACATTTCCTTCCTTTTTAGCTCAATTTGCATTCGTAACATGATCATTCCACTCCATCTTTAAATTTATACAAAAGTTTATTTGTTCTTTTATAAGTTGATATTCGACAAATACAGTGCTCCAATTGTAACGGCTACTTTAATATTGTGGTTGTGTTGAAAAATACAACAATGATAATTATAGACAATTTTTTGTGAATGAAAAGCCTTTCAACGAAAAAAGCCAATAGTTTCTATAAAAAGAAATGATTCGACAATTTTCTTTGTATTGGGTACGAGCATGTTTTTTCCTTTATTTATCAGCGTGGTTTTCTTCCGTATAGTAAACCCTATTCTTTAAGGAGGGGAGATGTCCATGCAGCGTTTGCTGATGTTTTTATTACTTGGACTATTTTGTTTGCAAGGCTGTACCGTTGAACAGGAAGAAGTGCTCGGTGCAAATGCGAATGCCAATCGAGAGGAAGGCTTCAAAGGATATGGAACCCAGCGTGTACAAGCCTTACTTGGGCCATTATCTGATTTAATGGTACCAGATAAAACGACAAAAGGATTTGTCTATTCGGCTCATTTACGTGCAAATGTAACCCCACACCTTCAAGGTAAGAGGGATGAGGGGATGGGAGATGAAGGGTTTTTAACACTCAGACCAGGAGTGACTCGTGACAAATATATATTACGGGATTCGCCACAGATGAGACAAAAAAAGGAAAGCAAGCTTTCAGTTCAAGAAAGTCATTCATTGGAAGGAATAATTAAATCACGGATTGAACGGCTTGAAAATGTGCACCATGCTTATGTTTTATCAGATGAGAATGATATCGTCATTGGTGTTGAATCAAAGGAACAGAACCGTCCTAAGCTATATCGAACGATTCGAGAGTCGATTAAAGACCTGGTTGATGTAGACCAAGTTACCATTACGACCTCACACAGCCATATTAACCGTATGAATGCGTTGGAAAAAGGAATGCAAACAAGTCGACCGTTTGAAGATGTTGGCGGCTTTGGGGCAGAAATGGTCGATTTTCTTAAGCGCAATCGTTCGAGATAAGGTTTGACAGCTCTTTCTAACAACGGGAGTAGAAGGAGCTGATTTTTCATTGGTACTCAGTTGAGATGGATCAAGAGATTGCCAAATCAGATCACTTTCAAAATTTTTTTATTTCAATCCGTGCTCTTCAAGCACTGATAAATATTCTCGTTCCGCCTGCTTGTGAGCGAAAACGGCCTTTTCATAATGGCTTCGTGCATTCAAAAGCTGTGCATTGTTTGGCTCTTTCATGTCTTGGAGTACGCGCTCAAGAGCGTCAATTTCAATCATCATTGTCACATGAATTGTATGAAAGCCTTCCAAGGGTCCAGGAGGCTCAGTTTTTAAGAGCGGCTCACTTTCACGCTGAAGTTTTTGAACGATCCCTTTTGAATAAGCTAATTGCTCCGTTCTTGGGTTGTTCGTTTGGAACAAAGCAGTAAGCTGGTCTAAGTGAAGGTAGGACTCATGCAAATAAAAGCCTGCTTTATCTACATAGGAAATGAGCGCTTCATCTTTTGCAACGCGAGCTTTATTTTGAACTTTATTATTAGGAGGTAATGAAAGGGTTGTATCAGCTAGCCTTGCTTGCTGCGCCTTCACATCTTCCATAATATGCTCTTTTGTATCTTGATTGCAGCCGTAGACAACCAAGAAAATGGAGGTGCTTACAATTAATACAATTTGTCGATATTTCATAAGGACTGTCCTCTTTTCCTAGGTATTCGCTCTTTAGTATGTTCGCAGGTGGAAAAAACATACATATTTCCTTTCGTTGTCTCATATCATGTAAAAATGTGAGAGCAAGGGGAGGAATAAACCTTGGTTATAGGGAGTACCTTATTAGTCGGGTTGGTTTTTTCCTTGTTTTTTGGTGTCATGATGCTCGGAAACCATACAGCTAAGGTAATTGAGCATGAGCTTGGAGAAAGAGCAATTGAACAGCTAGAACAGCTTGATGCACAGCTACATGGGAAGCCGAAATAAGGCTTCTTTTTTCTGTGGAAAAGAAGACGGAGCTAACATGATAAAGCTGGAAGCGTGTCGCTCACACCGCCTTGAATGAAATGGTGTACAGCATGCGCTGAGGACTCGTTTTCATTCCAGCAGGAAGAGCGAGCCGCTAATGAAGGTTATTTCAGAAAAAGCCTTAATTTGAATGAAGAGTAGAAAAAAGGGTCATAAATAAGTGTTCAAAAGGGTGGGACATTTACTACAATCAATTTGTGAGAGAGAGAAAGGAGTGGAGATTGGATGAAAATTTTTGCAACAGATATGGATGGAACGCTTTTGAATGATGAGCGTCGTGTAACAAAGGAAAATGCAATCGCAATAAAAGAAGCGCAAGAAGCAGGTGTAATGGTCGTTGTTGTCACGGGTCGAGATTACAGTGAAGCTCAAAAGCCTTTAGAGGATGCTGGTATTCATTGTCCGATCATTTGTGTGAATGGGGCAGAAGAAAGGGATGAAAAGGGAAAGGTGATTCGCAGTGTTCCCATTCTGAAAAAAGATGCTTTGTTTATTTCGGACGTCCTAAGGGAGCATGATATTTATTTTGAGCTTTATACGAACGAAGGAGCATTTACCGATCATCATGAGAAGGCCTTGCAAGTGGTTATTGATGTGTTGCAATCATCAGGTTCGGAGGATTCAATTGAAAAGATGAGAGCAATAGCAGAGGAGCGTTTTATAACAGCGGCTGTAACAGAAGTAGCAAGCTATGAGCACATCTTACAGGACGAGCGACAGCAGGTTTATAAGTTTCTTGCTTTTTCATTAAATGATGAAAAAAGGGACAAAGCCAAACAAATCCTCAGTGAGACGGATCGGTTTGCTGTCAGTTCATCTGCCTCAGAAAATCTTGAAATCACGAACAAGCATGCACAAAAAGGCATTGCCCTCACCAATTTTGCAGAACGCCTAGGTGTTGATATGAAGGATGTGGTTGTCATTGGTGATAATTTAAATGATCTGTCTATGTTCGAAGTCGCTGGACATGCCATCGCCATGGATAACGCAGTCGAGGAAATTAAGAGTAAGGCTCATTCGTTGACGAGCAGCAATGAGGAAAGCGGTGTAGCTGAGGCTCTCAATGAATATCTTAAGAGACTAGTATAAGCCAAAAATAAATCATTTACATAAAGACGAGGCTGGGACATAACAAGCGTGTATGATTGAAAATGCGAACAATGCACAACCTTAGCGGAGGATATTTCCGAAGCGAAGGCTATGCAGCAACTATTGCGTTCGGATTTCTTTTCAATAAAAACTCTTTTGTCCCACCCCCGTCTTTTTTTTTACACGTTAAAAAAGATACCGCAAATGGTCGCTTTTGAGAAGAAAGCGATAGCGCAAAAATGTTTTATAACAATTTTTAAAAATAGGTTGACTATTATAGTACAGATAATTATAATAAGACTAAGAAAAATAAAGAGTGGAAAAAATCAAAAAAATCCAACAGGAGAGTGATTGTGATGACAAGAGCAGCAAACCATATGGAGACAAAGCCAGCAGAACCAGTAACGGAAGAGCCGAGCATCCTAGATATGATTAATGACTACTATAGCCGTAATTAATGGGAAATGAATCAGAGCTTAACCAACACAGGTTAAGCTCTTTTTTCGGTGTTATAAAAGCTGCTGACTCATAAATGCGATAAAGGGAATCGTTATGAGGGAGAGGAGGGTCGAGCAAACAGTCGTAATAACAGCTGTCGTTTCATCATCGGCGTATTTGGAAAACAGCAAGGTTGCGAGCATAAAGGTAGGCATTGCCAATAAGATAATGACTAATTGTTGAATCATTGCGTCAAGAGGTAAAAGCGGAACCACTGTAGCGGCGCCTAATGGAATCGCAATTAGTTTGAGCAAAATGGGAAACCAAAGCTGTGGAAAAAGCATGGAACGACCTTTTCGAAGCAAAGGCGGCAATAAAAAGCCAATATAGAGCATCGCTAACGGAGCAGCTAAGCTTGATAACATTCCTGTGAGTTGTATTAATACAGAAGGAGCTTCGAAACCTGTGATTGTTAGGAGCATGCCGATCGTAATTGCGAATAAAGGAATGTTGAGCAATGCTTTTAACTGGAGAAAATCAAACGTTTCTCCAGAGCGTAGTAAATAGATAGCTAAGGAAAAGATGACAACATCAAGACCTGCATCAAAAATAGCGGCGAAAAGGCCTCCGACCGGACCGAATATCGTGGCACAAAGGGGGATGCCGATAAATCCCGTATTTCCTAACGCGGCGAGAAGGGCCATTTTTTTGGCAAAAATTGATTTAAATTGAAACAGCCTAGCAACGAACAAGGCTATAAAAATAAAGGCAATGTGAAAAGCGACAGACAACAGAAAAACAATGAACATATGTTGTAGGAGATGCTCAGTCATTTCCGCTGTGAAAAGTCCATTTAAAATAATCGACGGTAAGGCAACATTGATGATCACTGTGACAAGAAGCTGCTTCGTGTTAGTAGCGACAGGCTTTCTCCATGTTAATAATGTTCCAATTCCGATAATGACCCCCATTACACTAACAGTGGTGATGACGACAGCAATATCCATGACATTAAATCCTTTCTTCTTAGAAACCAAACGAAGGAGAGTTCGGGACGATAAGAAAAGCTCGGCTTTAAACCCTTCCCTCTTTTTCAAAAATCTAGTAAACTCTTTACATTATAGAGGAATCGTCAAAACCTGTCGAATTTTCTTTTTACTTGAATCGAACAATTAACAGAGGAAAAGGAAGGTTTGCAGGGGAGGCATTTCTAAAAGGAAAGGAAGTCTATAAAGGATGGATAACGTAGAAATTGTACCGTGTAGGCAAGAAGGGGCAGATTGGCTCCTTGATTGGATTGATAATGAAAAATTACTGTATCAATGGAGTGGAAGTGAATTTACGTTTCCACTTTCAAAGGAGCAGCTTGAACGCTACATGGCGAAAGCAGAAAAAGAGGATACGTACCACTTTCAAGTAGAGGCAGATGGGAAGATTGTTGGCCATGCAAGCTTAGGAAGAGTCGATTTACGGCATCAAACAGGAAGACTTGGAAAAGTTTTTATTGCTCCGCCTTACAACGGAAAGGGCTTTGCAAAAGAAATGATAAAACAAATCCTCGCTTTTGCCTATGAACAGCTTGATTTGCATCGAATCAGTCTTGGGGTTTTTAATTTTAATATTCCTGCCATCAAGCTCTATGAATCATTTGGCTTTCAAAAGGAAGGCTTACTGCGAGATGTCATTCGCATAAACGGGAGTTTTTGGAACGTCTATGAAATGAGCTTGCTGCGACCTGAATGGGAGACGTTAATTGCAACAACAAATGATAAGCAGTCAGGTATATAGTTAATCGTGAGAGTATCTATTTTAGGTAATAAAGTGGATGTTCTCGTTTTTCGTTGTAAATAAATTTTTATCATGAAAACATGCATATTTCTGATTTTATAACGAACAAGTTGTACTTAGTGACAAAAGATATTATTATTTGAATAATCAGAAAATAAAAATGCGGTTTTGAAAGCGTATACAAATTTTTAGGGTATTTGCATTGTGCATCAGTTTAAGGAATAAAATCGATAAGGGGGGCAAGCGCAAAATCAGATCCAGGAGGGTGGTGAAGAAATATAGGTTTTGAATGGGTATTGAGCTACACTTCCATAATTAATCGAACCGGCTAGTTAACATCCCTTACAACCTTTAAAAAAGGAGTGATTGAAATGAGAGCAGCGCAGATTATTAAACATAAGGAGCCTCTACGCATTGGTGATGTTGCTGATCCAACTCCAGGTCCAAATGATGTCATTGTGCGAATTGAAGCTTGTGGTGTTTGCCGAAGTGATTGGCATGCATGGATGGGAGACTGGGAATGGGTTGGATTAAGTCCAGAGTTACCCATTATTCCTGGACATGAATTTGGTGGAGTGATTGAAGAAGTTGGGAGGGAAGTAAAAAATTTTGTACGAGGCGATCGAGTGACTGCTCCGTTTCATGAAGGATGTGCCCACTGCTCCAATTGCTTAAGTGGACATTCAAACCGCTGTGATCATTTAAATATTTTTGGCTTTAGTTATGACGGGGCTTATGCGGAATATGTACGCGTACCAAATGGTGACTTTAATTTAATCAAGCTGCCTGATGAAGTGGATACATTGACAGCCGCAGCGATTGGATGCAGATACATGACAGGGTATCACGGGGTTATCCGTAGCCAAATTCAGCCAGGGAAGTGGATCGTTGTTCATGGGGCAGGTGGAGTAGGACTTTCTGCCATCCAAGTTGCAAACGCAGTTGGTGCGCTCGTTATCGCTGTGGATGTAGATGATGCGAAGCTGGAAAAGGCAAAACAAGAGGGGGCAGTTGCGACAATTAATGCAAGAAAGGAAAAGGTCGTTGAGGCAGTTAAGGAGATTACACAAGGAGGAGCACATGCCTCCATTGAAGCGTTAGGAATTCGAGAAACCATTTTAAACTCAGTGCAGAGCTTAAGAAAAGGGGGACGGCATGTTCAAATTGGACTTACCACACGAGAGGAAGGCGGAATCGTTGACTTTCCAATCGATGTGATAACAGCAATGGAATTAGAAATAGTCGGTAGTATTGGCAACCCTCATTCAGAATATGATGGACTCATGTCACTAATTTCAAAAGGAAAATTAAACCCTAAATCCCTTGTTTCAAAAGAGGTTGAACTAAACAACATTAGCTCAATTCTTGAGGATATGACGAGCTTCAAAACGCTTGGCTTTCATGTGATTACAAACTTCAAATAATTGAACGGCAGAAGATCTTAATTGGAGGTGAGCATATCGACTCATCTCTTATTTTTTTCTTTTTTTACGTTTATGATAACCAACTGTGCGGGTAACTCTTCTAACAACAATAAATCTGGGAGGTGCAGAAATTGAAGAAGCTTGAACCATTCCGTTATCTAAATGGAAAAAGAGAAACAGAGGGACCCTTTTTAACCATTTATTTGGAGACCGATCGAAGCAAACAATCACAACAGCGTGGTGAGTGGAAAATCCGTTTAAAGGAAGGCTTGAAACGATTGATCGAATACAGGGAAAGCGAAGGAGACAACGACGGAAAGAAAGCCTTGAAAAAGCTCGCTGAAAAAGCCGAACGAGATATTCACCAAACTCAACAGGAACATAAGAAAGGACTTGTCCTCGTGGGGTCAGCTTCTAACGAGGTATGGGAAATTGTGTTTCTTGATCTGGAAGTGAAAAATGAGTTTTACTGGGACGAACATCCACAATTGACCCAGCTTGAGTCACTGCAAAAATCGTATCCACGTAGTGCCATTGTGTTAGGAAGCAAGGACGAGGTCACAATCGTAGATACTGCGATGGGTGAAGTGATCGAGACAGTCAAGTATAGCTGGGATATGACCCAAGATCATTGGACAGAACAAAAAATCCCAACACCGAACGGAAACCAGTTAAGACCTTCAGCATACGACAGTGATCATATTGATAAAAAACGTAAGGTACTGGCTATGCGTGAATATAAAAAACTTGTCCCTGATTTGCAAAAATCAGCAAAGGATTGTAATTGGAAAGGCTTTTACTTGGTCGGTGATGAGTCAGTAATGGAGCAATTAAAAGAAGCATTTGCTCCATTAAAGATCATCAAAACGGTACCAAAAAACTTAAATCATAAAATTCATAAGGAAGAATTGCTTAAAAATTTATAATTGAAGGGAGAAAATGAGCAATGAAGGAATTTCATATTGTGCCAAATAAAGAAATGACTGAATGGCAAGTAAGGCTTGAAGGTGTTGCTCCAGAGTATGTATATATGGATAAGGACCAAGCGATAAAGCAGGCAGAGCTGCTAGCAAAAGAGCAGGCACCAAGTAGAACGGTAATTTTTAATCATCTATATGAAGTCATTGAAGAAAAGACGTTTAACGAATGATGTATAGATATTTTTGAATTGACTTTAAAGGTGGCATTCCCTCAATCAAAAAAGCAAATTCATTTAGAGCAGAAATAAGGTTGAGGGAGCGTCACCATTAATTGGTTAAAAAATTTTATTAATGAAAACCTCTGTAAATCGCCCTTTTTTCCAGACAAAAAAGAAAAAACATACAGTTTTCAAAAGAAATAAATCTTGCAATTTCAACTGAAATCATGTAAAGTTAAGTCAGTGATTTGAAACCTTTCAGTGAGCGAGATTGTCCAATCGAGCTGGCGCGGTCTTCGGAGCCGCAAGGACGAAAGAGAGGAAGGGCTTTTGTTGTTTGGAAAAAAGTCCGGATTGATTTTTACAAATAGCTTTGAATTTAATAATTGTTTTTGGTCAAAGGTAACGGAAAATAGAGTTAAAGTATTCACATCTTATAAGGGATATTCACTCAATTCGTGACTGATGTTCCTTATAATATGTGAATTTTTATTTACCCGAGAAAGTAAATACGATTGGCATATTAAGTAAAAATAAAGATTGGGGTTTTATGCATGACACAATCAGGTACAGTTAAATGGTTCAACGCTGAAAAAGGATTCGGATTCATTGAGGTAGAAGGCGGAAACGACGTATTCGTACACTTCAGTGCAATCACTGGTGAAGGTTTCAAAACTCTTGACGAAGGTCAAGCAGTTGAGTTTGAAATCGTTGAAGGCGACCGTGGCCCACAAGCTGCTAACGTTGTAAAGCGCTAATTTCATTCTAACGAATAAATCCAGCTTTGTCTTTTAGGCAAGGCTGGTTTTTTTGTGTACTGAGAAAAAATTTTTAAATACAGAAGTTTATCAACCGGTTACAAATTTGAAGACCCAACTGCAACGAAGGCTTTCGCTTTGAAGGACTTGGCGAAATGCCAAGCTTTGTTTGTCATTCAAGGAGTTGAGGGCTTGTCATGCAATTTTTTAAAAGTAAAGCAGTAAATCATTCAACAATATGTTCGTGAAAAAATGACAGCAGAAGAGACGACTTGTCAGACAATCTGAATAACAGCAATAACCCTTTAGATGCGTAGAAATAGCTACGTGCCTTTTATTATAGCTACGTTATCGTTATATTTTTCTGAGCAGAAGATTGGAGAAATTCTTTTATCGGGATGTACAATGTAACATAATCTTTGAAAAAGGTGGAGAAGTAAAATGACTGTCAAAATTCGCGTCTATTCAGACTATGTTTGTCCCTTTTGTTTTCTGGCTGAAAAACCGCTTGAAGAGGCAATGAAAGGGAAAGATATTGAAGTAGAATGGATGCCCTATGAGCTAAGACCCTATCCAAATGAAACGTTACGTCCAGAAGGGGATTATTTGCAAACGACATGGGCTCAGTCTGTGTATCCAATGGCTGCGGCAATGGGAGTGGAGATTGTCTTACCGAACGTTTCTCCACAACCACACACCCATCTTGCCTTTGAAGGCTATCAATATGCAAAAGAACAGGGAAAAGGAAATGAATATAATGACCGCTTGCTGCGTGCCTTTTTCCAAGAGGAGAAAGACATTGGAGATGTTGAGGTTTTAACAGCATTAGCTTCAGAGCTTGGTTTAGATGAAAATGAATATCGACAAGCGCTTGAAACTCGGAAATACAAGGAACAGCATCAAGCGGCACTGGAACATGCCTACCATGAGGCGGGAATTCAAGCGGTTCCAACCTTTATCATTGGAGATACGACAATTGTCGGAATTCGTTCAAAGGAAACCCTTGAACAAATCATTGAGGAAGAGGCGAAAAAGCAAGACGGCTTCACATTTCCTGAAGGGATGGCATGTGGGCCAGATGGTTGTTAAATAGTATGTAGGAATTTTGGGGAGCTAAATTAGCTAGCTCCTCTTATTTGTCTACCAGCTAAAAAGAGCAAGAATCGACCTAGTTTATTTGTTTAAAAAGGATTGAATAAGCATAGAAGGGTCTTTCGTTGTAAGCTGTTGAAGGTAGCGGTCAACATGCTCGTGGTAACCATTGAGCCCTTGTTGCTCCTGAAAAAAAGAATGAAGCTGTTCCTCAACTGGAAAACGCTTGTCTCGCCAATTTTTTAAGGGGATCACCACCCCTAATTGTTCAAGCTGCTGTAGATTTATTTCTTCTTGACCTGGTAAGGCATGATAAATAAAAAGAGGTTTTCTTTTAAAAAGACTTTCACTTATCGTAACGCCACCTGGCTTCGTAATGATCGCATCTACTTGATTATAAAGATCATCCATTTCTTCTCTAGATTCAATATAGTCTAATGGGATAAGGTTTGGTTTATGTTCTTTTTTTAGCTTTTGAAAAATGACCTTGTTTTTTCCGCATAAGACAAAATATCGTGTCCTTTCGCTTTCACCTAGATGCTCAACGAAATCCGACAGTGCGCCAACCCCTAAGTTGCCACCTGCAATCAATACAGATAATGTGGGCGAGGCTGGACGACTTAGCGGCTTCAGCTGCTTTTTAATGTGCTGATGAATAGGGATGCCAGTAACGACGATCCGCTCCTTTTCGATTCCCTTATCTTCCAAAAAGCGTTTCATCAAATGGGATGGAACGAAATGCGTGTCAATTTTATTTAATCCCCAAAATCGATGGATGAAATAATCAGTATACACATTAATGACCGGTGTCGTTAATTCTCCTTTTTCTTTTAAACGATTCACTATATAGGATGGGAGGGCATGGGTACAAATAATGAGATCAGGCTGCTTTTCTTTAATAAGTTTTTTCATAAAGGTCATAAATAAACCTTCGTATAGCCGAGAGCGTTTGTCTTCATAAACCCTCCTGTAAACAGAAAGCTGATAAAGATGATTATATAAAGAAGGAAATGAATGGATCCATTTTAAATAAATGGTTGATACAAGACGCTCTATATTTCCATAGCTATAGGATAGGATATCAACCGTATCACATTGAACATTTGATTGCTGCGCTTGGATACTGTCTGCTAACGATTTTGCCACCTGATGATGGCCAGATGTAAGCTGTAAAAAAGGTAAAAACAAAATTTTTCTTTGCATTGATTGTTGCTTCATGTGACACCTCATGGCAAATTTAATTGTTAAAAGGTACAGACTGTGCTTGGTTCCAGCAATTCCCGCAACCATTGCTAAATTTACTAGGTATAATGGTTGTAAGGGGTGATTTCAATTATTAGCTTACTCATCATGATCATGATTATACTGATTGCATTTATTTATAAAGCTTATCGGAATACGAAAGATGTAACGATTAATCGAATCTATCTCGAACAAGCAAGCCGCCATGAATATAATGAAGAGCTTATTATTTTGCAGCTTTCTGATTTACACCTTGAAAACATCTCCATTTCCCCAAATGAACTGTATGAAAAGCTCAAAGATGAAGCGATTGATTTGATTGCATTAACGGGCGATTTTCTAGACCGGAAAAAGACAATTCCTAAGCTTATTCCCTACCTGAAAGTCTTAAATCAATTGAAGCCGACATTTGGGATCTATGCAGTTTTGGGAAACCACGACTATGTTTTACGTAAAAATGTACAGATGCTGAAGGACACCTTGCAGCAATACGGATGTCAGGTGATGCAAAATGAAAATGAGCTTATTAAGGTCAAAGACAAGCATGTCAATCTTATTGGGATCGATGACTTTAGTACGAAGCGAAGCAATGTAGCGAAAGCCTATACTGGAATCAAGCAAGGGACAAACGTTGTACTAACACATGATCCGAATATCGTTTTGACCATGAAAAATGTCCATTTTGATTACCTACTAGCTGGTCATTTTCATGGTGGACAAATCTGCTATCCAAAGGCGTATCACTTGATAAAAATGGGAAAGCTTGTTCGAATGAATAAAATAAAAGGGCTGCATGAGCACGACGGTAAAAGATTTTATATTAATGAAGGTCTTGGACAAACGGGTGTGAATATTCGAATGGGTAGCAGGCCTGAAATTACATTCCATCATGTGCCTTTGACTCACCCAAAAATCGAATCTCAACCTGCTATGTAATAAAAAAGGACTGTAGCCCATTTCGGTGTACAGTCTTTTTTGCAGTCATTTGACTAACCCCGCATCTTGTGTAGGATTGTACCTTTTTGTAAGGGTGTTTTTAGACATAAATAAATAACGAGGGGCAGGCTGCTTGATGATCTTTTTAAAAGACATGTCGTTCGTAGAAAGAAGAACAATGGGTAATAAGCTAGCCCATTTAAACCATTTATAAACAGGGTGAGAAATGGAAACCGATTCAAATCCGAGACGTTCGGTGGCTCTGTTTAATAAAGTTATCCCAATAATTCCTTTGATCCTGCTTGAATCTGGGTGTTCCTGAATGTACGTTGCGATGTCCGGGAGTGATTTCTGAACATACTTGTAAATCAGTTTACCTTTTTTAAAATCATTCCCTGTGTGCTTAAGCTCATTCAATAGCTTTACATTGTGCAAATGGATTTTAACAAGGGTGTCATGTTTATTAATTTGTGTCCCGTCTGCAAGTGTCACATTTCGACCCATATAGGAAGTAAGCCGGACCCTAAAAATATTGTCCCTTGAATGGTAATTCCGAAGATAGGTAAGGCGGGTAAATCGAAAATAAACAGGATCAATGAACGTCCATAATGTTAATAAATACTGTCTCATGATTTCGACTTCCTTTTGCTTTTACACATATTTTTCAGCTCAAAAGTGGGTTACTTATTTGAATACTCGTTATTTACTATTTCTTAAAGGGCCAATGGGTTTTCTTAACCTTTTATAGCATCCCAAAATGTCTTCATATTATTACAGGCTTTAACGAGGATGCTAAGGAGAATGCAAATCGATTTCACGATAACGAGCAACAAAATGGACGGACTCTGTGCTTGTAACGTTTAAATTTCTTGATACGTTTTATAAATTTTTAGCTGCTCATCGATTTTATGAAAAAAATGGGTTTGCAAGTACAGCTTTTAACGATTTACCTGAGAATTTCCCAATGTTACAGGTTGATAAAAAGTTTTACAGGTATTTAATTGATTAGATTAAGCAAGTTTAAGTTGACATCATGTAACAACATGATAAGATTGAACTAATTTCCGAGAAAACATGATATAACAAAATCAACCACTAGGGGGGCCTTTTTTGGCTGAGAGGAAAGCATTGCTTTTAGACCCTTTGAACCTGAACTATGTAATAGTAGCGGAGGGAAGTGGCATCACATGATAGCGTATTTTTTCTAAAATATAAAGTTATTATGATGACCGCTTTCGAACGTAGGATAAAGCGGTTTTTTGTATTGAAAAGGGGAGGGGAGAGCTCTTACGATGACGGAGCAGGATGTGTCGATCCTCCTTTAATAAAGGTTGTACACCATACCTTACAAACTCCTTTCCATCCCATGTTGGAAGGGTACCTACTCATATTGTTTTTATGCTTAAGAAAAATTTCCTAGCTCGAAGTAAAACGATGGAGTGATCTGTATGTTACAAGCATACCAAAAATTAAAACTAGAGTTGCTTGATTTTATGAATCAACCTTCTTCAACAGACGAAGCGTTTAATGAAATGGCGTTGAAGGTTTTTACATTTCAATATGAGCATAACCAAGCGTTCCGAAAATTTTGCCGAAAGAGACGTGTGTCTCCAAGGACGATAAAGCACTACAGTGAGATTCCCCCAGTTCCAATTGACGCCTTTAAATTAACGACACTCTCATGTCATCCAATTGAAGAAACAGAAGCTGTCTTTATGACGAGCGGTACGACCAATGCTGATCGGAGAGGGAAAAACTATCATCGTGACCTTGAAATCTATGATCGGTCGATGAAAACCCATTTTAAGCCATACATTATGCCTGATGTTGAAAAATTAAAGATGTACGTACTTTTTCCGACACAAGAGGAGATGCCGAATTCCTCCTTGGCCCATTACTTACATATTGCAAAAGAAACGTTTGGAACGAAGGATAGCCAATACGCCTTTTCAAGCGAAGGGTTTAAACTTGATGAACTGATTGAAGAATTAACAAAAGTGGAGAAACAAAAAGAACCTGTTTTATTAATTGGAGCGACGTTTTCGTTTATTCATTTAGTAGATGAATGCAAGCAGAGAGGCATTCAGTTCAAGCTACCAGCAAATAGTCGAGTCATGGACACAGGTGGAGCAAAGGGACGCTCCCGTGAAATGACACCGAATGCGTTTAAAAAAGAGATGGCCGCACTCTTTTCGATTCCTCGAGAAATGTGCGTCAATATGTACGGGATGACCGAGTTAAGCTCGCAGTTTTACGATGGCAACATCAATGACAAGCATCAAAAGAACCCTATCAGTGAAACAAAGCGTGCTCCTCACTGGATGAAGACGATGGTGATCGATATTGAAACAATGAAAGAGAAGCCCAAAGGAGAACAGGGGATTCTCGTCCACTACGATCTCGCCAATCTGAATTCAGTCATGGCCATTCTTACGGAGGACGTAGGGATTGCAGAAGGTGAAGGCTTTCACTTATTAGGAAGAGCCAGTGGGGCAGAAGCAAAAGGCTGTTCACTTGCAGTGGAGCAGTTTTTAGCATCGACGGAGATGCAAAAAGGAGAGAGCCTCTAATGACAGTAAGTTTTTCGTGCTTTCATGTTCCAAAGCAATGTGAAGCTTTACTTCGTGATGGTTTACATAAAACACTTACGTTCGAGAATCATGGTCGAAAGCTAGAACTGAAAATGCCAGAGCTTCTTCCGACGCACCTTGAAGAAATCATCAGAACACTTAAGCTTCAACAGCAAGATTATCTTCAGAAGCTTCGCACAAATGACGTTATTGACCTCGTAAATGAAGCGGTTCATAAATGGCTTGATCCTCAGTATGAGTTGCGGCAGTTTGCCGATCAGTGGTTACCAGTGATTACAGGATATGATCCAGAAATGACTCGATTATTTTTGCAGTCCTATTTACGACAATTTCGCAAAGAGAAGCTACAACGAATGGTGGATGAAGATTTTTCGAACCCCCTTGTCTTAGATGAATTTCGGCCTCGTCAATCAGGTGGACTGTTTCGAGCATACGGTCCTGCCCTTGCGACCCATGTTTTTTCAGGAAATGTCCCTGCCTTACCATTATGGAGCTTAACAGCGGGCTTACTCGTAAAGTCAGCGACGCTAGGGAAAATATCGTCTTCAGAACCTCTCTTTCCTGTGTTATTTGCAAAAACGCTTCAGGAAATTGAACCAAAGCTTGGGGAAACGATGGCAATGGTTTGGTGGAAGGGTGGAGATGAAGCATTAGAATTAGCGAGCTTTTCTAAATCAGAAGCCGTCATTGCATATGGTGGGGATGAAACGATTGAAGCAATCAAACAGAGGATTCCGTCCCGTACACGATTTATTACACATGGACATAAGGTCAGCTTTGGTGTCATTACAAATGAATGTTTAGTGGGAGCGAACGCATGGAAAACAGCCAAGCTAGCTGCACTTGATGCATCATGGTTTGATCAGCAAGGCTGTTTGTCCCCTCACGTCTTTTATGTAGAAAGAGGAGGAAAATATTCGCCTAAGGATTTTGCACAGATGCTTGCAAATGAAATGGCGAACTTTCAATCCAAGCATCCACGAGCTCCTTTAACCAAAGAAGAACACCATGCCATTTTGAAAAAAAGAGCATCTCTCGAATTTGAAAGCTACAGCAATCAAGGCATCCACTTACTCAAAAGTGAGCAAGGCACAAACTGGACGGTGGTATTACGTGAATCTTTTGATAAAGAAACAGAGATATTTCCTTTTTCGCCACTAAATCGTTTCGTCACGGTCATTGCCGTGGATGAACTTCAACAGGTGAAGGAACACGTAAAGCAAATGAAAGGCTATATTCAAACGGTGGGGATCGGCTGTTCACCACAGAGATTTTATGACCTTATTGAAATGCTAGGAGAATGTGGAGTCAATCGGATGTGCGCCCTAGGTTCAATGCCACAGCCGCAGCCTGGTTGGCATCATGATGGCCGCTTTCATTTGGCTGACCTTGTTCATTTTTGTGACGTTGAAGCCTCCCTTGAATACCAAATGGATACGTTCGATCCGTACAGAGACTAAGAGGTGAGACGAGTATGACAAGCATCATTCAATGTCATGATGTAGGCTTACATTTTGCCAATGAACAGAAGCCAGTGTTAGCAAATATAAATGTTCAGGTGCAAGCCGGTGAATTTGTCAGTATTATCGGTAAAAGTGGGAGTGGTAAAACGACACTGCTAAAAATGATCGGTGGCCTTCTGCAGCCATCAACAGGTGACATTCATGTGTTGGGTCGAAGGATTTCTGAGCCCATTGAAGAGTGTACCTATGTGTTTCAAAAGCCTGTCCTATTAGAATGGCGTACCGTCCTAGAAAACGTGCTTGTGCCGATTGAAGTAAAAAGACGGCTAAAGCAAGCGGACAAGGAGCAGGCAAAAGCGATCATTCAAACAGTGGGACTTGCTGGTCATGAGGACAAGTATCCTCATGAATTATCGGGTGGGATGATGTCGAGAGTGACGCTAGCGCGAGCGTTGCTTACCCAGCCAAAGATTTTGTTAATGGATGAGCCTTTTGCTGCCCTAGATGCCATGACGAAGGATCAGCTCCAGCTGGAATTGATGCAGCTGTCAAGTCAGTTCTCTACAACCATTGTTTTTATTACCCACGATATTACGGAAGCTGTCTATCTATCAGATCGTGTACTTCTATTGGGTGGGCAGCCGGCAGAGGTCGCTCATGAATATACCATTCCTTTTTCCAAGCTGCGTCCAAAAGAGCTTAAATTTAACCCTTCGTTTACAGGCATTGTAAAAGAGATCTACGAAACGATCGAAACAGTAGGTGCATCGTCACGATGAAAAGAACGAAAATCTACTCTCTACTATTACTTATCGCCTTGTTAGGATTGTGGGAAGGCATTGTCCGTATACGAGAGATATCGGCCCTTATTTTACCAGCTCCCTCTGCCATTGTTTTGAGCCTTGTTCAGCATTTTAGAAGTGGGTATTTTTATCCCCATATTGCTGCTACTTCTTTAGAAGTGATTGCAGGGTTTCTTTTAGGGGCTGTTGTTGGGATTGGTTTAGGGTTTCTTGTTTCTCAGTCAAAAATGACACAGGAAATTTTACAGCCTTATATTATTGCCTCTCAAGCCATGCCAAAGCTGGCATTAGCGCCTTTATTAGTTCTTTGGTTTGGGTTTGGCTACGCACCGAAAATTATCATTGTTTCTCTTGTTTGTTTTTTTCCTTTATTTGAAAGCACTGTTACAGGCTTATCTCATGTTAGTCACGAGAAAATCGCCTTGTTTCGTTCACTAAGGGCATCATCGTTTCAAACGCTAATTAAGCTTCGCGTCCCAACGGCCATTCCTTATATTTTTTCTGGGTTAAGGGTTGCTATTGTCTTAAGTGTCGTCGGTGCCGTCGTAGCCGAATTCATTGGGGCTAACAAAGGATTAGGAGCCTTGATTATTGCCTCACAAGGAATGCTGAATACGACGTTAATGTTCGCTGTTTTTATGTTGCTTACAGTAAAAGGGATTTTGTTGTATCAATTGATTTTTTGGATCGAGCAATTATTTTTTAAAAAATACCGTTATTCTAGGGGAGAAGAAAAATGAAACCATTGATGAAAAAACTAAGTACTGCTTTTCTATTTACTGCATTAACCTTTGCTGTTGCTGGGTGTGGTACAAATGAAGAAGAGCCACAAGCAGAAGTTGAGGCTGAGGTCGAGCAAGAATCGACAGGGGAAGGTGCTGTTGAGGAGCAAGTGGTTGAGCAAATTCGAATGGCATCCTGGAGCCAGCCGATTGTCGAGCAAAGTAATCTTTATTTAGCAGAACAGAATGGCTGGTTTGAAGAAGCTGGGATCGATTTTGAATACATTCCAGGTGCAGGTGGCGGAGATGCAGTCCGTAACATTGTAGCTGGGAATGCGGATATTGCTTTTGCTAACGTTGAAGCAGTTCTTTTAGCGATGGAACAAGGGGAAGAACTCCGAATTATTTACAACATTTATCCTGAAAATGTCTTTAACCTCGTATCTTTAAAGGAAAGTAACATTGAAAGCGTTGAAGATTTACGGGGACAAAATGTTGGGGTTTACAGTCTTGCAAGTGGGACCTATCAAAATCTTCTCGTCCTGCTTCATCAAGCTGGGATGACAGAGGAGGATGTAAACATTGTTGAGGCAGGAGTGCTTAATTTTGGTCCATTAATGAATAATCAAGTTGTGGCTACGGCAGCAACTGACACAGGGTTATTTGATGCACAAAGCAAAGGATTAGGTGATGTGAATGTTATCGAAGTCAAAGACGTTTTAAACACACCTGCAGATGTTTTTGTTGTCACAGAAGAAACGTTCCAGGAGAAAAAAGATGCGTTAATCCGTTTCCTACAAGTGTACCGTGACAGTGTGGAGTATACGATGGAACACCCTGAAGAGGCAGCGCAAGCAGCTGTTTCAGAAGCGATCGATGGGCAAGATGTAGAAAGAAATGTAGAAATCATTAACATTCGTAATCAAACGTCTATCAATGAAGAAATGAAAGAAAAAGGGCTAGGATGGTTAAATACAGATATTCTCATCGAAGTGGCAGAAACGTACTATGAGCTTGGCTTGCTTTCTGAAAGAGTAAAGATTGAAGAAATTACGACCAATGAGCTCGTTGAACAATTAAATTAGGGTGATGGGGATGAATACAGAGCTACAAGGAAAAGTCGTCCTTATTACCGGTTCTAGCCGGGGAATAGGGGCGGCGATTGCGAAAGCATTTGCTCATCATGGAGCAAGCGTGATCATAAATTATGTGAAAAACAAGGAAAGAGCTGAAGTCCTTGTGGACGAATTAATCGAGCAATATGACATTGATGCCTATGCCCTTCAAGGCGATGTGACAAACGAAGAGGATATGAAAGCATTGGTCGCAACCATTGTAGCTGAATTTGATACGATCGATGTTGTCGTCAATAATGCTTTGCATGCGTACAGCTTTGACCCAGACGAACGTAAGCTTGCCTGGGAGCTGGAATGGGATGATTATCAAAGGCAGCTAGACGGTTCCTTGAAGGGAACGTATAACGTCTGCAAGTACGCCATACCAGTGATGAAGGAAAAGCGTTCAGGTCGTATTATTAACATGTTAAGCAACTTGGTTTATCGCCCTATTGTGCCTTATCATGATTACAACACCGCGAAGGGTGCTGTTCTTTCCTACTCACAAAATTTGGCGACTGATCTTGGAGCCTTCGGGGTAACGGTCAATTGTGTGGCACCTGGGCTTGTATATCCTACTGATGCCAGTCGAACGACGAAAGAAGAAGTGAAGGAAGTCATTAAAAGCCAGACGCCTCTTCACCGAATCGCTAAACCAGAAGATGTTGTCGGCAGTGTATTGTTTTTTGCAAGCAACTGGTCATCATTCGTCACAGGCCAATGCTTGATCGTCGATGGAGGCTTTGTGATGAAATAACTTAACTTTAATTTAAGTATTTTAATAAACCACTTACTGATCATTTAGAAATTGAATGCCCGCACTCTTTTAGAATAAATCGTTTTTCAGCACATGATAGCTCCTCATTTTTTACTATGTGAGATAATACAATAATATAAGAAAATTTTATTTAATGGTTTGACTTACCATGACTTTTTGACTAGAATATAAATTATTATTAAAATGTGATTTTTTTGTCGAATAATTAAAATAATTTGGAAGCTATGAATATTCATTTGTATGTGGGCACTTTGAATGAATGGGAGCGAGTAGTGCAACCGACCTTACTATGAGTCATGGGTCGGTTTTTTTGTGTGAAAAAAAGAGGAGCTTTAGTACAGGAAGTGGAAACAAAGAAGCCCTTCGTTCCTACCACTTTCATTAGAGGTTGCATTGAGAATGTTTTTAACCACGTAGGGAGATAGACTCGCTCTTGAACTCTTGATTGATTGTTTGTCAGAAGCATATGTGTCGCTAGAAAAGATATATTTAAGAAGGTGATTATAATGAGACGAAAAAGTACATTCGTAAGCTCAGAGTCAACAAAACATTACGATTTGAAAAAATTGTTCTCAAAGAATAATGAAAAATTGGAGGATATTCTGAAAGAACTTGCTGATGTTAAATATGCTTTGGATCAATCTTCTATTGTGGCGATAACGGATCAGCGTGGAATCATTCTCTATGCTAATGAACAATTTTGTAAAATTTCCAAATATTCTCTAGATGACTTGCTTGGTCAAGATCACCGACTATTAAATTCAGGCTATCATTCTCGAGAGTTTTTCAAAAATATGTGGGCGACAATTGGCACAGGGAATATTTGGCGAGGAGAAGTGCGAAATCGGGCTAAAGATGGTTCATTTTATTGGGTGGATACAACCATCGTTCCTTTTTTAAATGAACAAGGAAAACCATATCAATATGTCTCGATCAGAAATGATATTACTCTTCGAAAACAAATGGAGGAAGAGCTAAAAAGAAGCGAGGAAAAATATCGCTTAATTACTGAGAACTCGTCCGATTTGATTTCAACTATAGATAAAGAAGGAACGCTACTGTATGTATCTCCTTCATACACAAGCTTTTTAGGTGAAGAACTGTTGGAACTGAAGTCTAGTAATTTCTTAAAATGGATACACGAAGAGGATCGTAAACATTTTACGAATGAGTTTGAGAAAATTTTTGCTGCAAAGGCTATCTCTGCCCAATTAGAGTTTCGAATTCAAAAGAAAAATGGAAATTATATTGATGTTGAAGCAAAGATGAACCCGATTCTCGATGAATCGGGAGATGTCAACATCTTAGTATTGGTAATACGCGATATTACTGAACGGAAAAAGACGGAGAGAACAATTTATAATTTAGCATATCATGATACATTGACTGAATTACCAAATCGTCGTTTATTTATGGATCGCTTACGTAAAGAAGTTCAACAAGCAAAGCATCTTCAATTACAATTAGGGATCATGTTTATCGATGTAGATAAATTTAAATACATTAATGATTCGTATGGACATGAAACAGGAGATCTCACTTTAATAGAAGTAGCGAGTCGAATTAGAAAGTGTCTCCGCTCATCTGATGTAGTTGCTCGTATAGGTGGGGATGAATTTACGATCTTGTTGTCAAACATATCGAGTACAAAGGAAGTTGAAATCGTTGCTCAAAGAATTATAGAAAGTTTCCGAGAACCGATAGAGTTGGAAGGAAAGTTACTTAACCTTTCTTGTAGTATCGGCATCTCGCTTTTTCCATCAAATGGAATGGGTGTAGATGAGTTGTTAAAACGTGCAGATATCGCACTCTATGCTGTCAAAGAACAAGGGAGAAATGGGTTCCTATTCTTTCATTCAGAAATGGAAGAAAGGTCTTTGGAACGAATCCTATTAGAAAATGAACTCCGCAAAGCCATTGAGCAGGAGCAATTTTACATTGAGTATCAGCCTAAAAAGAACCTATCCACTGGTATATTGATCGGTATGGAAGCTCTTGTTCGCTGGGACCATCCTGAATTAGGTAGGATATCGCCAAATAAGTTTATTCCAGTAGCTGAAGAAACAGGGTTGATTATCCCACTTGGAGAATGGGTTCTTCGTCAAGGGTGTCAGCAAAATAAAGACTGGCAAAACCAAGGATACCCTCCATTAAAATTATCGATTAATTTGTCTACTCTTCAATTCACTCAACCTAATTTTTCTAACAAAATCAAAGAGATTTTAAATGATACAGGATTGGAAGCTAAGTGGTTAGAATTAGAGGTTACGGAAAGTATTTTTGCGGATTTAGATAATTCTGTAGCCACTCTCCATGAAATTAGAGATTTGGGGGTTCATATTTCCATTGATGATTTTGGTACAGGCTACAGCTCGTTCGGTTACATTAAACATTTACCTGTAGATACTTTGAAGATAGATGCTTCGTTTATTCGGGATATCAATCTAAACAAAGAAAGCTATGCAATTGTAAAGGCAATCGTGGATATTGCACAAACACTAAATTTAAATGTGATTGCTGAAGGTGTTGAAAACCAAGAGCAATTGCTAACCTTGAGTGAGAATGGTTGTAGTCAAGGGCAAGGATTTTTGTTTAGTAAACCATTATCTAAGGATGAGTTTGAAGTATACTTAAAATATTCTACTGAAGTAACCTGAACGTCAAAAAGTTAAATGAGCAGACCTTTTAGCGTTATACAGCTACATTATTTACAGTAATGGAGGCTAACCGTTGGATATAATACTTTTTACATGATAGCATCTTTTGCAAAGGAACAGGTGATGGGAGGACATTGCTTTAGCGAATCTACGCTTTCACCCTAGCAAGTAAATTTTGCTGGGGTGTTTTACTGAAGAAGGAAAAAATTTTTAGGTTAAAAAGAATTACAAAAAAACATATACTTATAAACCTTTAGTCATGTGTGGACGAATGAGAACGATAATTTATAAGACTATTGTCTGTAAAAATTAGAAGATGACCCTTTTTAATTTACAGATAATAGGGTATACTATTGCACAAACATCAAAAGTCTGAAAATTAAGAGTGAAGTGAAAATTTAGTCATTATTTGATTAAGAAGGAGGGGAGCGCATGCAAAAGAGCAAACAAATCTTACATTGCACAAAACGTTTTATCATTTGCACTAATCTGTCAATATAAAAATCGAGCTATTTACCGTTAAAAAAGTCAATGTATTTTCCAGCTATTTCTAAACATAAAAGATATACATAAAAAGAGAAGTAAAGAGATTGAGAGATAGAGCCAACGGTTGGATAGGAGTCCAGGAGGCTATAAAATGGAAAGCATACAGATAAATATCAATTTTGTCTGGGTTTTAGTCGCAACCGTTTTAGTTTTTTTTATGCAAATGGGTTTCTGTGCCCTTGAAGCTGGTTTAACAAGAGCAAAAAACTCAATTAATGTGGCTTTAAAAAATGTCATTGATTTTATTTTTGCATCCCTTCTTTTTGCATGCATCGGCTTTGCCTTAATGTTTGGAACGAGCTTAAATGGAATCATTGGGACAGAGCATTTCTTTTTTCAGGGTCTTGGTGAGGATTCATGGGATTGGACCTTTATGTTGTTTCAAATTGCTTTCTCCAGTGCTGCTGCGACGATTGTTTCTGGAGCTATTGCTGAAAGAACAAAGTTTTCTGGGTATATTTTTGGAACAATTTTTATTGTGTTATTTATCTACCCTTTCTTTGGCCACTGGGCATGGGGAAGCGTATGGAATGAAGAGCAATCTGGTTGGCTAGAGAATTTAGGCTTTATTGACTTTGCAGGATCGACGGTTGTTCATTCCGTAGGGGCTTGGGTAGCACTGGCAGCATTGGTTGTTGTCGGTCCAAGAATTGGAAAATACAATCATGATGGTACGGTGAACGAATTTTCACAAAGCAATTCGGTCATGGCAACGCTCGGAATGTTTTTCTTATGGATCGGCTGGTTTGGATTTAACGCAGGCTCCACCGTCACAGGGGATGAGAGCATTGCCCTCGTTGCTTTGAATACCCATTTATCCGCAGTAGCAGGAGGACTTTCGGCAACCTTGTTTTATTGGTGGAGACATGGAATACCTCGAGTGGATGTGATCTTAAATGGTGTATTAGGGGGCCTTGTTTCGATTACAGCGGCTGTTCATGTTGTTGGTCCTATTCAGTCCATTGTTATCGGAATCCTTGGTGGTATCATTACAACCCTCAGTTTAGAGCTTATCGATAAAAAGCTTAAATTGGATGATGTGATTGGTGCAGTTAGTGTCCATGGTGTTGCAGGAGCTTGGGGTACGATCGCTGTTGCCCTCTTTGGATATGAACATTTGTTGTCAACGAGCAGTCGCATCACCCAATTAGGCATTCAGCTACTCGGTGTTGCCACTGCTTTTGTGTGGGCATTCGGCATGGGGCTTCTATGTTATTGGCTTCTTAAAAAAGCTTCATTACTTCGCGTGTCTCCAGAGGATGAAGCAATCGGATTAAATGTTTCTGAACATGGAGCACAAATTTCTATGCTTGATACGATCACCTCTATGAGAGAAATTGCTGCAGCAAAGGGCGATTTAACGAAAAAATTATCTGTCCACCCTGGGGAAGACACGCAAGAAATAAATCAAGCCTTTAATTCGTTGCTTGAAAAATTGGATGAAATCGTTACAAAGGTAAAAGTTCAGGCAAACTACGTCTTTCATTCATCACGAAAAATGAATGAGCAAAGTTATTTATTAAAAGTAAGTGCGGATGAACAAACGGTATTTGCAGAAGACATGAAACGATATTTTGACGAAATGAAAGCTCGTGTTGGCGAGGATGTAGCATTTGATATGCAAGTGATTTCGATGATTCAAGAATGCTTCACGACAATGGAGGAAATTAGCAGTCAAATCGAGTCAATAAAAGAGAAAATCCAACAGCTAAATCAAGATGTGGGGGTTGTATCGCAGAAAAATGATCAAGTGAATGATCGATTAACGGGCTTTCATCAAAGTGTAAATCAGATCTCTGCATCTACAGATCAAATTGATACAGTAATTAACACGATTTCGACCATTTCCAAGCAAATTAATTTGCTCGCTTTAAATGCAGCGATTGAAGCAAGTCGAGCTGGTAAAGAAGGGAAAGGATTTAAGGTCGTGGCAGAGGAAATAAGAAATTTAGCTCATGAAACCAACGTTGCCACAAGCGAAATTGAAAGCATTCTTGCTGGAAATATTCGTGGCATAAATAGTGTTGGTGGAGATTTAGAGGAAGTCTCAAAGCATTTTAAACAATTAAATGAGGATTTACTTGAGATGCCGGAAAAATTTACAATGATGGACAAAGAAATGAATGAAGTGAACGAGTACACAAAGAAGTTCATGGAGTCATTGGAGAAAGTGAACAGCAATACAAGTAAAATCCTTGAGAATCGGGAAAAACAGCAAGAAAAATTACACGCATTGATGACTAAGGTTGAGATGGTAAAGGAAAAAACTACGGAAGGCGGCGCCATTTCTGATAAGCTATCCATATCGGCAAAAGAAATGAAACAGCAAAGCCGTAAGCTTCAAGACGAAGTAAGTCAATTTAAAACAACGGAAGCGTGAGTCGTTGTTTGAAGGGCATTCCAAAAGAGGAGTGTCCTTTTTTGCGATGAAGGATGAAGGGATTAATTATTAATTTCACGTACCATATTTAAAACATAAACAATTAATAGCACCAAGAAGAATTATCATAGAAGGGAGGCAAATGGAACAAAAAAAATTTACTATGACCATGATGGATTTCCCATATGTTTTTCCTAGAAAAACAAACAAACATTCGCTAAAATAAAGTAACAGATAGTTGAGGTGGAGTAAATGTTTAAAAAGGATTTGCAAGCGATTTTGAATCTTTTAAAAACGGATGAGTCTTTCAAGGAAAACATCGCCTATTGGCATGAAATTGAGGAGGAACCGGCAAAAACGTCACCATTTCCTGAAGCGATGGATCAACGGTTGCGCAGAGCCTTGGAGGAGCGGGGGATTGGGCAGCTTTATACCCACCAGCGAACCGCCTTTGATACAGCATTAAAGGGAGAAAACTTTGTTGCGGTAACACCTACTGCATCAGGGAAAACGTTGTGCTATAACCTACCTGTTCTTCAAGAAATTGCGAAAAATGAAGAAAGTCGTGCTCTCTATTTGTTTCCAACAAAGGCGCTTGCCCAGGATCAGAAAAGCGAGCTAAATGAAATCATTGATGAAATGGGGATCAACCTCAAATGCTTTACATATGACGGAGATACGGCACCGAATATTCGACAGGCGGTGCGGAAAGCAGGACATGTGGTGATAACAAATCCAGACATGCTTCATTCTGCAATTTTGCCACATCACACAAAGTGGGTCGCCTTCTTTGAAAATTTGAAATACGTGGTTGTTGATGAGCTTCATACATACCGCGGAGTTTTTGGTAGCCATGTGGCGAATGTAATTCGACGTTTGAAACGGATAGCAAATTATTATGGAAGTGACCCAATTTTTATTTGTACATCGGCTACCATAGCAAATCCTAAAGAATTAGCAGAGCAGCTAACAGGAAAGCAGATGCGTCTCATTGATAATAACGGGGCGCCACGCGGGAAAAAGCATTTTATTTTTTACAATCCACCTCTTGTGAATCAGCCACTTAACATTCGCAAGAGCGCTACAGTGGAAGTGACTCGGCTAGCGAAAACGTTTTTAGAAAATAACATCCAAACGATTGTGTTTGCTAGGAGTCGGGTTCGTGTGGAAATTATTCTTAGCCATTTGCAGGAGCTTACGAAAAAGAAAATCGGACCTGAAACGATCCGTGGATACCGGGGTGGCTATTTACCAAAGCAAAGACGAGAAATAGAACGGGGCTTACGCCAAGGAGACATTATCGGTGTCGTGAGCACGAATGCCCTTGAACTAGGTGTGGATATCGGTCAGCTGCAGGTATGTATTATGACTGGATACCCTGGATCCATTGCAAGTGCTTGGCAGCAAGCAGGTCGAGCGGGTCGTCGCCAGCACGAATCAGTGACCATTCTAGTGGCTAGCTCCACTCCATTAGACCAATACGTCATTCAACACCCAGACTACTTTTTTGAAAAATCTCCAGAGTCGGCACGTATTAACCCTGATAATCTTGTCATTTTGGTCGATCATCTGAAATGTGCGGCCTATGAGCTTCCTTTTAAAAAGGGTGACACTTTTGGCGGGGTGGAGGTTGAAGAAATTTTAGAATTTTTAGCAGATGAGCATGTCCTTCACCAACGTGGGGGCAAATGGTATTGGATGAATGACGCTTTTCCAGCTCACGGCATTAGTCTTCGGTCAGCCTCTCAGGAAAATGTTATTATTATTGATCAATCGGATGTAGCAAATGTGACAGTCATTGGAGAAATGGATCGGTTTAGTGCCATGACGCTGTTACATGATGAAGCAATTTATTTACATCAAGGGGTCCAATATCAAGTGGAAAAACTAGATTGGGACGAAAAAAAAGCATTTGTTCGTGAAGTCGATGTGGAGTATTTTACGGATGCGAATTTGGCTGTTCATTTAAAAGTGCTTGAGCAAGATGAGGTAAAAGAACGCTCACTCTCAACGGTTGCTTTTGGAGATGTGATGGTAAATGCGAAAGCGACGATTTTTAAAAAGATCAAATTAAGCACATTTGAGAATATAGGTTCTGGCCCAATTCATCTCCCTGAAGAAGAGCTTCATACGAACGGAGCATGGATTAGTTTTCAGGCAGAGATTGTGGAAAGATTTAAAGATAAAGGCTTGGATCAAGCATTGCTAGGTCTTGCTCATTTGTTCCAGCACGTGGCTCCAGTGTTCGTTATGTGCGACCGGGCTGATTTGCATGTGGTTCCACAAATGAAAGCAGATCACTCTGAGCTTCCGACGATTTTCTTTTATGATCGCTATCCAGGTGGAGTAGGATTAGCTAAAAATGTGTATCGACATATGGATGCCCTCCTAGAACAAGTGGAGCATCTAATCCATTCTTGTCCGTGTGAGGATGGATGCCCAGCATGTGTAGGGGCATCAAGTGAGCTTGAGGAGAATGTAAAAGCTTCAGTAAAACAGCTTATAAACGATATTCAACCAAAAAAGGATGAAAAGCCATGGCATTAAAAGGGAAGCTGTCTCGATTAAAATCGCATATGGGGCTAAAGGAAGAGGGGAGGAAGCCAACATCTGATTTAGAGAATGTAGAGATTTCTCCTGTAGAAAAAAGGATTCCGTTTCAAGAGGAGTGGTGTGCCCTTGGCGCGAAACCTCTCTGGTTTGAAAATGAATATACGATCGTGCGGGAAGTGACCTATCCTCTTACAGCGTTTCATGGCCGTTATGCATTAGGCGAGGTAAAGCAACAGGTACAAAAGTGGCAGGAACATCTTTATGAACACCCTCTTTCAGCAAAAGGCACCCATGCCAGTGAACTGCTTTTTTTTGATACGGAAACAACAGGGCTGAGCAGTGGTGCTGGAAATACGATTTTTTTATTAGGCTATAGTCAAATTCGGGATGATGAAGCGGTTGTACGACAATATTTTTTACCAGGACCTGAAGGTGAAGTCGCGCTTTACCATCACTTTCTTCAAGATGTTGGGCATATGTCTGACCTCGTTACGTATAATGGAAAAGCGTTTGACTGGCCTCAAGTAAAAACTCGGCACACGTTTGTTCGAGAGCAAGTACCAAAGCTACCAAAGTTCGGGCATTACGATTTACTGCATGCGTCTCGTCGTTTATGGAAGGATCTACTGCCATCATGTAAGCTTTCTGTCGTTGAAAAAGAAATCCTTTTTTATGAACGGCAGGAGGATACTCCTGGTTATTTAGCGCCGATGCTCTATTTTGATTTCTTGCAAGAGCAAGATCCTGCTTATGTTGAAGGAGTGCTTAAGCACAATGAGTGGGATGTCTTGTCTTTAATTACGCTATATGCTCATCTATCTGCTTTGATTTTAGAGATTGATGAACGGACGTTACATCCAAGGGAGCATTTCGAGTTAGCGCGGTGGTATGAACTGTTAGGAGAGCTTGAATTAAGCAAGCGTCTTTATGAGCAAATGAGTGCGCAGGATTTAAATCTTTATCGAGAAAGTCAGCTTGCACGTGGACGATTAGAGAAAAAGCTAGGAAATTATCAGCAAGCAATCTTTCTTTTTACAGAGCTTGTAGAACAGGACGTTTTTGTTTTGGAGGCTGGAGTAGAGCTTGCAAAGCTGTTTGAACATAAAGAAAAGGACCCTGAAAAAGCTTTAGCCTATGCGAAACAAGCATATCAATCTTTAGGAAATACTGGGCGTTTGCTCAGGCAAATGGACCAACGGGAGAAAAAAGAGCTTGAAAAAAGAATGGAGCGCTTGCAACGTAAATCCCTTGCAAATAACTAGTACACTATTTCCTGGGTAAGCGCAGAAAGCAAGAATTTTCAACGGTTTGTTACAATATTGTGAACAACTGTTTGTAAATGGTTGTAAGATTTGAAAAAGAATTGTCGAAAAAGACGTGAGACAGTAAAATGGGGGATGGAAATAATCTTGATGAAAGAGTGATGGTAATGACTCGCGCCTTAGTCGTTATGTTTTTTGTAATGATTGGTCTTGTATTTTTTGTTATGACTGAAATGCGCAATTCAACCTTTTTTCTTGGATAAAGAGACGAACACCTAATTGTTGTGTGAAGCAGGAACTGTGGGGATAAATAGGTAAAACAACTAGTACCCCTATTAAGCATAGAACATAAGGTAGTATTGAATCTACTAAAAAGGAGGAACTATCTTATGCATTGTCGTCCACGTAGAAGACCTGCGCAAGTTTTACCTGCTGTTGTACATCCGACAAAATGCAATGTCATGCAAAATACGTGTGAATATATTGTACCAGAGATTCACCCTAGTCATACAACGCATTTAACAAATCATGTATACAACCATGTACACAGCTTCCCGCATACTGACTCATATCAACAAAACATCGCGAATCAGCATTTTGTCCAACGTCCGAGGCCAGCACATTACGGCCCAGTAGCTGGGGCGATGGCACC
>NZ_ANNK01000093.1 GCF_000334155.1 Halalkalibacterium ligniniphilum | reverse complement strand
GCCATCATGTAAGCTTTCTGTCGTTGAAAAAGAAATCCTTTTTTATGAACGGCAGGAGGATACTCCTGGTTATTTAGCGCCGATGCTCTATTTTGATTTCTTGCAAGAGCAAGATCCTGCTTATGTTGAAGGAGTGCTTAAGCACAATGAGTGGGATGTCTTGTCTTTAATTACGCTATATGCTCATCTATCTGCTTTGATTTTAGAGATTGATGAACGGACGTTACATCCAAGGGAGCATTTCGAGTTAGCGCGGTGGTATGAACTGTTAGGAGAGCTTGAATTAAGCAAGCGTCTTTATGAGCAAATGAGTGCGCAGGATTTAAATCTTTATCGAGAAAGTCAGCTTGCACGTGGACGATTAGAGAAAAAGCTAGGAAATTATCAGCAAGCAATCTTTCTTTTTACAGAGCTTGTAGAACAGGACGTTTTTGTTTTGGAGGCTGGAGTAGAGCTTGCAAAGCTGTTTGAACATAAAGAAAAGGACCCTGAAAAAGCTTTAGCCTATGCGAAACAAGCATATCAATCTTTAGGAAATACTGGGCGTTTGCTCAGGCAAATGGACCAACGGGAGAAAAAAGAGCTTGAAAAAAGAATGGAGCGCTTGCAACGTAAATCCCTTGCAAATAACTAGTACACTATTTCCTGGGTAAGCGCAGAAAGCAAGAATTTTCAACGGTTTGTTACAATATTGTGAACAACTGTTTGTAAATGGTTGTAAGATTTGAAAAAGAATTGTCGAAAAAGACGTGAGACAGTAAAATGGGGGATGGAAATAATCTTGATGAAAGAGTGATGGTAATGACTCGCGCCTTAGTCGTTATGTTTTTTGTAATGATTGGTCTTGTATTTTTTGTTATGACTGAAATGCGCAATTCAACCTTTTTTCTTGGATAAAGAGACGAACACCTAATTGTTGTGTGAAGCAGGAACTGTGGGGATAAATAGGTAAAACAACTAGTACCCCTATTAAGCATAGAACATAAGGTAGTATTGAATCTACTAAAAAGGAGGAACTATCTTATGCATTGTCGTCCACGTAGAAGACCTGCGCAAGTTTTACCTGCTGTTGTACATCCGACAAAATGCAATGTCATGCAAAATACGTGTGAATATATTGTACCAGAGATTCACCCTAGTCATACAACGCATTTAACAAATCATGTATACAACCATGTACACAGCTTCCCGCATACTGACTCATATCAACAAAACATCGCGAATCAGCATTTTGTCCAACGTCCGAGGCCAGCACATTACGGCCCAGTAGCTGGGGCGATGGCACCATATGGAGGCCCAGGAGGTCCAGTAGCCGGGGCGATGGCACCATATGGAGGCCCAGGAGGTCCAGTAGCCGGGGCAATGGCACCATATGGGGGGCAACAACCATACGGCCCAGGAGCTGGAGCAATGGCACCATACTGTAAAAAGTCATTTTGGCGTTAACTTGTTCGAGATGGAATAATAGCTATTAATAAAGCGAACTGGTCTCAGTTCGCTTTCCCTCTTTAAAAAGGAGGCAAGGTTCATAGGATGAAAACACTAGCTGTAACGGGATATAAAAGTCATGAGCTCGGGATCTTCGATCAGAATCATGAAGGCATTCACTACATAAAGAAAGCTTTTGAAAAAAGGCTGATTCCTCTTATTGAAGAGGAAACCGAATGGTTTGTGATTAGCGGGCAGATCGGTGTTGAGCTTTGGGTTGCTGAGGTGGTTCTTCAATTAAAGGAAATCTACCCTGATATTAAGTTAGCTGTTCTAACCCCTTTTTTAAAGCAGGAAGAAAACTGGCAGGAACAAACTAAGGAGTACTATCAACATATCCTCAGCCAAGCAGATTTTGTTGAGAGTATTACGAAACGACCATATGAAAGCCGAGCCCAGCTTCGTTTGAAAAATGAATTTATCATTTCAAAAACCGATGGGCTACTGCTTCTTTATGATGAAGAAAAGCCAGGGGCGCCGAGCTATTACTTGGATGTGGCTAAAAAGCGACAAGAGCATGATGAGTACCCAATATTGTACATTACGCCCAATGATTTATATACAATGATCCAAGAGGAACGAGAAGCAGACCCTACCTATTGGAGTGACTAAGTATAATATAATAAATAGAAAATCAAATTGACAATAGCGTAAAGTTTTGAAAAAATAAAAAGAAAACGACCATGACGAGTGAAAAGAACGCTTTGTCCTTACCAAAAAATAAGGTGCATGCGTTTCTTATGAATGGATCAGAGGTGATGAAAAGTGTCGAATCATGACGTGCGATTAACAACAAAGGATATTCTAGAAAAAGATTTTAAAACAAGCATGAGAGGCTATAATCCTGATGAAGTTGATAAATTTCTCGATACAATCATTCAAGATTATGAAGCGTTCCAAAAAAGAATTGAACATTTAGAGCAAGATAATCAGCAGCTTCGCCGTGAAGTGAAGCGAGCTGCTGAGCGACAACAAACTCGCCAAACTTCAAGTCAGTCAACAGGGAGTACGAATTACGACATTTTACAACGACTTTCTAATTTAGAGAAAAAAGTATTCGGAAGCAAGCTATACGAGTAATGACGATGGTTTAAAAAGGGGCGGCGAGCAATTGATTGATGTGTATGTAGATGGGGCAAGTGCAGGGAATCCTGGGCCATCAGGGGCAGGGATTTTTATTAACTTTAAAAATGGTCAAGTAGAACAGCTGTCGATCCCACTTGGTACGATGTCTAATCACGAGGCAGAATACTACGCATTGATTCGTGCGTTAGAGTTTTGCCTGCAGAATGAGATTAAAGGCGCTTCCTTTCGTACGGATTCAAAGCTTATTGATGAAGCGATAGAAAAGCAATACGTAAAAAATAAAACGTACCAGCCCTTACTTCAAGAAGCCCTTAAACTGATCCGACAATTTGATTTGTTTTTCTTGAAATGGATCCCAAGTAAGCAAAACAAAAATGCAGATGAGCTAGCTCGCAAAGCGATATTGAAAAATTAGCTATCGAGGCAAATACTGCTATTGCTTTTACGTATCGTGTTGTATATAATTAAATTTGTCGCTTAAGACAGCATTAGCGTTCAGGTAATCGCTGCATCGTATTGATGTAGAGGAAAGTCCATGCTCGCACGGGCTGCGATGCCCGTAGTGTTCGTGCCTAGCGAAGTCATAAGCTAGGGTAGTCTGGTTTCGACTGGGCTAACGGCAAGGAAAGCACCTACGTCTTCGGATATGGTGTGATACCTTTGAAAGTGCCACAGTGACGTAGTCCATCTGGAAACGGATGGAGTGGAACGCGGTAAACCCCTCGAGCGAGAAACCCAAATTTGGTAGGGGCACCTTCTCGACGGAAATGAACGGATGAGAAGGACAGAAGCTTGATCTTCTGTAGACAGATGATTACCACCTGAGTACGAGGTTCATCACCGTTTGCAGTACAAAAGGTACAGAACATGGCTTATCGAACAGTTAATGAGATGTGATAAAGCGACCCGAACGATTATGAAATGAAAAAGGCACCCGTCAATTTCTTGAAATTGACGGGTTTTTTCGTCTTTCTGTTCATTTTATCTGACCACAATTTCATGTGAGCGTGATAAAACCTTAATTTGGACTTGAACGTTAAAATGGAAAATAGGACTACTATCACGTGGGTTGGTTGACACTTAAAAAAACTCTTTATATAGAATATATCCCCTTTTTCCTAGAATTTTTTATCTGTATTTAGTTGATGACATGTGAAGAAAGGAACGCTTTAATTATCTTCCGTGCTTTTTTTGTCGTTTAACACCTCAATGTACGTATATGCAATAGCAGTCAGGTTTAAGACATGTTAGAATAAACAGAGTCAACATTTTACTTTACTCTTAACATAAAAAGAGTTTTCATACATAAGGAGATCAGAACAATGGAAAAAGTAACACTAATTGCAACCGCAACGATGGGGCTTGAAGCACTTGTTGCAAAGGAAGTACGTGATTTAGGCTATGAGGATGTGGCAGTGGAGAACGGTAAGGTGACCTTTACTTCTGACGTGTCTGCAATCCCTCGCGCCAACCTTTGGCTACGCACGGCCGATCGTGTAAAGCTTAAGGTCGGTGAGTTTAAAGCCTTCACCTTTGATGAATTATTTGAAAAAACGAAAGCTCTTCCGTGGGCCGACCTTATTCCTGTTCATGCTGAGTTTCCTGTCATTGGGAAATCGGTTAAATCAAAGCTTTTTAGTGTTTCTGACTGTCAAGCAATTGTCAAAAAAGCGGTTGTTGAGAGTATGAAAAAACGCTACAAGCGAGGCTGGTTTGATGAGAATGGGCCTCTCTACCGAATAGAGGTCGCTCTCCATAAGGATGTAGCCACATTAACGATTGATACGAGTGGGGTTGGTCTCCACAAGCGAGGCTACCGTTATTTGCATTCTCAGGCACCTTTAAAGGAAACATTAGCAGCTGCCATGGTGATGCTTACAAACTGGAAGCCTGATCGTCCGTTTGCTGATCCATTCTGTGGTTCTGGAACCTTGCCTATCGAGGCTGCGATGATCGGTCAAAACATTGCGCCTGGCTTTAATCGTGATTTCGTCTCGGAAAAATGGCATTGGATCGGCGAAGATAAATGGAACAAGGCCCGTGAGGAAATAGAAGACGTTGCCAACTACGACCAGCCACTTGAGATTCTTGGCTCTGATGTCGATCATCGAATGGTGGAGCTTGCGGCAAATAATGCGATGGAAGCGGGCTTTGGAGAATTACTGCAATTTAAGCAAATGCAAGTAAAGGATTTCCGCCATCGAGGAGAGTATGGCTGTCTCGTCGGAAACCCTCCATACGGTGAGCGACTTGGTGAACGGGAGGAAGTGGAGCAAATGTACCGTGACATGGGACGTGTGTTTCAGGAGCATTTAGACACATGGTCCATCTATGTCTTAACGTCCCATGAAGGCTTTGAAGATTTGTATGGAAAGAAAGCAACGAAAAAACGCAAGCTGTACAACGGAAACCTTAAAACCGACTATTATCAATTCTTTGGTCCAAGGCCGCCGAGAGAATCGAAATAATTCCAAGAATATAACTAATTTATGCTTTTATAACAGCTTTAAATTTCATAATTCTAAGACCATACTCTATTCGATTAATTTTAATAAATGGTGTGGTCTTTTTAAATGGTGAAGCAAAAGGAAAAGGATTTTATGTCTGTTTTGTTTAACGAATTATTCACAGAACGTAGGGGCGCATATCTAACATCCTTAAAACGCAAAGACTATTTCATTATATTTTACTCAGTAAAAACTACTACAATTGTTCAAGTGTATAATAATAGATACAGAACCGAGGGTTATTAAAAAAGAATGCTTAAGTGAAGGATAAAAAAAACGTTGCGGAGTGATTACAACTATGCGCTTTACAAAAATGATCCCCAATTTGTTTACTTTAGGAAATCTCTATTGTGGCTTTCTCTCAATTGGGTATGCTGCAAATGGTCAATATAATAATGCAGCAATCTTGATTCTAATTGGAATGATGTTGGATAGTATGGATGGCAGGCTGGCTAGGATGTTAAAAGCAAATAGTTCTTTAGGGAAAGAGTTAGATTCTTTAGCTGATATTGTTACTTTTGGTGTGGCTCCTTCATTTTTAGTTTATTATACATATTTTGATCAATTTGGATTAATGGGTTTTATGATTGCAGGTTTATTTCCTCTTTTTGGTGCCTATCGATTAGCAAGGTTTAACATCAGTTCAAGCAAATCTTCATTGCACTATTTTGTAGGAGTACCGATTACGGCAGCCGGTGGAATCTTAGCGTTGCTTACTTT
>NZ_ANNK01000092.1 GCF_000334155.1 Halalkalibacterium ligniniphilum | reverse complement strand
TACGGCAGCCGGTGGAATCTTAGCGTTGCTTACTTTATTTGGGGGGAGTTTACCAAATTTTATTACCACGGTTGTTTTTACAGCTTTGTGCTTTTTAATGGTTAGTAAAATAAGAATACCAAGCTTAAAAGAAGTACCGCTTCCCAAATACGGGACAATCGTGACCATTTTTCTAGGGTGCTCTTTATTTGTCATTTATAGAGGTACCTATGAACAATTTCCGTATTTGATCTATATTGCGACACCGTTATATATCTTTTATCTAGCTTATCGATTTGTGAAGGGGAAAAACGCAAAAGATTTAGATTAAAACGTTTGACGTGTAACATTATAAATAATAAGCGAGATGACATGCTCTTCATTTCAGAAATAACATTATTTTATATAGCTAATAAATTTTATTTTTGGTTAAATAAAGATGATTATTCTAAAGAGAGTTTTTTGATGGTTATGCTCTCCAACATAATCACATAAAACAAAAAAATAAAGGCGGTTTACAATGGAGAGTCATTTCAATTATCTATTAGAGCACTTTGGATATGTAGGGTTAATCTTAGCTTTAGTATTGGGCATAATTGGAGTGCCAATCCCTGATGAAGTTCTTCTTACGTATGTTGGTTATATAGTGTCTCAAGGAAAAATGTCCTATCTCTTTTCATTAATTAGTGCATGTAGTGGAGCAATTGCTGGAATATCAATCAGTTACCTTTTGGGAAATAAGTTAGGAACACCTTTCTTAGAAAAGTTTGGTCCCAAAATTCATTTAACAGAAAAAAGGATTGACTATACAAAAAGGCTATTTAATAAGGTAGGTCCTTTTTTACTTTTTATCGGTTATTTTATTCCTGGGGTACGACATATCACCGCTTATCTAGCAGGAATTAATGCTTTGCCATATAAAAAGTTTGCCATCTATGCATACTCAGGAGCTATATTTTGGGGGTTTACTTTTATCACATTAGGAAAAAAATTAGGGGATCATTGGATGAAAGTCCAGTATTACATGTCCTATTATAGCGTTTATTTCATTCTTTTCGTCATTATTACATTCATCGTTGGTTACTTATATTGGATAAAGAAAGATTCCAAAGAAACATAAGCAGTCATTTGACGACCGCTTTTATAGTTATAATGAAAAATTACTTTTGAATTTCCGAATAAGGTGTATGCTGAAATACAAAATAAACCATTTAAGGTACATACAATTAATGAGGACTTATCTTTAAAGCTAATTGAATTAAAAGATGGGGAAAGGCTATTTGAATTAACCAATCATTCAAGAGACTATCTAACGAGAATGGTTACCTTGGTTGGATAATACTACAAAGCGTGAAGATACAAAAGAGTTTATAAAATAGTTAAATGAGAAAAGCGTGCAATGAAAAGCTCCAACCATCAAAAAATAAGCTAGCCAAGAATGAAGGCTAGCTTATTTTAGTTAGATCAACAAATCGCTAGTGAACGCTTTCAACTCGTTACTAATTGAACTTAACCTATCAATAATTTCACTAAAGTCAGTGACTAGAACGGCTTGTTCATTGGAGGCTCCCGTAATTTGTTCCATGTTTTCTAAAAGGAGATTGATACTTGATGTAATTTCACCTAAAGAATGGCTAATTTTCTCAGATGCTTCAGACGTTTCAGTTGACAGCTTCCGTACTTCTGTTGCGACGATTTTAAATCCTGCTCCAGCATTTCCAGCTCTTGATGCTTCAATTGAGGCATTGATGCCTAATAAATTAGTTTGTCTCGAGATTTGTTTAATAAAATTAACGACTTCGTTCGTTTTCTTTGAATCTTCTAAAGCACTAGCCGATTGTTCCTTTACATCTTCTCCAGATGCAGCTAGTTCTTGAGAATGAGAAGCTAACACTTGGACTTTGTTTTGTAAATCTTCGACAATTGAATAAATTTGATCCAAATAGTTATCAAGCTTTTGTTGGCGTTCAAGAGGAAAACCGAATGCAAAAGCACCAATTACCTTACCATTTTCATCTTTAATTGGAATAGAGGTAGCATTGATAGGAAATCCATACACTTCTGTTGGAACAATAATTTGTGCGATTTTCCCTTTTAGGGCGTTTTGTAAATTTTCATCTTTTGGAGAAACAGGGTCGCCTGTTTTGATTCCAAAATCAATTTTGTCTGAAGGCAAATAACATAAAAATTTTTCCTTATTAATGACTCCTACTGTTGCTTCACCTTTCAAAATTTGTTGAATAACTGGTGCAGAAATCGCTAGAGCTTCTAAAATGTTCATAAGAGCCTCCTCGTAAAATATAAGGTTAAAGTTTATGTACGGGCTAACAAATCTTTTATTTGTTAGCATTATAGCATGAACACTTACAGAATTCTCCACATTTTTTGTACGAAAGATTCGCTCAATTGATTAAACAAATAAACTAGTCGTATGAGTACCAAAACGATCTTTTTTCATAGGATGATAAAAAACTAGAAAAAAGGGGCTGGGACAAAAGAGTTTTTATTGAAGAGAAATCCGAACGTCATGATCGTTGATGCATAGCATTCGCTTCGGAAATACACTTCCCTTTCCGCGGGCGGCTGGTGAGCCCCCCTTCTTTGCTGCTAATCGTTTTTTTCATCGCTTGGCTGTTCTTCCCTCGCCTCAGCATTCTTTTAGCCTGGGTATGCTATTTCGATAAAAAGCAGGCTCGTTGTAAAGGCGTCGTTCATGTTGATAATGCTCGAGTGCTTTCAGCGCAATTTTCGCAAGCAATGCAGTGGGTAATCATTAGCACAAACCAAAAGAATTTAGTAGAAAGCATAATTTTTTTGTGGGCGACACATAATAATTAATGAATGTTTTAACGCTGCTATCTGTGTGAGGAGGATGTATGAATGACTCATCCAAGTGATGAACGCTACGGATTTAATGATTTAAAGCAAGTGGAGATGGCGATAAAATCAGCAGAGCATATGGTCGGTCAGGCGACCCGAGGAATGGATGAAGACCAGTTGAAAGCCGCCACAAATGCATTAAATGACGCAAAAAAACGATATCAAGAAGCATTTGCTCATCAAACAGGAGTGGATATGGCGTTTTTTGAATTTTCAAGAGAACTACTTGAAAAGATGGACCATCAATTAAACGAAGCGAAAAAAGACTAAAAGCTCCTGTGTTAGGAGCTTTTTTGATGGAAAAGGAGCCAAGCTAAAAAAGGTGAGGAAGCTGTGCAGGACTCACGTTTACTCCGACTTTATTGGAAGGAACCGTTTATAAAGGTTTCTCAGAGACATAATTTAAGCGTAGAAGGTCGCCTCAAGTGTTAGCCAGATTTTGATAGCGGTCATCCCATTCATTTCAGGATAACGAATTTTTGCAAACGCTTCTTCATTGTTTGCAATTTCCTTTCCGCATTTCGTGCATGCAGACTGTTTTGATTTAAAAAGAGAAAGCACTTGTATTATTTCACCTTTGTTGTCTTAAATTCAGGGTGTTCAATGTTCTCAAATGTCGGGTTTTCAATGATTAAGTAGCCTGTGTCTTCGTTATAGTCGATCGTCATACCATCAAAATACCAGAAATTATCTTCGCTAATTGAAAAGATAACCCCTTGCTTTTCTATACAGTATGACCGCTCATTTGGTTCTTCTTTCATCACCCCGACTGAAAATCCTCCTGAGCCGACACCGCCAACACGTACATAAAGGCGTAAGCTGTCTCCTTTCTTTAATTGAATTTCATCTATATAAAGCTGTGCTGCATTGTCAGTAATTGTAAACATCATCATTGCCTACCCCCAAATTTTTTCTTATCTAGTCACTAATCATATCATTCGGCACTTTTTTCGTAAAATGCTAAAATGAGAGCAGGAATTTCTGTTTCGAAATTCGAAATACATACATTGAAACGCAATCGTGAAAGGTGGAGTTAGATGACAGCGCATATTAAAAAGGTTGAAAAAGAATTTATGGAATATGTGAAAAAAATAGAGGATTATGGCCAAGCCCTTTCATTATTAGCTTGGGATTCGAGAACTGGGGCTCCGAAAAAAGGTGTTCATCAGCGTTCAGAGGTCATTGGAACCCTCTCTTCTGAAGTGTTTCAGCTTTCTACATCTGAAGAAATGGCGTCTTTTCTTGGAGAGCTTCGTGATGAATCGGTACAGGACCAATTGTCTGAGATTACGAAAAAATCGGTCGAAGAATGCCTAAAAACCTTTGAGCGAAACGCAAAAATTCCAAAAGAAGAATACAAGGAATATGTGATGCTTCAATCACAATCCGAATCAATTTGGGAAGAGGCAAAAAACAAAGCAGATTTTGAAATGTTTCGACCCAATTTGGAAAAGCTCGTTGAATTTAAAAAGCGGTTTGTGGGGTATTGGGGCTATGAAGGTCATCCTTATAATACACTGTTAGACGATTATGAACCAGGTGTGTTTGTCGATACCATTGATCGAGTGTTCGGTGAGCTACGTGAGCAATTAATCCCACTCGTTAAAGGGGTAACTGACTCAACTCATCAGCCACGTACGGATTTTCTTTTCACAAAGTTTCCGAAAGAGAATCAACGGAAACTTAGTCATGCGATTTTAAAAGAAATTGGCTATGACTTTGAAGCAGGAAGGCTCGATGAAACCGTTCACCCATTTGCGATTGGGATTAACCCAAATGATGTCCGCGTCACAACGAAATACAATGAAGACGATTTTCGTGTCTCTTTATTTGGTACCATTCATGAGGGAGGCCACGCATTATATGAACAAAACATCTCTCCTGAATTAATTGGAACCCCTCTTTGTACAGGAACGTCAATGGGCATTCACGAATCACAATCATTATTTTGGGAAAAATTCGTCGGTAAAAATTATCGTTTTTGGAAACGGAATTATAGTCTGCTAAAGGAGCATTCAACCGGTCAGTTTGACGATGTATCACTTGATGATTTTTATTTTGCCGTCAATCAATCAAAGCAATCGTTAATTCGAATTGAAAGCGATGAATTAACGTACTGCTTGCACATCATTTTGCGTTACGAGCTTGAAAAGGCGTTAATGCAAGGGGATATTGCGGTTAAAGAACTACCTGCGATTTGGAATGATAAAATGGAAGAATACCTAGGCATTCGACCAAGCCATGATGGAGAGGGCATTCTCCAAGATGTTCATTGGTCGTTCGGTGCGTTTGGTTATTTTCCTTCCTATGCACTTGGCTATATTTACGCTGCACAACTAAAAGAAGCGCTTGATAAGGAATTACCGAACTTTGACGATCTAATTGAAAAAGGGAATTATGAGCCGATTCGTCAATGGATGACGAAAAATGTTCACCAGTATGGAAAATTAAAAAAACCGGCGGAAATCATTAAAGATATTACGGGAGGCGGGATTGATTCACAGCCATTGGTCCGCTATCTTGAAGAAAAATATCGTCGTCTGTATCAATTTTAAAATCTTAAAACAATTAGGTGTAGGTGATAACCTATGCCTTCTTTCTTGTGTATAAAGGAGAAAAGATCATGAAACGAATTGCCGTATTTTGTGGGTCTAGCTCAGGACGTGATCCTATTTACGTGAATGAGGCGAAAAATCTCGGGAAATTACTTGCTGCTAAGGGAATTGGACTTGTCTATGGCGGTGCTGTTGTTGGCTGCATGGGTGCTGTTGCTGAAGGTGTGATGGCAGGAGGAGGCGAAGTTATTGGTGTGATGCCAAAAAAACTTGCGAACATCGAATTAGCCCATCATGGCCTTACGGAGCTTCACATCGTTGAAACCATGCATGAACGTAAAGCAATGATGGCCGAGCTTTCGGATGCATTTATTGCCTTGCCAGGGGGAGCTGGAACTCTAGAAGAGTGGTTTGAGGTATTTACATGGGCTCAAATTGGCTATCATCAAAAGCCATGCAGCCTACTTAATGTAAATGGATACTACACGCCATTCATTGCATTGTTTGATCACATGATTGATCAAGGATTTGTACAAAAGGAACAGAAGCATTTAATCATTATTGAAAATGAAGCAAAGACTTTGTTGAAGCGTTTAATTAACAAGTAAATGTGAGCATTCTGTACAGGAAAGGTATGAAAGGCTGCAAATATGTCGACACTACTGAATGAAAAGTAGAGGAGGCAGCCATGTGAGAGTTGTGTCTTGTGATCCATTGAAACAGCCAACCATTGAAACGGTCGATTCCTTTTCCGAAGTGAATCAGCGAATGGCTGGGGACATGAAAGTATTGTCATTTCACGTAAATGATTCATTCTATGCCCTCGTTTGCCATAAAGAGGGTGTGCTGCATTGTAACAGCAAAGTAAAGAAACTGTATGGAACGTTCATTCTATGCCAACAAAATGAAAGTGGGGAGCTTGAAGGCTTAACTGAGGAAGAAGCGAGTACACTCCATTTTCACATGACAAATCATGGATTTGAATTAGAACAGATAACCATCTAACAATAAATGGTCATTCTTTCGAGCCATGACGTACTTGAAGAGTTAGAGCAGATGACTAAACCTCAATTAAAAGAAAGTCATTCGTTTGGATAATTCTTGAATGCTAAAGTGAAAAGAGAAGCACTAAGAATCACTGACGAACTAGAAATACTAAGGATCGAATGAGGAGCTGAACATAGATAGAGCTGGGGTTATTGAAAGAAATTAAACCTCGAAGAGATTTAAAGTAAATTTATATCAACATGGGGTAAATCTGTGTTTGAATGTTGGGAAAATTTTTTCGTATTTATATCTTGACATACTCTAAACTTAAAGGTAAAGTATGATTTAACTTAATACCGAGTGATGTTTATTTAAACTTCTCATTGATTAAGAGCTTTAGCATATTGTTCAATGATTTAATTGACTGTATGAAAAAGCAATTTTATAAAAGAAGTAAAGAATAAAATAAATCGGTATATTCTTAACTAGGAGACTAGAATGGGGATATACCGATTTTTTTGTTAGAGGAGAAAGTTATGAACAAATCAAAAGGGTTTATTGAAGCAGAAATTAGTAAAGCGATCACTCAATGGGAAAAAGATTTCCTTGGACGTGGCTCAATATCTGTTAAAGCAGATATCTTACGAGATATGATTATTGTGACTTTACGTGCTATTCTCACACCTGCTGAGTATTCAGTTTGTAAAACCAAGGAGGGAATGTTGTCAATAAAGAGGATTCGATCTAATTTGGTTGAATCAGGATTAGAAGATCTTAAGGAAATTATTCGAAATATAACTGGTGAAGAAATTATAAGTTTTCACACTGATATAAGCACTCGTACAGGAGAACGGGTGATGGTATTCAAATTATGCAGTGACATAGAGAAACGTTTTAAAAATTAAATACAATATGTGCAAAAAGGGAGATCTTCAAAAAACTTATATAGTTAGTTGAAGTTAAACCGACAATTTTCAAAATCAATGGTGAAAACCATTTTAATTCTGAAAATTGTCGGTTTTTTTATTGGAAAATATTATTAGGGGGTGGGAGCTAGAATGTCTGAAATCATTTTAGAAAATTTATTATCACCTGTCGTATTATTTTTTGTATTAGGAATTATAGCTGCTGTTTTTAAATCAGACTTAAAATTCCCAAATGGACTAAGTGAAGGCTTAAGTATTTACTTATTAATCGCCATTGGATTAAAAGGGGGTATTGAACTTTCCAAGTACTCTATTGAATCTGTGATTAACCCAATACTTGGTGCATTGTTTTTAGGAATTGCAATTCCTTTTATTACTCTTTTTATATTGCGGTTAATGAAAATGGACCTAAAAAATTCGATTGGATTAGCAGCCACTTATGGTTCTGTCAGTATCGTTACCTATGGCTCAGCGATTTCATTTCTAGAGAAAAATGGAACAACCTATGAAGGGTTTATGAATGCTTTGGTTGTTCTCATGGAAAGCCCTGCCATTTTAGTTTCATTACTACTATTAAAAATCATAGAGAAAAACAATGCTGTACCTGAGCTTTCCTCTCAAAGTATGGGATTTCTTCCAGCTTCAGTGAAGTTCATTGATAGAGAAGTATTAAAAGAAAGTATATTTGGAAAAAGTGTCTTGCTGCTGTTAGGAAGTTTATTGATAGGCTTAGTTCTTGGAGAACGTGCTGTACCAATGGTTAAGCCTTTATTTATGGATTTATATAATAGTGCTTTAATTCTGTTTCTATTGAACATGGGGTTGCTCGCAGGACAACGATTGCCAGAAGTTAAAGCACATGGTTTAAAAATACTCCTTTTTGGAATAGTAGCCCCTCTTTTATTCGGGAGTTTAGGTGTTTTTGTAGGAAGCCTTGTCGGTTTATCTTTTGGTGGAGCTACCTTAATGGGAGTGCTTGCAGGAAGTGCTTCTTATATCGCGGCACCAGCAGCCTTAAAAACGTCTGTACCAGAAGCAAATCCATCCATTTACTTAGGCTTATCCTTAGGAGTTACGTTTCCTTTTAATCTTATCATCGGAATACCTGTATATTACGAAATCGCTCAGTGGATACAATAGGAGGGGATCTTATGACTAAAATAAATGGTTCAATGAGTAAAAAAGCATTAGTAATAACGGGCTTAAATGAAAAGCTATATCCATTGTTTCCTTTAATCACAAATAAAAAAACAGAAGAGTTGATGATTATCAACAATTATGGGGCTGTCATTTCACAACCCTATGGATGCACGATTAGAAATATCATTATGGCTGTGTTCCACGAGGATGTAGATGAAATTTATATTATTGGTGAAATGAACAACAATGAAAATTTGTTAAAAGAAGATGAATGGTATTCCAAATTTCAAGAAGCTGGTATTACAAAGAAAACAATACAAACAATTGAGTATATAGATGTCATTGGAAATGATGTATTAAAATGGTTAGGAGCTCCCCAAGACTCAAAAATGATGATTCAAAAAAACATTGATTTAATTCAAAGGCATCCCTTAATCCCAAAAACAGTATCCGTATATGGTTTCATTGCAAATGCTGAAACAAGTGAATTCGAAGCGGTTTCATAAAAAGAGACTAAATGATGAATACGATAAAAGTAGTTATTCAAGTTACAATGTAAGAATTAGATAACAAATTCAACACCGTTTGAGAATTCAAACGGTGTTTTGTGCATGAATACGACCAGTTTAAACAATTTCATGTCATGTAAGAAAAGGCATAAGTGGGTATTCTCTACCTAAGTTTAAAATAATTATATTATGTTAATTAAGTTTGTGCAAAAACGCATAGCTCACTTTTTTATAATTCAATTTTTCTTCATAAAATGGCGGGCGTCAATTCGCTGTAATCCTGAGAAAGGCCAACATGGTCAAATCCTTTTTCCTTCACCCAACTGTGAACATAATCTAGGAGTGCTTGTTGTTATAAATTGCGTCGATGCAAGTGTACGATCTGACGAAAAACGATTGAATATATCTCTTTGATCTAAAGAGTAAAAGGACTTTTTACTTATTTATAGAAATGATTTATGAATACAATCTCTTAGAGAAGTGTAAAATCTTCAAGGTATCAGCGGATTATATTAAGAATACATATGTAAGAAAAAATGAATTCTGTTATTAATAGTGGGATTAATGTATTGGACAGAAATTATTATATGATGATAAAATGATATTGCGTTATAATAACGATATATTAATTATATGTTATTAAAAAAGTGTATAAGATAGCATTGCTAAGACCTTAAGGTAGGTGAGACGATGGATAAGACTGATATTCGACTACTTGAAATTTTGCAAGGGGATGGGAGGATCACCTTAAGTGACTTATCAAAGGAATTATCCCTCAGTCGACCAAGTGTTTCAGAGCGCTTAACTCGTCTTAAAGAGCGTGGGATTATCGATAAAATTACAGCAAGTGTACCTCCAGCCTCGGTAGGCCGTAATGTTCTTTTGTTTATTCAAGTAAGTGAAGTGAGTGTTCCATATGATGAGTTTGAAAAAATGATTATTAATCATCCAGATATTTTTGAATGTCACCGGGTTACTGGAATGGTCAACTACCTACTAAAAGCAGCTGTAAATGATATGGATCATTTAAATAGGTTAATCGATCATTTAATCCCATATGGGATCATTAATACATCCATCGTACTAAAATCCCCTGTTCAAAACAAAAATATGCTTCCAACCATCCATGAGCCGTAGGTATTATTGAGTCGATGACTTGACGGCAAAATTAAAAGTTGTTAAGTTTTTTACTAGGTTATCTCCCGACCTTCTAATTAGAAGGAAAGGTGACTGGTGAATTTTGTTTCAATGGAGCTAATTATTAACGTCTTAATAATTGTTGATGTTTTTACCCGAAAGACAAATTTTTTATCAATTTGGATCTTTTTCTATTTATTATGGGTTCTTTGCTTTACTGCCAATTGCGTATAGGGAAAAACAGGCAAGTGACGGACAATCGATTCTTAACATCTTAAGATGTAGAGTACCCAATGATGTCTTTGACTAAAAAAGTCTCTCAAAAGCTCAATCTTTTGAGAGACTTTTTAGCGTTTCGAAAAAAAAGGTCCGACAGAGAACCTTTTAAAAACCGACCTGTTCATTCGACTGTGCTATTTTGTTTGAAAAGCTTTAATTTCTAACAATTATTAGCGACATTACAAAGCGAAGCAAAATACATTGAAATTTATACGAAATATAAAAATAATTCAAAAAATTCATCCTCTTTGATATATAGGTTACTCATTCATTCTTTTATACTAATAGTAAGTAATTAAATAGACAAAACAATGTACTATTCGTCAAATTAGAACCGTTTTTTATTTTGAAAAAAGGAAGGAGTTTCAAACAGTTGATAACACAATGTAGCCGCCTTTCCTCTCACACCCCTTTAATTGAATGGTACACAAATTAATACGACGAACTCAAATTCATCCCAAGGGAAGGGGCGAGTCGTTTCAAGCTATTTACGATGTATTTTAAAAAACGAATATGTAAGCGGTAACAAAATGGTAGAGGAGGTTGGTTTTTGATGGCGATGAAGAGCAGTGAACTGAATGTGTTTGAATCCTATGAGGAGCGTTTGTTTCAAGTCTTATCTCCTGAGGGTGAGCTTAAGACATCCATTACTGGAAAGATCGATGAGTCATTAATGGTAAAAATGTATGAAAACATGTTATTTACAAGAGCCTTCGATCGAAAATCAGTTAACTTACAGAGACAAGGACGAATGGGCACATACGCACCTTTTGAAGGTCAAGAGGCTTCTCAGGTTGGAAGTGCAATGGCCTTAGCGCTTGATGATTGGATGTTTCCAACTTATCGAGATCATGCTGCGGCGATCATTCATGGGCAAGAAATGTTTCGTATTTTCCTTTATTGGATGGGGCATATTGATGGTTCCATAAGTCCTGAGGGAAGACGCATTATGCCGCCGGCCGTTCCCATTGCAACTCAAATGGTTCATGCTGTCGGCACAGCTTGGGCAAGTAAATTAAAAGGTGAAAAAAATGTTAGCATTGCCTATTTTGGGGATGGAGCCACTTCTGAAGGGGATTTTCACGAATCTCTTAATTTTGCTGGCGTTTTTAAAACACCAACTATCTTTTTTTGTCAAAACAATGGCTATGCCATTAGCGTGCCTTTTGAAAAGCAATCTGCCTCTAAAACCATTGCTCAAAGAGCTGCCGCCTACGATATGGAAGGTGTATTGGTCGATGGGAATGATATCTTTGCCGTTTATTTAGCTGTAGCAGAGGCAGTTGAAAGGGCTAAAAGAGGGGAAGGGCCGACTTTAATTGAAGCAAACACCTTCCGTTATGGTGCGCACACAACAGCTGACGATCCGAAAAAATATCGTGATCAAGAGAATCTGTCAAAGGAATGGAGAGAGACCCGCGACCCGCTGACTCGTTTGCAAAAATATTTAATGAAAAAGGGGCTCTGGAACGCTGAAAAAGAGCAAGAGCTATTAAATCAGGTCCAGCAAAAAATTGATGAGCATTTAAAAAAGGCTGAATCATATCAAAAAGCGGATCCACTTCACATGTTCGACCATGTATACGCTGAAGCTCCTTGGAACATTAATGAACAGAAGCAAGAATGGAAGCAATTCATCAAGAAGGACGTGAATGAATCATGAGCCGCAAAATAACGATGGTTCAAGCGATTACAGAGGTGTTTGATCAAAAATTAGCTGAAGATGACCGAGTGATACTTCTAGGCGAGGACATTGGTGTGAATGGAGGGGTCTTTCGTGCAACAGAGGGTTTGCTTGAAAAATATGGATCTGACCGGGTTGTTGATACCCCATTAGCAGAGGCAGGTATCATTGGTTCGTCGATTGGCTTGGCACTTAATGGTAAGATTCCAGTTGTGGAGATACAATTTTTAGCGTTTATCTACCCAGGCTTTGAACAAATTGTTTCCCATGCAGCTCGGATGAGGTATCGTACCCGCGGACAATTTGGCGTGCCGCTTGTGATTCGGACACCTTATGGTGCGGGAATTCGTGGCCCTGAGCTCCACTCTGAAAGTGTTGAAAATCTTTTTGCTCATATACCAGGGCTGAAGGTTGTGGCGCCAAGCAACCCCTATGATGCCAAAGGATTGCTCATAGCGGCAATTGAAGATCCAGATCCTGTTATCTTTTTAGAGCCAACAAAATTATACCGCGCTTTCAGGGAAGAAGTTCCAGAGGAGATGTATCGCATAAAAATCGGCAAGGCGAAGGTAGTCCAAGAAGGCAGTGATTTATCGATTTTTGCATGGGGGGCAATGGTAAGAGAAGCATTGCAAGCAGCAAAACGGATTGAAGCTGAAAAGGGCTGGACATGTGAAATCGTCGATTTACGTACACTCTTTCCTCTTGACCGAGACACAATCATTGCGACAGTCAAAAAAACGGGTCGAGCACTTATCGTTCACGAAGCCCATAAAACATCAGGCCTCGGCGGTGAAATCATTGCCATGATTAATGAAGAGGCATTGATCTATCTGAAGGCACCTATCAAACGAGTGACAGGGTTTGATGTGCCAGTTCCTCAATTTTCGGTAGAAGATGATTATTTACCGACCATTGATCGCGTGAAAAAAGGGATTGAAGAAACGGTATCTTTTTAGAAAAGGGGAGAGACAAATGCTTGAATTTAAACTCCCTGATGTTGGGGAAGGCATGCATGAAGGCGAAATCTTAACATGGCTTATTTCTGAAGGTGATAAGGTAACACAGGATCAACCAGTCGTTGAAGTTCAGACTGACAAGGTGAATGCCGAGCTAACTGCACCAGTAGATGGGATCATTCAAAAGATTTTTTTCTCTGAGGGAGAGATAGTAGAAGTCGGTACAACAATTTTTACAATCATTGAGGAGGGAGCAACAGAACGATTCTCAGAAACAGAGGAGTCAACTGAAAAACATGAAGAAGGGAAAAGTAGGGGCCTTATCCCGATTGATTCCTCAATAATGGAAACAAGACGGGCGCTAGCAACCCCGTTTGTTCGACAAATGGCAAGAAAAATGAACATTGATTTAGAAAAAGTACGAGGAACGGGTGCCGCTGGTCGAATAACTGAGCAGGATTTGCAACAGTTTTCCCAAGACGGTAAAGAACATTCCATGCAAACATCAATAAAGACAGCACCAACAAATGTTGCAGAGAAGAACGAAGAGAAGCAAGCAGTGCAACCTAGAAGTGAAGGAATCATTCAGGAAACGGAGGAGAGAATTCCACTCAAAGGGATTCGCAAAAAAATTGCAGAACAGATGACAAAATCTGTTTCAACGATTCCTCATGTCACTCATGTTGATGAGCTGGAAATGGGGCCATTAAAAGAGATAAGGGGGCAATTAAAAGCACACGCTGAAAAGAAAAATATAAAATTAACGTTTTTGCCATTTTTTATAAAGGCGATTGTTACAGCCTTAAAAGAATTTAAATCTCTCAATGCATCGATTGATGATGAAAAAAAAGAAATCATTTTAAAACAATATTATCATATCGGTATAGCGACCGATACAAACGACGGGCTTATTGTTCCAGTCATTAAATATGCAGATCAAAAAAGCATTTTTCAACTAGCTGAAGAGATTTCTCAATTGGCTTCTCAAGCAAGAGAAGGGAAATTGAGTGTAAGCCAACTAACTGGTAGTACATTTACGATTAGCAATGTCGGTCCGATTGGCGGACAGCATGCTACCCCGATCATCAACCATCCTGAAGTAGCGATTTTAGCTTTACACAAAATGGAGCCCCGTATGGTTGTCCGTGACTGGGAAGGGGTGATTCGATTAATGATGAACATTTCTCTTTCATTTGACCATCGAATCATTGACGGTGTCACAGCTGTAAGGTTTACAAATCGAATCATTGAATTACTTGAAAGTCCAAATCTTTTGTTTATGGAGATGAACTAAATGGTCGTAGGAGAAGTTGCAGTGGAAACGGATGTTGTTGTCATTGGAGGTGGACCAGGTGGTTATGCCGCAGCGATCCGACTAGGTCAGCTAGGAAAATCAGTTATCTTAATCGAAAAAGAAAAGCTAGGAGGTGTTTGCCTGAACAAAGGCTGCATTCCTTCAAAGGCGTTGATTCATACGGCGGAGCAACTTCACAAATTGAATGATGCTGAGAAAATGGGCATTCGTATTTCTAAAGATGTCAACCCTTTTGACATGGGTGTTTGGCAGGAATGGAAAGAAGGGATTGTATCCCAGTTAAACAAAGGGATTGCTCAGCTCTGTGAAAAAAATGGCGTTACGGTTATAAAAGGAGAGGCAAGCTTCCTTTCTAATGAACGTATTGGCGTTGAAACAGGTGGAGACTTTGAAACCTATAAGTTTGACCAAGCAATTATTGCAACAGGATCGAGACCATTTATTCCTTCCTTTTTAGAGGTGGATGGCGTATATATCTTAGATTCCTCTACAGCACTTGAGTTAACGGAAATCCCATCAGAGCTTTCTATTGTAGGTGGCGGGTACATCGGTATTGAAATGGGGATTGCCTTTACGAAGTTAGGCTCAAACGTGACGATCATTGAGCTGTCTGAACGAATTTTACCTCAAGTAGCTTCTGGATTATCTAAGGAAGTAATACGAAAGGTAAACAAGCTGGGTATTAACATCAAAACGTTGACAAAGGTTACTCAAGCAAACATAGAAGGTGGAAAGGTGCATCTTCATGCTTTTTCTAAGGAACAGGGAGAGGAAATCATTGAAAGTGATAAAGTACTTATTACAATCGGGCGGCTCCCAAATACCGATCGTATTGGCTTAGAACAAACAGCTGTCACGAAGGACGAAAAAGGTTATATATCAGTTAATTCAGAAGGCAGGACCACTGTACCTCATATTTTTGCCATTGGTGATATTACTTCAGGCCCTGCATTAGCTCATAAGGCATCAAAGCAAGGAATTGTCGCTGCAGAAGTGATTAGCGGCTTGCCAAGCTCTTTCGATTCCCCTTACATCCCATACGTGATTTTCTCAGATCCGCAAGTAGCAGGTGTTGGCATGACTGCTGAAGAGGCAAAGAAACATGGTCATAGCATCAAAATTGGGAAATTTCCATTCAAAGCAAACGGTAGAGCTTTAGCAACAAATGAAGCAGAAGGATTTGCCGAAGTGATTGTTGATGAAGATAACCACCTTTTACTTGGTATGCATATTGTAGGTCCAGATGCTTCTAACCTTATCGGTGAAGGCGTACTTTCTTTGGAGTTAGCTGCACGGGTGGAGGATATTGCACTCTCAATTCATCCACATCCAACGTTAAGCGAAGGTTGGTTGGAAGCGGCAGAAGCAGCCCTAGGTCATGCCATTCATATTATGAATACGTAAAAAAATTCATCATGTTTGTTTGAACATGGAATTTACATGGAGGGTTTGTTTTCTATGAGTCTATTAGAGCGTTCGATGGGTATACAAACTGAGTTATACGCTAATTTTACGGAACATGAGCAAGTGGTTTTTTGTAACGATCGACAGACAGGCCTTAAAGCAATTATTGCGATTCATGATACGACATTAGGCCCTGCGCTTGGTGGCTGTCGTATGCGACCCTATTCATCTATTGAAGAAGCAGTGAATGATGTTTTACGCCTTTCTAAAGGAATGACGTACAAATGTGCAGCGGCAGACGTTGATTTTGGTGGCGGAAAAGCGGTGATTATTGGTGACCCTGCAAAAGATAAATCGCCAGAGATGTTTCGAGCCTTTGGACGGTTTGTTGATTCTTTGAATGGACGCTTTTATACCGGCACCGATATGGGGACGACGATGAATGATTTTATTTATGCGTCAAAAGAAACCAATTGCATTGTTGGTGTTCCCGAAGCGTACGGAGGAAGTGGAGATTCTTCCATCCCAACTGCACAAGGCGTTATCTATGGACTGAAAGCGACAAATAATGTTCTATTTGGAGATGAGACGTTAACGAATCGAACATATGCCATTCAAGGATTAGGTAAAGTTGGTTACAAGGTCGCAGAGCGGCTAGCAATGGAGGGTGCTGAAATCTATGTAACTGATATTGATGAAACCGTCCTTCAGAAAATAAAAGAGAGAGGGAATGAGTTAGGTACTAAGGTAAACGTTGTTACGAATAAAGAGATCTATCGTGTAAAAGCTGATATTTATATTCCATGTGCTTTTGGTGGAGTCATTAATGACGAGACAATTGAACAATTTGAAATAAAAGCGATTGTCGGTTCAGCGAATAATCAATTGTCCTATGAAAAAATGGCGGAAAGACTTCAAGAAAAAGGGATCCTTTATGCACCTGATTATATTGTGAATAGCGGTGGGCTTATCCAAGTAGCTGACGAATTATATGGACCTAATAAAGAGCGTATCATCGCTAAGACAAAATCGATTTACACGTCATTGTTAGAGGTATTTGAAAAATCGGTAAGCGAACAAATGACAACGGTTGAAGCGGCAAACCGTCTATGTAAAAAAAGACTTGAAGATCGTGCAAGACTAAATCGTTTTTTCCTACAAAGTCGAAGACCTAAATGGGATATTCGCAGATAAATCGTACGGGATTTTTTATAAAACTTTTTCTTAGTGCCTAAAATTTTTACAAAAAATGTATCTAGTCTTGCTCTACCACATTAACTTAAGGTGGCGAGAGTAAGAGGCTTAACCTGATTAGTTAGTTCACCCCCTTTTCAATATAAAATGTAAGCGCTTTAAATTCAAAAAAATTTTAAGTAGGAGGAAAAGGAATGAACAAAAAGTGGGTTGCAATGATTGGGGCATTACTAATTAGTGTACTTGTTTTAGCGGCATGTGGAGCAGAAGATACGAATGCTCCAGAGGAAAATGCAGAACCTCAAGGTGAAGACCAAGCCGAGCAATCAGACGGGGATCAAGCAGTAGCAGAAAAATCTGAACAAATTCGTATTGGCGCAACCCAAATTGTCGAGCATCCATCATTAGATGCCGCATATGAAGGCTTCAAAGATGCACTAGCAAGCAATGGTTTTGTTGAAGGAGAGAATGTTACCTACGACTTTCAAAATGCTCAAGGTGATCAAAACAATGCAAACACGATTGCAACCAATTTTGTCGGTAACAATGTTGATCTGATTTTTGCTAACTCTACTCCAAGTGCACTAGCCGCATTAAATGCTACAAAGGAGATTCCAATTGTATTCACGTCCGTAACTGACGCAGTCGGGGCTGGACTAGTAACATCACTGGATGAACCAGGTGAAAACATTACGGGAGTCCTTGATCTACATCCTGAAGCAATTGAAATGACCGTGGAATTTATCGAGACCAACTTTCCGAATGCAAGGGTTGGAACCATTTATAATTCAGGTGAACAAAATTCTGTGGCTCAAATTGAGTCGTTAGAAGCGGCAATTGAAGGAGCGGATTTAACTTTAGTTACAAGAAGTGTTTCTACATCGGCCGAAGTGCAACAGGCAGCCACAACACTTGTTGGTGATATTGATGTCTTTTATATTGTCACGGATAATACGGTTGTATCTGCGATTGAAACCGTTGCTTCAGTAGGAAATGATCATAGCATCCCATTAATTGTTGGAGAGCCTGATTCATTAAAGCGTGGTGCGTTTGCATCCTTTGGGATTGATTATTTCACGATTGGCCACCGTGCAGGGGAAATGGCAGCTGAGATTCTGAAAGGTGATAAAACAAATGCGGACATCCCTGTAGAAATTCCACCCAATATGCAGCTTCTCATCAATCGAAGTTCCGCAGAGGCTCAAGGTGTAACATGGAACGATGAATGGGATACCTCGGCTGAGCTTGTAGAGTAAGGGTGAAGGTAGCTTATGCGCTTCTGCTGCAAATGCTTGTAGAAGCGCATAACTGATTTACTATGAAAGGATTTGATGGCTCGTGATCATTTCAATATTTGGTTCGGTTGAATCTGGAGTCATTTACGCTTTAATGGCATTAGGGGTTTTTCTTTCTTTTCGAATCTTAGATTTTCCTGATTTAACGGTTGATGGCAGCTTTGTTACAGGAGCTGCAGTTGCCTCACTCTTTATTATTAATGGGTACTCCCCGGTTATGGCGACGATTGCTGCCATTATTGCTGGCTTTTTAGCGGGATGTGTGACGGGAATGATTCATACAAAAGGAAAGATCAATCCGTTACTATCTGGAATTCTGATGATGATTGCTCTCTATTCGATTAATTTACGTATTATGGGACGACCAAATCTTCCGCTATTAAACGAAGAAACGCTGTTTACACAATTAACGGTATTCTGGCAAGGATTGGGGTTTGATTCGTTTTTTAATCCGATCCTCAGTTTTTTCGGTGCTACTCACTTTCCAAGAACCTGGGCGATTCTCATATTTATGATTGTTGTAACAGTGTTAATTAAGCTATTGACTGACTACTTCTTAAAAACAGAAATCGGCTTGGCCATACGCGCTACAGGTGACAATAAGCGAATGATTCGAAGTTTTTCAGCGAATACCGATTGGTTAATCATTTTAGGACTCGGTATATCAAATGGTCTTGTTGCCTTATCTGGTGCATTAATCGCCCAGTATGGAGGGTTTGCTGATGTTGGGATGGGAATAGGAATGATCATTATCGGCTTAGCTTCTGTGATTATTGGCGAAGCGTTATTTGGAACAAAGACAATAGCTCGCACAACACTTGCAGTCATCGGTGGTGCGATAATTTATCGCATGGTTGTCACATTAGCATTACGAGCGGAATTTCTTGAAACTGGTGACATGAAACTTATTACAGCTATCATTGTTATTGCAGCGTTAGTGACTCCTAAAATTCTAGATTCACAGCGAGAAAGAAAAAGACGTGTACGTAAGCGAGCGGAAAAATTAGCGTATGAAAGCACTGGCGAAGGAGGTAAGCATCGTGCTACATCTTAAAAATATTAGTATCACATTCAACGAAGGTACGCCTGACGAAAAAAAAGCGTTACAGGATATTAACTTAACTCTCGTACCAGGAGACTTCCTGACTGTAATTGGCAGTAATGGTGCAGGGAAATCAACGATGATGAATGCCATTTCAGGGTCTTTAATGGTTGATGTAGGTGATGTCATAGTTGATAACAAACACGTCACACATCTCCCTGAATACAAACGTGCAGCTCTCATTGGCCGTGTGTTTCAAGATCCAATGGCGGGGACGGCTCCAAGCATGACAATCGAAGAGAATTTAGCGATGGCTTACTCGCGAAATAAGAAGCGAACCCTACGTATTGGTGTAAATAAAAAAAGGCGTGATCTATTTCGAGAATACCTAGAAACGTTAAATTTAGGGCTTGAAGATCGCTTTACCGCAAAGGTTGGCTTGCTTTCTGGAGGCGAGCGTCAAGCATTATCACTACTAATGGCAACGTTCACAGAACCAAAAATATTATTATTGGATGAACATACAGCAGCTCTTGACCCCGCTCGAGCAGAATTAATTACAAAGCTTACAGGTGAAATTGTTTCAAAATTTAAACTTACCTCCTTAATGGTTACCCACAACATGCAGCAAGCTTTAGATTTAGGAAATCGATTAATCATGATGGATAAGGGACAAATTATTTTTAATGTTAGTGGAAAAGAGAAGCAGCGTCTTACGATCGAAAAACTTCTTCAGGAGTTCCAGAGAATTCGCGGCAAGCAGATGGAAAGTGATCGAGCGGTTTTAAATTAATGTCTTGCACTTTAACGGGGTAAATGGATAAATGCTGAATGAGATAAAGAAGAGCACAGCTTACGGGTTCAACCGTGTACTGTGCTCTTTTATCTATGAATGGAGGGTGAGATTCAGATCAAGATGATGAAACAAACCAATCCTTTCGTTCAGTTAATCTGACCAAGCTATTCATAACTCTTTCTATTATTTAACCGGACTTGCTTCTTTTCTTTTATCTACGATTCGTACCGCTTTTCCTTCAGAACGTGGGATCGATTTTGGTTGATTGATCACGATATCCATCGATACTAAACATTGTGTTTTCATCACATGCTGAATGCTCTTTTTTAAAATGGCTACTGCATCATGGTTTAAATCTTGCTTTAAAATGTTTTCAAAAAACTCTTGTTTCATTTCTACATGGAGTTCAACATTATCCATCGTACCTTTTTTTGTTAAATGAATTTGATAGTGTGGAACTAAATCGGCAATTTGCAAAAGAGACCGCTCGATTTCAGATGGAAAGATGTTGACGCCACGAATGATCAGCATATCATCAATGCGGCCTTTCACTCTGGACATTCTCGTCGTTGTTCGGCCACAAAAGCACTTTTCTCTTGTAATCGATGCAATGTCTCCTGTACGGTAGCGAATAATTGGAAGCGCTTCCTTCGTTAAGCTCGTAAAAACAAGTTCACCATTTTCCCCTTCAGGAACTGGTTGTAAGGTCTCTGGATCGATCACTTCTACAAAGAAATGGTCGTCAGCAATATGGAGACCATCCTGTGCTTCGTGGCATTCTACGGAAACGCCCGGTCCTAAAACTTCACTTAATCCATAAATATCAACAGCTTTAATTCCTAGCTTTTCCTCAAGTGTTTTACGCATTTCTTCTGACCAAGGTTCTGCACCGAAAATGCCATATTCAACACTGATCTCTTCAGGGTTAAGACCCATTTCCTCCATTTTTTCAGCGATATTCAAGATATAAGACGGTGTTCCAGCAATGACTTTCGGTTTAAAGTCTTGAATTAAGCAAATCTGGCGTTCTGTATTACCTCCAGAAATGGGCACTGTGGTACAGCCTAGTTTTTCTGAGCCATAGTGTAAACCAAGTCCTCCGGTAAATAATCCATACCCATAAGCATTGTGAAAAATATCTCCCTTAGAACCGCCAGCGGCAGAAATGGCCCTTGCAATCAACTCAGCCCACATCTCAATGTCATTTTTCGTATAACCAACAATGGTTGGCTTTCCGCTCGTACCGGATGATCCGTGAATTCGAACAATTTCACTTTGGTCCACAGCAAATAAACCAAAAGGATAATTCTCTCGCAGATGATGTTTCTTTGTGAAAGGGAGCTTTTGAATGTCCTCTAATGATTGAATCGACTGAGGAGAGACCTGTGAAGCTGTTAGTTGCTCTCGGTAAAAAGGAACATTGTTAAAGACGTGCTCTACCGTCTTTTGCAAGCGCTTTAATTGTATCTGTTGAAGCTCCGTTTGTGAGGATGTTTCAACCTCATTATAAATGCCCATTGTCATGACCTCCTAGAAAGATAGTAAACAAACCAAAACAACCAGAGTGAATAAATCACATTATCCAATGACGTTAAATATACGGATTTTAAATTATACGTTATATTAAATCCTAATATGAGGCTGGTTTATTGTCAATATAAATCAGAAAAATTAAATTTATAAGAATTATACAACGATTTTGGTATTCAAAATAATCTTTTTAAAAGGAGTGAAATGACTACTATTATCACTATTTTACTCTTTTATTTAAAATGCGAGTGTGATGATTGAAAATTCTTATCTTAATTTATCATACCATAAAATTTTAAATTTTCTTACAAGTGATTGACAAGTATGTTTGAAACCGCTAACATTCGAATTATTAAAGAAACGAAAAAATAACGTTATATAATATATCGTTATTAAAAAGAGGAGGAAGTCTGGATGGGGGATTTACTACAATTTTCTGTAACTGGGCTGACGATTGGGAGCATTTATGCCATCGTTGCACTGGGCTTCGTAACGATTTACAGCGTAACAAAAGTCATTAATTTGGCTCAAGGCGAATTTGTCATGCTCGGTGGTATGATCATGTTTTCATTTGTTAGCGCAGGATTACCTTATTGGCTTAGCTTTATTTCTACGATTATCATTGTTATGATATTAGGTTGGATTATGGAAGCGACCATGATCCAAAGAGCAAAAGGAGCAGATGCTCTTAGTTTAATTATTTTGACGATCGGGGCAGCCATATTTATACGCGGAATTGCGAGTATGATTTGGGGAAAAGACCAGGTGAGAGTATCTCCTTTCACATCTAACGAACCAATTGATATTGCTGGAGCGGCGATTACACCTCAAAGCATTTGGATTGTTTTAATCATGCTTCTCGTTGTTGGTCTTTTATATTATCTCATTGATCGCACAATTGTAGGTAAGGCTTTCCAAGCATGTTCAGTAAATCCAATTGCAGCAAGATTAATGGGTATCAGCCCGAAAAAGATGTCATCTTTTTCTTTTACATTAAGCGCAGCACTTGGTGCTCTTGCCGGTTTGGCGATTGCTCCGATTATGTTTCCGGCCTATGATATGGGAATTATGCTTGGCGTGAAAGGGTTCTCAGCTGCTATTTTAGGTGGTTTGGGTAGTGCTCCGGGTGCAGTGCTTGGGGGGGTAATCATCGGTTTGCTTGAATCCTTTAGTGCTGGTTACATTAGTTCAGGGTTGAAAGATGCGATTGCATTTTCAGTGATTCTAGTACTTTTACTTATTCGCCCAAGTGGGATTTTAGGTGAGAAAAACATCGGAAAAGGAGGGTTATGATGAGGTTAAAGGGGGTTCAACAAACGAATTGGCTCGGTGTCGGTGTGTTTTTACTCATTGTCTTTGTCTTTCCTCTCGTTGTTACGACATCGTATTATCTGACGCAGGCAACCTTTGCTGGGATTTATATTATCGTGGCAATTGGTTTGGGCTTGTTAATGGGCTATGCTGGTCAAATTTCTTTAGGGCAAGCCGCCTTTTATGGGCTAGGAGCCTATACAACAGCAATCTTAACAACAACCTATGGCATGAGTCCATGGCTGAGTCTTCTATTCTCGTTACTTGTTCCTGCGTTACTAGCGTTTGTCATGGGTTATACAATGTCAAGGCTGAGTGGATATTACCTTGCAATGGCGACGCTTGCTTTAGGCATTATTGTTCATTCTGTATTAGTTGAATGGAGGGATATGACAAGAGGGGCAACAGGTTTTTTTGGGATTCCCCAAATTAATTTGTTTGGAACAACGTTAACACAAGGGATTGGTTATTATTACTTTGTTTGGTTTTTCGTCCTTCTTATTATTGTGATCTCTTTGAATATTGTGCATTCACGTGTTGGTCGCGCATTGCGTTCGATTCATGATAGTGAAATTGCTGCAAGTTCAATGGGTGTAAATACGGGTAAGTACAAAATGCAAATTTTTATTTTAAGTGCGATGTTTGCAGGGTTAGCAGGATGGCTGTTTGCCCATATGTCTTATAGTATTTCTCCTGGATCGTTCACGTTAGACGCTTCGATCATCTTTTTGACGATGGTTGTGCTTGGTGGGAGTGGTTCTGTCTGGGGTGCCGTTGTCGGTGTGATATTAATTCGTTTAATCAGCATCACCGTTCATGAATTAGGTGAACAATTTTCTTTTATTACAAGTGATTTTGAACATGTCATCTACGGGTTGATTTTAATGCTTGTTATTATCTTTATGCCAAGGGGCCTTTTTCCTTCAATGATAAATACATTTCACAGCAAGCGCACAACAAAGAAATTTAAAAGTGCGAAGGGAAGTACGATCAATCAAAGTGAATAGAAGGTGATAAGCATGTTACAAGTGAAAAATGTTACGAAGAAATTTGGTGGTGTTGTTGCCAACAGCGATGTCACTTTTTCATTTGAAAAAGGTCAAATTGTCGGTTTGATTGGGCCGAATGGTGCAGGCAAAAGCACGATGTTTAATATGATTTCATCAATTTTCCCTCCCACATCGGGAACGATTACGTTTGGTGAGGAGCGGATTGATGAGCTCCCAACCTATCAAATTGCCCCATTAGGGATTTCTAGGACCTTTCAAAATCTGCAAGTTTTTAAAAATATGACGGTTTTAGAAAATGTCATGATCGGTCAACATATTCAGACAAAAACAGGAATCATTCAAGCTGCATTTCGATCTCCTCGTGCGAAAAAAGAAGAAAAGCTGATGTATGACGCAGCGATGGAGCAACTAGAATTTGTAGGGATTGGTGACATTTATGATCACAAAGCAGGAAGTCTATCTCTAGGGAGGCTCCGGCTACTAGAGTTAGCGCGAGCGCTGGCTATGAACCCACAGTTACTATTACTAGATGAAATTGCGGCTGGCTTAAATCACAAAGAAACAAAAGAAATGAGTGCTCTTATTGAAAAAATAAAAAACAAGGGTGTAACAGTGTTTGTCGTGGAGCACGACATGGACTTAGTAATGAGTATTTGTGACAAAATCATTGTCCTTGATCAAGGTGTGAAGATTGCCGAAGGAACGCCAAAAGAAATACAAAGCAATGAGAAAGTTATCACCGCTTATTTAGGCGCTGATATAGAGAATGATTCACAAGGGGAGGGAGCGTGATGAAAGAAGAGACGATCATAGAAATTGACAACCTATCTGTGAGCTATGGTCCGATTCAAGCTTTAGACGGTGTATCTCTGCATGTAAACAAGGGGGAGATTGTTGCCTTATTAGGAGCAAATGGTGCGGGGAAAACGACACTACTACAAACCGTATCTGGGCTAATTAAACCGACGAAAGGAGACCTCAAGTATCTAAATGAAAGGATCACGGGGCTGGAAGCTGAACAAATTGTAAAAAAACATTTAGTGCATGTTCCTGAACATCGTCAAGTTTTTTCAACGCTTACAGTATTAGATAATCTCTATTTAGGCTCCTTTCATCACTATAAGAAATCAGGCAAAAACGAAGTTGAGAATGATATCAAAAAAGTATTTGAATTATTCCCAATATTAAATGAACGAAAAAGTCAATTGGCTGGAACGCTATCCGGTGGGCAACAACAAATGCTTGCGATTGCAAGGGGGGTGATGGCTAAGCCAGAGCTACTGCTTCTTGATGAGCCGACACTAGGTTTAGCACCGATAGTTGCGAAGGAAGTCCTAGAACTTGTAAGCGAACTTCGGAAGGAATTTGGCACCACCGTTTTACTTATTGAACAAAATGTTGTCTCTTCATTAAAAATCGCAGACAGAGGTTACGTCATTTCCCATGGAGAGATTGTCAAATCAGGTATGGCAAATGTGTTGCTTAAAGACAAAGAAATTAAAGAAGCATATTTAGGACAAACCGTCCATTAAAAGGAGGAAATAAAATTGAAAAAATCATACGTTTTATCATTTATATTACTATTAATGCTATCATTGTTAGTCGCTTGTGGTGGAAGTGAAGAATCTGGAGGAGAAGCTAGTGGTGGAAATGGTGATAATGAAGAAGTGACAGAATACAAGATTGGAGCTATTTATTCGAAAACCGGACCGAATAGTCCGTTAGGAGAACCTGAATGGAACGCAACAAAATTAGTTGAAGAGAAAATTAATGCAGAGGGCGGCATCAATGGTGTGCCGATTCGCGTCATATTAGCGGACGATGAATCGACACAAGAAAAGGCGACGCAAGAAATGAATCGTTTAATCAATGATGAGAATGTTTTGGCCGTACTTGGTTCTTCTGGAAGTGGAGAAAGCTTAGCGATGAAGGGGATTGCAACACAGCAAGAAGTTCCAGTCGTCTCTGCTGGGGCAAGCATGCACATTGTTGAACCAGTTGAAGAATCTCACTGGATCTTTAAAACACCGCACTCCGACGTTCACGCTGTTCAACGGATCTATATGTACTTAAATGACCAAAGAATTAGTCGAATTGGTACGTTGGTTGATTCGAATGCATTCGGTACAAGTGGTCTTGAACAACTTGAGGCATTAGCAGGAGAGTACGGGATTGAGATTGTGTCAAAAGAAAGCTACAACACTCAAGATCCAGATATGAGTGCACAAGTGACAAGAATTAATAGTGCTGATGCGGAAGCGATTGTTGTTTGGGGGACAAATCCTGGTCCAGCAGTAATTGCGACAAATATTCGCGACTTAGGTGTGGATTTACCAATGATCGGTAGTCATGGGATTGCAAACCAAAGTTTCATCGATTTAGCAGACAGTGCTGCAGAGAATGTTGTTATCCCAACAGGTAAATTATTATTCCCAGATCAAATCCCTGAAGAAGATGTTCAATACGATGTCATTTCTCAATTTTATAATGAATACATTGAAGTATTTGGAAGTGAGCCTACAAACTTTGGCTCTTATGGATATGACAATATCATGCTCGTGGTCGAAGCGCTTCGTGCCGGTGCAACAGACCGGGCTTCGATTCGCGATTACCTAGAAAATGAAGTCACAGATTGGATAGGAGCAACAGGGGTGTTCAACTTTTCGGCTGAAGATCATAATGGTTTGCAGCCAGACAGCATGGTTATGGCGATAGTGAAAGACGGAGAATGGACGTTATTAGAATAAACACAATAGCTGTGTATGAGTGAAAAAGCCGTTTTATTTATTGGAACGGCTTTTATATATTACAAAATAATATAATTTCGTAAAATATTCGGTATATTAAAGGAGGTTGGTTGAAAGAGTGATAGTAAGACTTCCGTCTACAAACCGCTTAAATAAATTAAGGAATTAAATGATTAAGGCTTGCTAAGTGTATTACTATATAATATAATTACGTTATAAAAACGTTATATAAAAAATAAGGAGGTATGAAGAGTGGCTGTTGATGCAATGGACAAAAATCCTCTTGAACATGCAAGGTATATACAATTTATGGAGAGAATCCATTCGGGTGAAAAAATTGAAGCCAATGATTGGATGCCTGTTGATTATCGTATGGCGTTAATAAAGTTAATTTCGATGCATGGAATCAGTGAAATTATGGGTGCCCTCCCTGAGAAAGAATGGACACCAAAAGCGCCTTCTTTACACAGAAAACTAGGAATTATGGCAAAGGTTCAAGACGAAATGGGTCATGGTCAATTACTCCTACGGGTTGCAGAAGATTTGATGAAACCGTTAGGGAAAAATCGCGAAGACTTACTGGAAGACTTGTTGAATGGAGATTTAAAATTTCACAATGTTTTTCATATGGAAACAAAAACCTGGGCTGATGCAGGGATCGTTGGCTGGTTGGTTGATGGTGCAGCGATCATTACACAAACAAATATGTTGGATGCCTCCTATGCACCCTATGCACGTGCGTTAAAGCGGATTGCCGCTGAAGAAGTTTTCCATGCTCAGCATGGTGAAGCCATTATCATGGCCCTTGCCGATGGAACGGATGAACAAAAAGCATTAATTCAGGATGCACTCAATCGCTGGTGGCCAGCTCTTCTGATGTTTTTTGGGCCAGCAACGGCCTCAACAACCGGTTCCTCGAAACAAGATATTATGACTAAATATCGAATCCGCAAAAACTCGAATGAAGAGTTAAGACAATATTTCTTCACAAAGTATTTGCCAAGGGTTTGGTCACTAGGGTTGACGATTCCTGATGAGACTCTTCGCTATGATGAGGAAACAGAAACATGGATCTATCAGCAGCCAGATTGGAATGAGTTTAAAAAAATCATTTCAAATAACGGACCGAAATCAAAAGAACGTTTGCGTTTGCGGAAAATCTCTCATGAAAACAATGCGTGGGTAAGAGAAGCATTAGGTTCAAGAAGTACAGCAATTTAAATTAGAAAGGAAAGTAGGGAGAAAGATGGGAACAAACCGTGAAAAGATTGATCACTTTTATGATGAGTATGTCGTGTTCAGTCGTAAAACCCCTACTGCTCATATGCTTGAACAATATTCATTGTTAGCGCCGAATTCGGAGATGGCCTTAATAATGGCTCAAGAGAACTTTTTGAGACGTGAAGAGGTTTGCGATTTATGGGTAGTAAAACGGTCTGATATTCAAGCCATACAACCAGAAGAAAAAGAGTTGTTAACCCGCTTAGACAATAAAGAATATCGAGAAACGAAGGGATACGGGTACCTTCGAAAAAAATGGCGTGAAAAAGAACAAGGAATGCTTGATGAAAAAGAGATCTTTTCATGGGCAAAGGGGGTTAAGAAATGATTGTAAAATCAGCTGAAGAGCTTCAACAACTTCCTGAATACAAAGAAGTCCTTCTCGACCTTCTTTTACAACTAGGGGATGATGATTTTATTCTTTCGTTTCGCGGCTCAGAATGGTTAGGCCTTTGTCCGCATATTGAGGAAGATGTTGCCTATTCGTCAATCACCCAAAATACGATGGGGCATGCCACCATGTATTACAAATTGATTGAAGAAATCGGCGAAGGGTCTGCTGACGAATTGGCTCATGCCAGAACGGAAGGGCAAAGAAAAAATGCAATTATTTTAGAAGAAGCAAATGGAGAAGGCTCTTATTTAGATGAACCAAAGTATGACTGGGCATTTGCTGTTGTGCGTAATTATTTGTACGAAGTGGCGAAAAAAATTCGTCTTGATTCCTTAAAACAGTCTTCATACGTACCGTTAGCGAATGTAGCTCGAAGTGTTAGTAGGGAGCAATACTATCATATCAAGCATTGGGAGATTTGGTTCAAACAATTACTAACAAGCACACCAGAAGCTCGAGGAAAAATGGAAACACAAATTGAACGTATTTGGAAAGATTTTGGCGGTGTGCTTTCACTAGGACCCAATGCAGACAAAATGAAAGATCTTCAGTTAATTGCTGGGGAGAAGGAATTAAGCGAAAAATGGCTTGCTATGATTGAAAGCGCTTTTGAAGAGGTGGGCTTACAACTACCAACCTCAAATCCTGGGTTAGAAGCTGGAAATGGAAGAGAAGGTACTCACACTGAGCACCTGACAACAGCTCTTGCCACACTTTCAGAAGTATATAACATGGATCGAGCAGCAGCTTGGTAAGTCATTATTGCTAAGCTAAAGTGAGGTGAATGGTGTGCAAGGAAATAATGAGCGATTGAAAGCTGAGATTACAATGGCGCTTCATGAAGTAAAGGATCCTGAAATTCCCTCAGTAAGTGTTGTTGAACTTGGTATGCTCCATGATATTGTTATAAATGTTCAAAATATTCACATCAAAATGTTACCGACATTTGTTGGTTGCCCAGCTTTAGATATTATAAGTCGGGATATCAAGAAGGCAATTACTGAAAAGATTGCTTGGGTACAAGAGGTAGACATCACGTTCGTATTTGACGAGAGCTGGACGACCGAACGAATTAGTGAGGAAGGCCGTCAAAAATTAAAAGAGTATGGCATTGCCCCTCCACCATTGAAATACAAAGAAAGCGACCCGTGGCATGTTGACTGCCCTTATTGTGGATCAACGTATACAACGATGGAAAACATTTTTGGTCCTGCAGCTTGCAGAAGTATTTTATATTGCCGTTCTTGTAAAAATCCGTTTGAAGCAATGAAGCCCGTTTCATCATTATAAAAAAGAAGGGATGTATGTAAAATGGTAAAACTAATGGCATTGTATAAGCAACCTGAGGATCAAGCGGCGTTTGATGAGCATTATTTTAATGTCCATGTACCGATCACAACGAAAATTCCAGGTCTTCGTAAAATGGAAGTGACAAAAATTGTTGGTTCGCCGATGGGAAAAACAGGTTACTATCTCCTTTGCGAAATGTATTATGACAGTCATGAAGCGTTGAAAGCAGCGATGAAAACAGAAGAATCAAAAGCATCGGGAAAAGATTTAATGAGTTTCGCTGGAGATCTAGTGACTTTACTTATTGGTGAAGAAGTGAATGAGTAATTACAATTTCATTCAGCTTCGGGTCGAGGAAGCAGTTGGGATCATCGAGCTTTATCGATCTGAAGTCTTGAATGCATTGAATCGTAAAATGGTTGATGAGATTGTTGAAGCGTTAGAATCCTATGACCGAAATGAGAGGATTCGTACTATCGTTATCACAGGGAATGAAAAAGCTTTCGCTGCAGGGGCCGATATTGAGGAAATGGCCAATGATGATCCTGTTACGCTAGAAAAACTGAATCAATTTGCGGTTTGGGACAAAATCGCTCTTGTTAGAAAACCAATCATCGCGGCTGTGAATGGCTATGCATTGGGTGGTGGCTTTGAGTTGGTTTTAAACTGCGATATCATAATTGCTTCCGAAAAAGCGATGTTTGGTTTTCCAGAAGTGAACATTGGTGCGATGCCTGGAGCAGGTGGAACACAGCGTCTAACGAAAGTAATAGGAAAAACGAAAGCGCTTGAATGGCTCTGGTTAGGTGAGACTATGAGCGCAAAAGAAGCGTACCAACTTGGCGTAATCAATCGTTTGGTTGCACCTGAAATTGTTTTTGAAGAAGCAATGAAATTTGCCAAGCGTTTGTCAAAGCAAGCACCACTCTCTTTAAAGCTTATTAAAGAGGCTGTCAATAAAGCGGTTGATTCCTCTCTTCAGGATGGATTGCAACTAGAACGAAAAAATTTCTATCTACTATTTGGTTCAAAGGATCAAAAAGAAGGGATGAAGGCATTTATTGAAAAACGCCAGCCGAATTTCACTGGAGAGTAAGGAGGGCTTATGGACGAAACGATTCTTTATGAAGTGAAAAAGAATGTGGCGTGGATCACGCTTAACAGACCAGACAAATTAAATGCATTTACAGAAGGAATGAACAAAGAAATCATGGAAGCGCTACGTTTGGTAGAAAGAGACCAAGAGGTACGTTGTATTGTGATAACGGGAGCAGGTCGGGCATTTTGTTCCGGTGAAGATCTAGCCAGTGTTGATGAACATACGGATCATGCTGAATTTTTACGAAAGCGCTACAACCCAATGATTGAAAAATTGGCAGCGATTGAAAAACCAATTGTGGCCGGGGTGAATGGTGTTGCTGCTGGTGCAGGAATGAGCCTTGCCCTTGCTTGTGACTTTAGGCTTGCTTCTGACAAAGCTCGTTTCATTGAAGCGTTTATTCACATTGGCTTAATTCCTGATTCTGGTAGTCTCTATTATCTCCCGAAGGTTGTCGGACACGCAAAAGCACTGGAACTGGCGATACTTGGTGAGAAGATCGATGCAAAAGAAGCGGAAAGTCTGGGCTTAGTGACAAAATGCGTATCGATAGAAAACTTTGAATCAGAATTGCAGATCTTTGCTGAAAAACTAGCAGCTTTACCAACAAAGGCAGTGGGTTTAATCAAACGATACCTCTATGAAAGTTGGTCGAGATCACTTCCTGAAATGCTAGAAAAGGAAGCGTACGGACAACGGATCGCAGGTTTAACGGCGGATCACCAAGAGGGAATCCAGTCTTTTCTTGAAAAACGCAGCCCCGTTTTTACTGGACAATAGCATTGCTTAAAATCGTGAACACTCATTATAAAGGAGAGGGTAAGGGATGGCGAAATCAACAAGTAAAAGAAAACCATTAATGGAAGCAATGGACATGAAACGTGACGTCTATCAAATGGTCATCAATGGAGACCGTGTAGATAGTTCGACAAAAGAAACGTTCACAACGTATAACCCAGCAACAGGTGAACCATTGGCTCAAGTAGCAAAAGCTTCAAAGGAAGATGCTGAGCGTGCCGTACAGGCTGCTAAACAGGCATTTGACCACGGGAAATGGCGTCATTTTCCTGTTAGCAAGCGTTCGCGCGTGTTAAATAAAATTGCTTCGATTATGAGGTCACGCTTTAATGAGCTCGTTGAATTAGAAGTATTGAATAGTGGCAAGTCCCTATCTGCTGCACAAGGCCAAGTAATGCAATCGATCGAGGATTTCGAATTTTATGCCGGGGCCATTGTTGGTCATCGCGGGACGGTGAACAATGTGCCCAGTGGATTTTTTAACTATTCTCAGAATGAGCCGGTTGGTGTGTGTGCGCAAATTATTCCGTGGAATTATCCAATGATGATGGCAGCATGGAAAATTGCCCCTGCGATTGCTGCTGGTTGTTCAGTTGTCATCAAGCCTGCAAGTTTAACACCACTTACAGCGATTGTCTTAACAGAAATTTGCCATGAAGCAGGTGTTCCTGAAGGTGTTGTTAACATTTTACCTGGACCTGGTGCTTTAATCGGCGATTATTTAGTCGAACATCCAGATGTTGATAAAGTTGCTTTTACGGGTTCTACCCCGACAGGGAAGGATATCATGCAAAAAGCGTCACAGACCTTAAAACGGTTGACCCTTGAGTTAGGTGGAAAGTCACCAAATATCATTTTTGATGATGCAGATATTGAAGGTGCTGTAGCGGGCTCTTTATTTGGCATCTTTTATAATACCGGTCAGTCTTGTGAAGCGCGTTCTCGGTTGTATATCCATGAAAGCATTTACGATGAGTTTATGGAGAAATTTGTTGAAAAGACAAAGCAATTAAAACTTGGTGATCCTTTAGATAAAGAGACGCATCTTGGCTCGATCATTAGCCGTGGTCAGTTAGAAGTCATTGACTCTTATGTTCAATCAGCCATTGAAGAGGGTGCCACCGTTGTTGAAGGTGGAAAAAGGCTTGAGATTGAGGGCTTTGAAAACGGTCATTGGTACGCGCCTACCATTATTACAGATGTGACGCCAGACATGAAAGTTGTCAAAGAGGAGATTTTTGGGCCTGTTGTTGTGGTGCAAACATTCAACGATGAACAAGAAGTGATCAAGCAAGCCAATGATTCAGAGTATGGGCTGGGCTCTGCCATTTGGACAAAGGATCAAGGGCGAGCAAAAAGAGTGGCGGATCTAATTCAAGCAGGGATTGTGATGATTAATTGTCCATTCTCAGCATTTCCAGGAACGCCATTTGGTGGCTATAAGCAATCCGGCTTTGGCCGCGAATTATGTATTGAAACATTGGATCTCTACACAGAACAAAAAAGTGTTCTTTCTTACTATGGTAGTCGCCCAATTAATCCGTTCGGCGTCTAATAAATCTTTAAGCGAGCTAACTCCCATTTGGGGTTATGCTCGTCTTCTCTATAGAGGGAAAAAATGAGCGATTGCTCTTTCTACGGTTGAAAACAAGTTCGTCAGGTGTGCTGTGAAATGTAAGTGAAGGGGGTTGAGCGGAAGGACATTTTTGCTTCCCAAACTTGTACTGGAACTCCGTCCCCTATTTAGAGAAGAAAAATGAGGTGAGCGTCATTGATCAAAACAGTTACTGTTATTGGGTCTGGAGTAATGGGCCGAGGGATTGCTTATGTTGCAGCTGTTGGCGGCTATCAAGTAACACTTGTGGATATTAGTGAATCAGCGATTGAAAGTGCGAAAAAAGAAATTGAAAAGATTTTGTCAAAAGCGATTGAAAGAAAGAAACTAAAGGCTGAAGAGGTTGGAGGAGTAAGAGCATCATTAACCTATCACACGGATATCGCTCAGTCAGTCGAACGTGCGAATCTTGTCATTGAGGCAGTGCCAGAAAAACAAACTTTAAAAAAGTCTGTATTTGAAACGATGGATGCCTGTGCACCGTCAGATTGTTTTTTTGCCACAAACACTTCTACAATGAGTCCAACTGAAATGGGATCTTATACAAATCGACCAGAAAAAGTCATTGCAATGCATTTTTTTAACCCTGTTCATAAAATGCCATTGGTTGAAATCGTTCGCGGCTTAGAAACCAATGACGAGACCGTGAACATCGTCCAAGAAGTTGCAACAAATATGGGCAAGGAGACCGTAGTTGTGAATGAATTTCCCGGTTTTGTCACGAGCAGAATTAGCGCAATGGTAGGTAATGAAGCATTTTATATGCTCCAAGAAGGAGTTGGCAGCCCAGAAGAAATTGATAAGGCAATAAAGCTAGGGCTGAATTATCCAATGGGCCCTTTTGAGTTAGGTGACTTAGTTGGCTTAGATGCTAGGTTAAATAATTTAAAATATTTACATGAAAAATTAGGTGAAAAGTTTAGACCTTGTCCCCTTTTAGAGAAATATGTGAAGGCTGGGCGTCTTGGTCGAAAAACAGGCAAAGGAGTTTATGATTACACAGACGCTACTAAATCGTGAAGGGAGAAAGGCAATGTTGAAAGAGGTAGTTATCATTGATGCTGTAAGAACGCCAATTGGACGATATAAAGGCGGTTTAAAAACCGTTCGACCAGACGATCTGGGAAGCATTGTCATTAAAGCATTGATGGATCGGAACTCAGAAGTGAATCCAAAAGAAATTGAAGAGGTTATTTTTGGGAATGCAAACGGAGCAGGTGAAGATAATCGAAATGTTGCGAGAATGTCTGCATTGTTGGCAGGGCTTCCTGTTGAGGTTGGTGCAACGACGATCAATCGCTTATGCGGATCAGGCTTGGATGCTGTAACTTATGCGGCCCGCGCGATTGCCGTTGGTCAAGGGGATATTTTCATTGCTGGTGGCACGGAAAGCATGACACGCGCCCCACTTGTGACAGCAAAGCCAGAAGCAGAATTTCCTCGGGGAGAAGTGCGTCTGTATGATACAACGATTGGCTGGAGGTTTATCAACCCTTTAATTGAAGAAAAATATGGCGTCGATTCCATGCCGCAAACGGCTGAAAATGTAGCTGAACAGTTTAAGATTAGCAGGGAAGACCAAGATCGCTTTGCGTATCAGAGTCAACAACGAGCAAAAATTGCCATGGAGGAAGGGCGCTTTGCTGATGAAATTGTCCCTGTGACGATAAAAGACAAAAAAGGGAATCTAACGATCATTGATAAAGATGAACATCCAAGACCTGACACAAGCCTTGAAAAACTAGGAAAGCTCAACCCCTTATTCAATGGAGGAACGGTAACAGCAGGGAATGCATCAGGTGTGAATGATGGGGCATCTGCCTTGCTACTTATGAGTGCAGAGAAAGCAAAAGAGCTTGGTCTCAAACCGTTAGTTCATTATGTTACATCTGCTGTTGCCGGGCTTGAACCACGCATTATGGGAATCGGTCCGATCTTTGCAACTAGAAAAGCTTTAAAACGGGCCAACTTGGAAATCAAAGATATTGGCTTGATTGAATTAAATGAAGCCTTTGCCTCCCAGTCTCTCGAATGTATAAAGCAACTGGATTTAAAAGAAGAAAAGGTTAATGTAAACGGGGGAGCGATTGCCTTCGGTCATCCACTAGGTGCGAGCGGTGCGCGAATTTTAACGACATTAATCCATGAAATGAAAAAAAGAAATGTAGAAAACGGTCTTGCTACAATGTGCATTGGCGTCGGACAAGGGATTGCCACAATCGTTAAAAATGTTGATGTATCTTCTGAATCATAACAAAAGGAGGTGAATGTATGAACACAATTATTTATGAAGAAAAAAATCAAATCGCTTATGTCACCATCAATCGACCTGAGGCATTAAATTGTTTCGATTATAATACATTAGTGGAATTACGTAGTGTCGTTGAAAACATTTATTTAAATAAAAATATACGAGTCGTCATTGTGACAGGAGCAGGCGAAAAAGCATTTAGTGCTGGAGCAGATTTAAAAGAGCGCAAACGCTTAAATGAGTCACTGGTCAAACGAAATGTGAAAGCGATTCGCGATGTATTCACCTCAATTGAAAGCCTACCTCAGCCAACGATTGCCGCCATTAATGGCTATGCCTTTGGAGGAGGTTTTGAATTAGCATTGGCTTGTGATTTTCGAATTGCTGTACCTGAAGCGCAGATGGGATTAACAGAAGTGAGCTGGGCGATCATTCCAGGTGCCGGGGGTACGCAGCGTTTACCACGGTTAATTGGTTCAGCTAAGGCACTGGAGCTCATTTTAACAGCAAAGAAAATCAAAGCTGATGAAGCATTGCTACTAGGTATCTTAAACGCAGTCACCGACAAAGATAGGTTGCTAGAGTCTTGTGAACTGCTGGCCGGTCAAATGACACAGCACGGCCCTTTAGCGATTCAACAAGCAAAATATGCTGTACAAAAAGGAATGAGTGTTGATTTACAGACAGGGCTGGCGATTGAAGCGAAAGCATATGAAGTGATCATTCCAACAAAAGATCGCTTAGAAGCGTTAGAGGCCTTTGCTGAAAAAAGACAACCAAGCTTTAAAGGGGAATAATTTAATGGATTTTGCAATTTTTTGAGCAATTGCTATAATAATTAGATAAAATTCGATTGAAAGGGCTAGCAGCATCAGCCCTTTTGTTACCTTATAAGACAAAAGAGAAAGTACCTTTGATTTAAGGCTGGGATATGATATGGAAAAATCTATGAACACGCGCTCGATGATTTTTACGCTTTTTGGAGACTACATTCGACATTACGGAAATGAAATATGGATCGGTAGCTTAATTAGCTTATTGCAGGAGTTTGGCCATAATGAGCAATCGGTCAGAGCGGCCATTTCAAGAATGAACAAGCAAGGCTGGATTCAAGCAAAAAAGCAAGGAAACAAAAGCTTTTATACGTTAACAGAAAGAGGGAAAGCGAGAATTGAAGAAGCGGCAGAACGAATTTTTAAATTAAAGCCTCATACTTGGGATGGCAAATGGAGAATTTTAATGTATAACATCCCTGAAAACAAACGAAACATCCGCGATGAGCTGCGGCAAGAACTGATCTGGAGTGGGTTTGGCTCTCTTTCAAACAGTTGCTGGTTATCACCGAATGCCTTAGAAAACCAAGTCAATGATATGATTGACAAATATGAAGTGAAAGACTACGTAAATTTTTTTATTTCAGATTACTACGGACCGAACGAGCAATATTCTTTAATCGAAAAATGCTGGAACCTTGAAGAAATTAATGAAAAATATGAGCATTTTATGCGTGAATACAGTCAAAAGTATGTGATCGCAAAAAATAAAATCGATAAAGGTGAAATGACGGATGGTCAATGTTTTGTGGAGCGAACCATTTTAGTTCACGAATATCGTAAATTTTTATTCGTTGACCCAGGCTTACCAGGGGAACTGTTACCGGAAAAATGGTTGGGTGATTCTGCAGCCTCACTTTTTTCTGATTACTATGTGACATTGGCGGAGCGAGCTAGTCGATTCTTTGAGCAAATTTTTAAAGAAGGAAACGAAAAAGTAAAGGTAAGCAAAGATTACGACATGTTAAGCCATCCGCTAATGGTAGATAGTGAATAATTAATTTGTGTTCTGAGTTGTTTTCGTTTTAATGAAGACAACTCTTTTTTCATTCGTATGGAAGTTGGAGTCAAGGTTTGAGAAGGCAGAAAAGATGACCCCGTCATTGCTGGAGTCACCACTGTCGAAAATCTTTAACGTTTTCCTAGCTCTTTTAAAAATTCTTGACCTTTGTCACGATAACTATCAATTGTTAAGCGAATCATAGCAAGATCATCGTCATTTAATTCACGGATAACTTTTCCTGGTGAGCCCATGACCATCGTCCTAGGTGGAATTTTTTTACCAGGAGGGATTAATGTGTTTGCACCAATAAATGCAGACTCCCCAATTTCTGCCCCGTCTAAGATGGTTGCTCCCATCCCGACTAAAGCCCCTGTACGAATCACGCAACCATGGAGAATGACATTATGTCCAATGGATACTTCATCTTCTAAAATAAGTGGATACTCTTCATAATTGTGCAAAGTGGAGTTATCTTGGACATTGCAGCGATCACCAATCGAAATCGGTGCCTCATCACCGCGGATCACAGTATTAAACCAAATGCTTGATTCTTCACCGATTTTCACATCACCAATAACATGAACACCAGGAGCAATAAACGCTCTTTCTTTAACAATTGGATACTTTCCTTTATACGGATAAAACATACTAGACCTCCTTTACTGAGTGCGATAAAATAAGTATAACATTTTTTAAACGAGAGGTGTTATTTTGAATATACTTTGTCGAAAATTATCATTAGATGTACCAATTTTTCAAGGTGGAATGGGAAATATTAGTCATGCCCAGTTAACTGGGGCGATCTCAGCAGCAGGTGCGCTTGGAACGATTGGGGCTGGGACGATGAAACCTCAGGAATTAGAGAAAATCATCCTAGAGGTTAAAAAAATGACAGATAAACCTTTTTGTTTAAACATACCGATTGCCGTGCAGCCTTATTTGAATGAGATTTTTGAACTTGTATTTAAACATCATATCCCTGTGGTTTCCTTGTCTGCTGGGAATCCTAAACCTTTTATTCCTACCTTTCAAGCAAGTGGTGTGAAAGTCATTTGTGTTGTTGCTTCTGTAAAGCAAGCGATAAAAGCAGAAAGTGCAGGTGCAGATGTACTAGTAGCAGAAGGATATGAAGCTGCTGGCATCAATTCTAATGATGAAACAACAACACTAACGCTGATTCCACAAATCGTCAAAGCAGTGAAGATTCCTGTTGTAGCAGCAGGTGGGATTGCTGACGGAAGCGGTTTTTTAGCGATGCTCGCTCTTGGTGCTGAGGGTGTACAAATGGGCACACGTTTTATTGCTACAAAGGAAGCAATGGTTCATGATGAATATAAGCAGTCGATTTTAAGGGCGGATGATACGGCTACAGTCATTGTTGGACGATCAATTGGACGAGTACGCCGCATTTTAAAGAACGATTATGCAAAAAAGCTCCTTGAACTTGAGAAAAGCGGAACAACAGCTGATGTATTTAATCACTATACAGATGAAACTAGGCATATTGTTGGTGCGATTAAAGGAAAGCTAGAGGAGGGCCATGTGAATAGTGGACAAATTGCAGGATTAATTGATGATCTTCCATCGGTTTCTGTTTTGATAAATCGGATGATGAAAGAAGCCAGAAGCATTAATGAAGTCCTTCACAAAAAATTAAGCTAATCCGAAAGAACTTGTGCTGATTTCTAAAGTGCAAGTTTTTTTATGGTGGAATAAGGTAAGACACGTAGGTTGCTTATATTATAGTTTGTTTTGAATTTTTTGATTATTTATTTGATTTGAAAATAAATAATATGTTATATTACGTTTATATAACGTTATGCGTATTAATTATTATATTTAAGTGGATTTAAGATGAGAGGAAGGGACGTTAACATTGGAGAAAATCTTAGAGCATTTCAAAAATGATACGTTTGCAAATTTGTTAGGAATGAAAATACAAAAAGTGGAGGTGGGCTATGCAGAGGTCACAATGAACATTACGGAAAATATGCTAAATTTCCACAGTACGGCAAATGGAGGTGCGATATTTTCTCTTGCTGATGCTGCCTTTGCTTATGCCAGTAATTCTCACGGACAAACAGCTGTTGGCATCACAATGACGATGCATTATGTACAAGCAAGTGCTGTTGGTGATCAGTTAACCGCCACTGCCACAGAAGATACAAGATCAAAACGGTTAGGATTATATCGAATTGAAGTCACGAATCAAACGGGGAAATTGGTCGCTTTGGCAGAGGGACTGGTCTACCGGAAAGAGAAACGATTTTAAGGAAAAATTGTAAGGATATTAGGAGCAGGCATGGAAATAATTCTGAAAGTAATGACAAGTCAGCTTCTTTGTGATTTTAAAAATCTGCGCTGATATTAGCTTTTTTATGGTTCAGATTAAAAGGAATGAGGCCTGATGCTGTAGATACATCAACCCATTATATCTTTTAAGATTGTGTTTAGCAGGTTTGATTTTTATCTCAATTTTCATAACAATTCTAATCAACCTTCCCTTAAGCTATTAATTAATGATTTAATGATTTAATAAGACTAGGTGGTTGCCGGATAAAACGTTGCTAAAATCAGCTCATCATAGTGATTCGGTAAGATGTTAAGCGTTTTCAAATAGATTAAAAGAAATACAGCAAAAGTGTTAGAGTCTAAGCTAAGAAGGTGTCTCTGATGAAGAAAGTCTCTCTCCATAAAGGGTGGTTCATTTTAGCAATCACGGTGTTAAATATCTTCGCCTGTTTAGGGTTAGGTCGCTTCTCTTTAGGAGCGATTCTCCCATTTATGAGAGAAGGGTTGGTGTTAACGTATACAGAGGCCGGGATCATTGCTTCTGCCGTTTTTTTAGGTTATTTACTTAGTGTGATTTCGGTTGGTTATTTTGTCCAGCGTTTTTCAACAAAAAACGTCATTCTTGCTGCATTGCTTGTTTTATCATTAGGGATGACGCTCAGTGTTGTTGCATTTAATTTTTGGATGGCCTATGTCTCCTTGTTTATCATCGGACTCGGTTCAGGAGGCGTTAATGTCCCTTCACTTAGTCTGATCAGAAGATGGTTTTCGCAAAAATATCGCGGGATGGCTTTGGGGATCACCAATTCAGGATCAGGGTTGGGTATGTTTGCTAGCGGTTTTTTAGTCCCTATGCTTATGCTTATTAGTAATGAGGGGTGGAGAATAAGCTGGGGTGCGCTTGCTGGAGCAGTCATCGTCATTTTTTTATTAAACCTTTTCTTTCTTATTGAAGATCCTCGTATGTTAAACGTGTTACCTGTTGGTCAAAAGGAGCTAAGCGAAAAAGAAGAAACGGTTCAGATAGGGCATGGAAACCTTAAAGCTGAAAGTCATTTAATCGAGCATGTGTATCGTAGCAAATGGATTTTCTCTATTGGTCTCATTTATTTTACGTGGGGGTTTTCTTACTTAATTTATTCTACATTTTTTATAGATTATTTAATAAATGACGCAGCGATAGAATCGACCACGGCTGGACAATTTTTCGCGATTGCTGGGGTTGTGAGTATTGTTAGCGGGTTTATTTGGGGGAGCCTTTCCGATAGAATCGGTCGAATGCTTACCTTATTTATTGTTTATTTTTGTCAAGCTACTTTATTGCTGGCCTTTGTTTTTACGACACATCCATCGATTATCTTTATTGAAACGTTGCTTTACGCATTAACACTTTGGGCCGTTCCTACAGTCATTGTGGCCGCGGTAAGTGATATGACAAAAGTTGAAAAAACATCCGCTAGTATCGGCTTTATTACCCTCATGTTTGGAATCGGTCAATGGATTTCACCTGTCATCTCAGGAGCTCTCATTGACTTTTACAGCAGCTATACCATTGCTTTTTATTTATCAGCAGGTATTTGCTACGCTGGCAGCATTGGTTGCATCGTCGTACACCTAAAGCTTTTAAAATCACCTTTTTCGCAATCAGTAGAGGTGTAAGCAGGTGAAGTTTGAAGAGTAGACGGCATTGACTGGTTCAAATGACCAGCATGCCGTTTTATGTTTATAAAGGATCGATTTTTTAGTAACAGGAAGGGTTCCTATTATTTAGACTTTAGAGAGTGCCACGCCATATTAGGATACTTCTCATGCCAAAGTGGCTGGGGGAAATCCTTTAAAATTGGATGGTTTTTTTTGTGTTTGAACATTGTAAGCTAAATTGTAAACCCTAAAGCTAAAATTAGGAGGGCGAGATGAAGATTTTAATTTTTATAGCCTTAATTATTTGTGTCATAGCACTTGTCATCACTTTAATGCTTACGAAGGTTGAGGACACGAGCTATAGCAGTAATAAAAGCATGTCCAATCTTTCTGCAATCTATTTTTTATTGGGCCCGATAATGATCTTAGTTGTAATACTAGGTTTGATTTTGCTGTGATTAAAAGCAAAGGTAACGTAAAAAGCGTATCATGCAAAATGGTTGGAATCGCAATTAATTGAAATAGATGAGATAGATAAGTTAGTTATTTAAAAAAAGCTTCTCGGGTGTCTTTTTTTATCTAATTGCTTTTACATTTTTCTTGAGAATCGCTTGTTTTTCACGATTTTCAGGTCGTTGATGTTCCTTTTCAAACAACACGGTTGTTACTCATAAATCACTTGCCGTTCTCTTCTGTTGATAAAAACGATTCCCTCCGTTGTTAATTTGCTAATTTTAGAGCTGGAAACTGTGCGTAAAATCGTCTCAAACCTAGCTGCTTGTTATCACCATTCAAGGAAGCAATGATTCTCCTGCTGTTCAAATTCTGTTAAAAGCAATGAAGGGGTTTTACTATAATCGTCTAATTCAATTATAATAATGTATAAAGAGATATACTGGTAGGTGTAGAGAAGAAATGGACTGGAGACCGAATCGTGCAGATAAAAAGCCCATATACAAGCAGATTGCAGATTATTTTGAACAGGGAATTTCTTCGGGAATCTTTCCACCCGACAGCATGCTACCTTCAGAACGAGCTCTTGCAATGGAGCTACAGGTAAATCGCAGCACAGTCGTAGCTGCCTATGAGGAGCTACAATCAATTGGAGTAGTGGAGCGGAAAAAAGGAAGTGGAACACGAGTTAGTGCAGATATATGGGGTATATCTCATAAGCGTATCCCTAATTGGGGGAGGTATGTGGAGGATGGTTCTTTTTTGCCCAATCTCCCATTAGTTCAACGAATTCGTAAGGAAACTGAAAAAAAGGAACTAATTAATTTAGCCAGTGGTGAATTGGCATCACCACTATTTCCAACTGAACAATTTCAAAAGATCCTTTCTGAGCAGCCTTTTACGGGTCATCTCGGCTACGATCATCCGCAAGGTAATATGGTGTTACGGGACACGATTTCTGCTCACGTAAAAGAATACAAGGATATAGATACGAATGCCTCTTCTATTCTAATCACCTCGGGTGCCCAGCAGGCTCTTAATCTTATTGTTCAGTGCCTTTTAAAGCCGAGGGACGCGGTGGCAATTGAGGATCCATCATATTGCTTTTCCCTGCCAATTTTCCAGTCGGCAGGACTAAGGATTTTCCATTTACCTATGGATAAGCACGGGATAGATCCAGATGATCTGATATCTTTACATAGAAAGCACCGGATACGAATGGTCTTTTTAAATCCTGACCATCATAACCCTACTGGTTCCGTGCTTTCTTTGGCTCGTCGAAAGCGAGTTCTAGAATTATCAGCCGAGTTTGGCATTCCAATCATTGAAGATGATCCCTACAGTTTAACTACCTTTGATGGAAAGGTGAATCCAACCTTAAAATCCATGGACCATAATGGAAACATCTTATATATTAGTTCGCTATCGAAAATCGTTGCATCTGGGTTGAGAATTGGTTGGGTAATTGGTCCTCCTCAAGTGATTCAACGCTTAGCTGATGCGAAACAACAAGTTGACTTTGGCCATAGTGTTTTCCCACAATGGATAGCGAATGAATTTGTAGGGTCAAAGCACTTCATCACACATATTTTGGCGCTTCGCAAAGAATTGAAGCGCCAAAAAGATGTGATGACTGCTAGTCTCAACGCACGATTAAGTGAACAAACGGAGTTTATCGTGCCAAAGGGTGGAATCCATTTGTGGTGCAAGTTAAACGAAAACGTTAATGAATACCATTTACTTGAGGAATCAATGAAAAGAGGAGTAGCTTTCGTACCGGGCAGTATTTTTGGTTCAAAAAAGGGATACGTTCGATTTACTTTCGGTCGTGGTGAAACCCATTTAATTCGGGAGGGTATCACACGATTTGCAGATGCTTTCTATAGTATTCAACAACTTTGAGGACAATGATTTCAATTTTATTACTGATAATATGATTACAGACATTCTCTAAATGATTCATGAACTTCGCATGAATCGTTTTTTTGTTAAACCTTGCTTACATTGTCATGCAAAGCTTAAATTCTTAAAGTGGATGGGTAAATTAACTCGATATTGGCAGGTTTCATTTGTTTTACTTTTCTTATTATAATAGAATAAGTAATTACTTATTAATTCTCCTGATTCACTTGGTATTATGTATTAGTAGTTAGGAATAAACTTCTTACTGATAAAATGCAATACGACAATAAAAATAAGTTGGACTCTGCAGTGCCTGTGAAGAGGATGGACGAATATCTCTTAAAAGCTAGCATTCTTGATATTGGGGAATCTCTCTTTTTCAATTTACTTGGAACTTGCTTGGATTATAGATTTAGTATTTAGAAAATGCTATGTTTTCTTGATAGTCCAAAAGGTTTGAGCTGGTAAGACCACCTTTTTTTATTGACTAAGTTGAAGGAGACATTCATTAGGGAAAGTGAATAAATTTATTTTTTATAAGGGGTGATATTTTGGATTTTCATGTTAAAAACAGTCCATTTAATGAGGAGCAGGTAGAGTCTCTTAACCGTCTTTTGCCAACTCTCACCGAGCTACAAAAAGTTTGGCTGAGTGGTTACTTAACCGCTCAGCTTTCCGTTCCCATGCTAACTGAGTCGGAAACACAGACAACCGAACTCCCGGCACAAAGCAACAACAATACAAAGTCGAAGGAAGTAACAATCCTATACGGATCACAAACAGGGAATTCTCAGAAACTTGCTGAGGATGCAGGCAAGAAGCTTGAAGGGATTGGGTTTCAAGTAACTGTAACTCCCATGAATGACTTCAAAAATAATAACTTAAAAAAAGTACAAAACCTATTGATTGTCGTGAGTACACATGGAGAAGGAGAACCTCCAGATAATGCACTTTCGTTTTACGAATTTCTTCATAGCAAGCGGGCACCGAAGCTTGACAATCTCTGCTTTTCCGTTTTGTCATTAGGCGATAGCTCATATGAGTTTTTCTGTAAGACCGGGAAAGATTTCGACCAACAGCTGGAAAAGCAAGGAGGTCAACGAATTTTTCCACGTGTTGACTGCGATATTGATTTCGAAGAGCCAGCGGCTAGGTGGCTTGAAGGAGTGATGAATGGTTTAGGAGAAGTGCAAGGTGGAAACACAGAAACGATCCAAGCTGCTACACCTAAGACAGTGGAATCACCGTATTCAAGAACGAATCCATTTAGAGCAGAGGTCCTTGAAAATATTAATTTAAATGGGCGCGGCTCGAACAAAGAAACGCGTCATATTGAACTTTCGATAGAAGGCTCTGGGTTTACATATGAGCCAGGTGACGTTGTTGGTATTTACCCGTCAAATGATCCCGCTCTTATAGATATGCTTCTTCAAGAATTAAATTTAAATCCAGATGATTCTGTTACGGTCAATAAACAAGGGGATACATACTCGCTTAAAGAAGCGCTCATCTCCTATTTTGAAATCAACTTAACAAAATCAACGCTTGAGCAGGCCGTGAAATTCTCAGCAAATAAAGAGCTGAGCAAACTTTTGTTACCTGAAAATAAAAAAAGATTAAAAGCCTATATAGACGGTCGTGACTTGCTTGATTTAGTTCGAGACTTTGGTATCTCTGATGTAAAGGCACAGGAGTTCGTATCGATTCTCCGTAAACAGCGAGCACGCCTATATTCTATTGCTAGTAGTTTATTAGCAAACCCAGATGAAGTTCATTTGACTATCGGTGCCGTACGGTATGAAGCACATGGCCGTGAGAGAAAAGGGGTCTGCTCTACCTATTGTGCAGAGCGTATCCAGCCTGGGGATACGTTACCTATATACATCCAAAGTAACAAGCAATTTAAGCTACCGGAAGATCCGAATGCTTCAATCATCATGGTTGGTCCAGGGACAGGAATTGCTCCTTTTCGTTCTTTCATGCAGGAGCGTGAGGAAACAGGAGCGCAAGGCAAATCGTGGATGTTTTTTGGCGACCAGCATTTCACCTCAGATTTTCTTTATCAAACAGAGTGGCAAAAATGGTTGAAAGACGGCGTGCTAACAAAAATGGATGTTGCATTTTCACGCGACACCGATAAAAAAATATATGTACAGCATCGGATGCTTGAGCAAAGAAAGGAATTGTTCGCATGGATTCAAGAAGGGGCGTCTGTCTACGTTTGTGGTGACAAAACAAATATGGCGAAAGATGTCCATCATGCACTAATTAACATCATTGAAACAGAAGGAAATATGACCCACGAGGAAGCGGAAGCGTATCTTGCCAACATGATACAACAAAAACGTTATCAACGTGATATTTACTAATTTGAATTGAAAGGAGTTTTTTATATGGTAAATCCGAGTTTAAAAGCGCCAGAAGGACCTCCAAGCGATGTCGAGCGTATAAAGAAAGAAAGTAACTATTTACGCGGTTCGTTGGTTGAATCCATGCTCGAGCCAATTAGCGCTGGAATTCCTGATGATGACAATCGGCTCATGAAATTTCACGGCAGCTATTTACAAGATGATCGTGATGTTCGTAAGGAACGCCAAAAACAAAAACTGGAACCTGCATACCAGTTTATGGTGCGTGTCCGTAGACCAGGTGGAGTCGCAACTCCTGATCAATGGCTTGTTTTGGATGATCTTGCTCAAAAGTATGGAAACGGGACTTTAAAGCTATCTACACGGCAAGCGTTCCAAATGCATGGGATTGTCAAGTGGAATATGAAAAAAACGATGCAGGAAATCAATGCTGCACTTATGGATACGATCGCAGCGTGCGGCGATGTCAACCGCAATGTAATGTGTAATCCGAACCCATATCAATCAGAAATTCATGGCGAAGTGTATCAGTGGGCTAACTTATTAAGCGACCGATTATTGCCGCGTACAAGAGCTTATCATGAGATTTGGCTGAATGATGAAAAAGTAGCGGGTTCTCCTGAAATGGAAGAAGTTGAACCAATGTATGGGCCTCTTTATTTACCGAGAAAGTTTAAAATTGGTATTGCTGTTCCGCCATCGAATGATATTGATGTTTTTTCCCAGGATATTGGGCTTATTGCTATCGTTGAAAACAATAAACTTATCGGCTTTAATGTGGCAATCGGTGGTGGTATGGGGATGACGCATGGTGATAAAAAGACATATCCGCAGCTTGCCAAGGTTATCGGCTTCTGTACACCTGATCAAATCTATGATGTAGCTGAAAAAATTATTACAATACAACGGGACTATGGAAACCGCTCAGAACGTAGCAATGCTCGGTTTAAGTACACTGTTGACCGTCTCGGCTTGGAAACTGTAAAAAACGAATTAGAAAATCGTCTAGGTTGGAGCCTTGATGAAGCTAAACCATTTCATTTCGATCATAACGGCGATCGCTACGGATGGGTGGAAGGCATTCAAGGAACATGGCATTTAACGTTGTTTGTTGAAGGTGGTCGTATTGCCGATTTTGGTGATTATAAGCTAATGACCGGTTTGCGTGAAATTGCCAAAATCCATACTGGTGATTTTCGTCTTACTGCTAATCAAAACCTAGTGATTGCGAACGTATCAAGCGATAAAAAGAAGGAGATAAGCGAATTAATTGAACAATACGGGTTAACGGATGGAAAGCATTACAGCGCGTTACGCCGAAATTCATTATCTTGCGTGGCACTTCCAACGTGTGGTTTAGCGATGGCAGAGGCAGAACGTTATTTGCCTGTTCTTCTTGACAAAGTTGAGGAGATTGTAGAAGAAAATGGCCTTCATAATGATGAAATTACCATTCGGATGACAGGCTGCCCAAACGGTTGTGCCCGCCATGCACTAGGTGAAATTGGGTTTATCGGAAAATCCCCTGGCAAGTATAACATGTATCTTGGAGCAGCCTTTGATGGTAGCAGACTGAGTAAAATTTATCGAGAAAACATTGGTGAAGAAGAAATATTAAGTGAGCTGCGCGTGCTTCTATCTCATTATGCAAAGGAGCGTAATGAGGGTGAGCATTTCGGTGATTTTGTCATCCGTATGGGAATAGTTAAGGCAACTACAGATGGAACGAATTTTCATGATTAAGATTAAATTGGAGGAGGCAGGGACACAGCCCTGTCTCTTTTTTTTACTTGTTTAAATATGATAAGAGTACAAGAAGGGTATAGCATCATTTAAAAACTGGGTAAGATGTATTCTAAAATTGATTCTTCATCAATTCGGGAATAGGCTGTGTTTAAATGGTTGCTACTTGCCCCATTTGACGCTCTCCTTTTTATCCTCATTTACTAAGAGCTGAAAGACGTCAGGTCTTGAGTAATGACCCACCACGTCAAAATCAAATTGGCTGTAAGCAATATCTTGTATATTAAGGTCAGCAATAAGCATTTCCTCTTTCCCCCAAACAGGTTCCTTAATGTATTCTCCTAGCGGCCCAACAATCGCGCTTCCTCCTAAACACATTTCACTAGGTGAAGATGCTAGCTCCTCATAACAAGCCAAATCGGTAGGGTACATCTCCTTTTTTACATATTGATTGCAAGACAATACGAAGCATCTGCCTTCTGCTGCAATATGTCGAATAGTAGACTGCCACAATTCTCTAGCATCTGCTGTAGGAGCGATATAAATTTGAACACCTTTAGCATACATGGCAGCTCTAGCTAAAGGCATGTAATTTTCCCAGCATATCAATGCACCTATTTTACCGTAAGGAGTTTCAAAAACAGGAAGGGTACTGCCGTCTCCTTCACCCCAAATCAACCGTTCCGAACCAGTAGGTTTTAATTTTCGGTGCTTTCCAAGCAGTGTCCCGTCAGGTCCAAAAAATAATACAGAGCAATATAGAGTACCACCACTATATTCACTATCTCTTTCAATTACGCCAATAACAAGGTAAACACCTGCTTTACGTGCTGCTTCTCCTAGCCTCTTGGTTGATTCACCTGGCACAAGAATGGAATTTTCCCAATAACGAAGCCAATCTTTTCTACCCTCAGGAGAACGAGATCCAACTGTTGCACCAAAGTTTAGTCCTCTAGGATATGCTGGGATAAATGCTTCAGGAAATACAACTAAATCTACTCCTTTCTCCCCTGCTTCTATAGTTAGAGAAACGGCCTTTTCTACACTTGCTTCTCGATCCATAATGACCGATGCAGCCTGGACAACTGCTACTCGTAAATGCTGATTTTGATTTTTCATAACATATCCTCCTCTTTATAGTGAAAATTTGTAATTTAATGATAATTGAAAGAAACCTCTTTGTACCCATCCAATTGATAGGCGAGTAACTAATCCAATTTTATCGTTATGGAGAAAGTGATTTAACATTTAAGAAGCGTTTTCTTCAAAGTGATAAAGATGAACACATTATCATACTCTTTACATTTGCAGCACGACAAAAAGGTGAAAATGATGGGGGGAATCAAATTTAAACGAAATGTTTCTCTGATGAGTTATGGAAAGTCATCATATAAAACTAACATTAGAGCGAGCCATATTACCTTGAAACATATGCAAGATAGATTAAGAGGACAAGTATTTTCTGATCCAGTCAAGTATCTAAAAGAACAGTGTATGTCTAAGAAAAGAGTTGAAGGAAAAACAAATTTTGATGCATTGTTAGAGAACGATACAGGAATTTTCCTAGAAGTAGGCTCTACTATGATAAAGTGAACGAATATCAGATTGACCTAACCTCTCTGGTCATAGATTTACCCGCATACAAAGGAGCGGATTTGTAAAATTGCTAGGAGGAGTTTTCGTGAATGAAGTCGAACTAGTATAAAACAAACGTATTTTTGTGATGAAAAGTGAATGAGTCACCATTCAAAACTTTAGTAAAAGGGGCTTGAGTCATGAAAGGACAATCCATTATTGTAACAGGTGGCAGTAACGGGATGGGGAAAGCAATGGCGAAGCGCTTTGTTGAACTAGGAGCAAATGTAACGATTAGCGGACGGAATCATGAACGCTTAGAAGCAGCGAAAAAAGAAATAGAAGGGGGAGCAGGACAAGTCCTAACGGTACAAATGGACGTACGTGATCCAGAACATGTCGATCGTATGATAGCCGAAACGAAAAAGGCATTTGGCCGGATCGATGGCTTGGTGAATAACGCTGCTGGAAATTTTTTGTGCGCTGCAGAGGATTTGTCTCATAATGGTTGGAAAGCGGTTGTGGATATCGTTCTTCATGGAACTTGGTACTGCACACAAGCAGTGGGGAAGGAATGGATTGCAAATGATCAACAAGGAAGTGTCGTGAACATGGTCGCTTCCTATGCGTGGACAGCCGGACCAGGTGTCGTTCATTCGGCTAGTGCCAAGGCAGGCGTTTTGGCGATGACGCGCAGCCTTGCGGTGGAATGGGGAACGAAATACGGAATCCGTTTAAACGCTATTTCTCCAGGGATTATTGAAGGTACAGGAGGAGCTGAGAAGCTGATTCCAAGTGAAGAAGCACATCAAGCGCTTCTTGACAGCATTCCATCTCGACGCTTTGGAACATTAGAAGAAGTTGCAGGGGTTGCAGCGTTTTTATTTTCCTCAGAAGCTCAATACATGAATGGGGAGTGCCTGACACTAGATGGTGGACAGTGGCTGAAAGGGGCCGCATTTAAATTTTAGTTTATGAACCTTACATAACTACAAAGCTTTAAACCGTAGGTAACGAGTCTCGTGATTGACACAAAAAATGTAAGCGCTTAATATTTAGGAGAGTCATTTATTTTTAGTACGAGGTTAACAGCTTTTTTGAATCCCCTCCTGTTTAGATCGAGGACCAGTTAATGTTTGAGTCTGTACTCAGAAATTTACTGGTCATTTTTTATAGATATACCTTAGGCCTTAGAAGGTTGAGGTAATGATCGCTCTTTTGTCATACAATGGAATTATGTCTATTTTAAGGAGGGTGTTCGAATGGAATTTGAAGGGGTTACGTTTTCAACGACAAAGCTTGAGCGTTTAAAAGCATTCTACACAAAAACACTCGAACTTCCTCTAACTCATGAGACTGCAGAGGATTTCTCAGTGCTTGTTGGTCACACACTTCTCACCTTTGAAGCCTATGAAGGAGAAGGTGATCCATTCTATCATTTTGCCATGAATATACCTTCAAACAAAGTGAACGAGGCAAAGACGTGGCTAGAACAGCGTGTTACATTAAAAGAGTATAAAAATAACCCGATTGTTTCATTTAAAAGCTGGAATGCGCATGCTCTCTATTTTGAAGATCCGGCTGGAAACATTGTCGAGCTAATCGCAAGGCATAATTTAAACCAAAGAATAGATGTGCCGTTTGATTCACAGGCCCTTCAATGCATTAGTGAAGTGGGCATTGTTACCTGTGACCTTGATGCTCAAACGAAGCAATTTGAACGAATGGGTGTTCCGGTTTGGGATCAAGGAAGCGAGCATTTTCGTGCCCTCGGAAACGAAAACGGTCTATTTATTGCCGTATCAGACAATCGTCTCTGGTTTATGTCAGAACGAAAATCTGAACTATATCCGCTCACCATCCAAACGAGAACAAACGGGAAGCTTGTCTTTATGTAAAGTGGGCTCATAAGCAAATTTTTTCAGCTTTTTTGGTTCATTTGATATGATGAAGGTAATCATAAGAATGAGGTGACAGACATGTCCGTAAAGATTCGTATTTATTCTGATTTTGTTTGACCCTTTTGTTTTTTAGCGGAGGCTCCGCTTCAGGAAGCTATAAAAGGAAAGGACGTTGAAGTTGACTGGATGCCTTTTGAGCTTAGGCCTTATCCACAAGAAACCTTAAGTCCAAAAGATGAGTACATCCAACATGCTTGGCATAACAACATCGCTCCTCTTGCTAAGAGCCTTGGGGTAACGATGAATATGCCTTCTATCGACCCTTATCCTTATACCTTTTACGCACATGAAGGTCTACTTTTTGCAAAGGATTATGGCAAAGGGAATGAATATGCAGATGCAGTATTTCGGGCCTTATACCACGATGGACAGGATATTGGTTCCATTGAAGTATTAGCAGCTGTAGCCGAATCGATTGGACTTAATCAAAAGGCCTTTATTGAGGTGCTTGAAACACGTAAAAATAGTGATAGAAGAGCGGCTTTAGTCAGGGAAGCGTACACAACTGCTCAGGTACGTGCCGTTCCAACTTTTGACATTGGTGGTCAAGTATTAACGGGCCTTCAATCAAAGCAGGCAATCGAAGAAGCGATCAAGGAAGCTGAGAATAATCATTAATTTTTTCATCAATGTAGCTGTCTTATAAGGCATACCCCATTTTCTTTAACCCAAGGGGCCTTTAAGGCAGCTTTTTTAAACAATTGAAGAGAGAGGAATAAATGATGTTGAGATATTTATTCTAGGTGTTTTAATGATTCTTCCAACAGTTTTTATGAGGTTATTTCCATAAATTAAACGGTTATAACGATAAGTATTGTGGTAGTAATTGGACTAAGGAAACGTTCATCATCAATCAGATGAAATCTACAACTTTTTCAAAGAAACTGACGTAAGAAAAAATGTCGATTCTATGATGATGATAATCATATTAACAGGTATAAATTTAATGGAGATACAAACCATCTTAACACGGCTGCTTTTCTCGTCGACAGGGATGAAGTTGAATGGATTACTTCGGTTGAGTAAATAGTCCCTATATATGACAGTAGGAACGATTGTTTTTAATTAAAGAACAATTGATCTATATTCTTTTTAACAATAGCAGGAAATTCACAGGTGCATGGTGAATAAGTTTGCATAGCATGTGAAACGATACATTGATAAGGAGGAATGACGAATGGCAATTAAAAATCCATCCGATGATAAAATTAAGGAAATCTTACATACGAGTAAGCGAATTGCGGTCGTCGGACTGTCCGCAAATCCAGAGCGAACATCCTATATGATTTCTGAGGCAATGAAAAATGCCGGCTATGAGATCATTCCTGTTAACCCGTCGGTAGACGAGGTGCTTGGGGAGAAAGCAGTCGCAACTCTTCAAGACATTGAAGGTCCAGTTGATATTGTGAATGTTTTTCGCCGAAGTGAATTTTTACCTGAAATTGCAAAAGATACAGTTGATATCGGAGCGAAAATATTTTGGGCACAGCTAGGGGTGGAAAATGAAGAAGCCTACGATTATTTGCAAGAGCATGGTGTCACAACTGTGATGAACCGCTGCATTAAAGTGGAGCATGCAAAATTCAAATAAACACAACGTCCCGGGCTTTAGCTTGGGGCGTTTTTCAAATGAGTTTACTACTAAAAACGTGCCTTTTAATTTAAAAAACTTTAACGAGATTCATATCCGACTTTTTACTCAGATAGAAGAGGGTTTCATGAAAAAGGTTGCGAATACTGAGATTAACGCTACAATGAATATGCGTAGAGATAAAGAATTGAATGAAACAAATGTTCGTATATGCTATGATAGTTGAAGCAAGTTTGGTTGAAAGGAGTACCGATTTTGGTAAAGAAACAGCAACTGGATTATAACGATGATGCAATTCAAGTACTAGAAGGACTGGAGGCTGTTCGAAAGCGTCCAGGGATGTATATTGGTAGTACCGATTATCGCGGACTTCATCACCTTGTTTATGAAATTGTAGATAATGCCGTAGATGAAGCACTTGCAGGCTACGGCTCTTATATAAATGTCACCATTCATAAGGATAATAGTATTTCCGTTTCGGATGAAGGACGTGGGATGCCGACGGGAATGCATAAAATGGGCAAGCCCACACCGGAGGTTATCTTAACTGTTCTTCATGCTGGGGGGAAATTTGGGCAAGGTGGCTATGCCACAAGTGGGGGTCTCCATGGGGTTGGTGCTTCTGTCGTTAACGCACTATCAGAGTGGCTTGTTGTGGAGATTAAGCGGGACGGCTTCATCTTCAAGCAACGATTTGAACATGGTGGAAAGCCAGTAACGACGTTAGAAAAGCTAGGAAAAACACGGAAAACAGGAACAACGATTCACTTTAAGCCAGATACGACGATATTTAGTGTAACAACCTTTAATTTCGAGACACTTTCTGAACGCTTACGAGAAGCGGCATTTTTATTAAAAGGTTTGAAAATTGAGCTTGTTGATTTACGAGAGGACAATCTCCAAGAAGTCTTTTACTATGAAAATGGTATCGAAGCTTTTGTTGAATATCTTAACGAAGACAAAGAAACCCTTCATCCCGTCGTTTTCTTTAGTGGAGAAAGCCACAATATTGAAGTTGAGTTTGCTTTTCAGTTTAACGATGGTTATACGGAAAACGTCTTGTCTTTTGTTAATAATGTTCGAACAAAGGATGGCGGGACCCATGAGCTTGGGGCCAAAACGGCCATGACACGTGCTGTGAACGAATATGCGCGTAAGGTAAAGCTTTTAAAAGAAAAAGAGAAAAATTTGGACGGATCAGACATTCGCGAAGGTTTTACAGCGATTGTTTCCGTTCGTGTTCCCGAAGCCAATCTCCAATTTGAAGGACAAACAAAAGGGAAGCTCGGAACGCCAGAAGCACGTTCAGCGGTTGATGGCCTTGTTTCTGAAAAGCTAAGCTATTTTTTTGAGGAAAATCCAGAGATGAGTGCTATGCTCATTAAAAAAGCAATTAAAGCAGCACAGGCGCGTGAAGCAGCAAGAAAAGCAAGAGAGGATGCGCGAAACGGTAAAAAAAGCAGACGCAGAGATGTGTTGCTTTCAGGTAAATTAACACCAGCACAATCGAAAAACCCTGAGCGCAATGAGCTGTACCTTGTGGAGGGAGATTCTGCTGGGGGTTCGGCAAAGCAAGGCCGCGACCGAAAGTTTCAAGCTGTCCTTCCCCTAAGAGGAAAGGTCATTAATACGGAAAAAGCGAAGCTTGAAGACATTATGAAAAACGAGGAAATCCGTACGATCATTCATACGATCGGTGCAGGCGTAGGGGCAGACTTTACGCTTGAAGATGTGAATTACGATAAAATCGTGATCATGACAGACGCAGATACAGATGGTGCACATATTCAAGTGCTGCTCCTTACATTCTTTTACCGGTATATGCGCCCACTAGTAGAAGCAGGAAAGGTATATATTGCCCTGCCGCCACTATACAAGGTAAGCAAAGGTTCAGGTAAAAAGGAAGTGATCGAATATGCGTGGGATGAGCGTGAATTGCATCATGCAACAGCTAAGGTCGGTCGTGGATATACCCTCCAGCGTTACAAAGGTCTTGGGGAGATGAATGCAACCCAGCTTTGGGAAACGACCATGAACCCTGAAACACGTACGTTAATTCGCGTACGCATTGACGATGCAGCAAGAGCGGAAAAACGTGTCTCAACTTTAATGGGAGATAAGGTAGAGCCTCGCAGAAAATGGATTGAATCCCATGTGGCGTTTGGACTTGAAGAGGAGTCAAACATCTTAGAAAACGAAAACTTAGCAGTCATTGAGGAGGAGTAAGTTTGACACAGTCAGAGCGATACTTAGACCTTCCTTTAGAAGAGGTAATTGGTGACAGATTTGGTCGCTACAGTAAATATATTATTCAAGAACGGGCACTTCCTGATGTAAGAGATGGGTTAAAGCCTGTTCAACGCCGAATTTTGTATGCGATGTACAAGGACGGCAACACGGCAGAAAAGCCGTTTCGTAAATCAGCGAAGACAGTAGGAAACGTGATCGGAAACTATCATCCACATGGTGACTCATCTGTCTATGATGCAATGATTCGAATGAGTCAAGAATGGAAGGTTCGTAATCTTCTTGTCGATATGCACGGAAACAATGGTTCCATTGATGGCGATCCACCTGCAGCTATGCGTTACACCGAGGCCAGATTGTCGAAAATTTCATCCCAGCTCTTACGTGATATTGAAAAGAATACGGTCGAGTTTATTCCGAACTTCGATGATTCAGATCAAGAGCCTATCGTCCTTCCAGCCATGTTTCCAAACCTTCTTGTCAATGGCTCTACAGGAATTTCTGCAGGGTATGCCACAGACATTCCACCCCATCATTTAAGTGAAATCATTGATGGCGTCATTATGCAAATGGAGAAATCGTCGACAACACTTGATGATTTAATGACAGTGATCAAAGGCCCAGATTTCCCTACTGGGGGAATTGTGCAAGGTATTGATGGAATCCGTCAGGCGTATCAAACAGGGAAAGGCAAAATTGTTGTTCGTGCAAAAACGGAGATTGAGGAACTTCGTGGCGGTCGCGAGCAAATTGTGATTACAGAGATACCATATGAAGTCATTAAAGCAAACCTCGTCAAAAAAATGGATGAGCTTCGCTTTGACAAAAAAGTTGACGGGATCGCGGAGGTTCGAGATGAAACAGATCGAACAGGTCTTCGCATTGTTGTGGAGTTGAAAAAGGAAGCAGATGCTCAGTCGATTTTAAACTATTTATTTAAAAATACAGATTTGCAAATTACATATAATTTCAATATGGTGGCCATTCATAACAAAGCTCCAAAGCTAATGGGGTTGCAAGCGCTTATTCAAGCATACATTGACCATCAAAAAGAAGTGACCACTCGCCGCTCTGAGTACGAGCTTCGCAAAGCAAAAGACCGTCAGCATATCGTTCATGGGTTAATGAAGGCCATCTCAATCCTTGACGAAGTGATTACGACGATCCGTGCATCGAGAGATAAAAAGGATGCAAAAGATAATCTCATTCAATCCTTTCAATTTACAGAAGCACAAGCGGAAGCCATCGTTACCTTACAGCTTTACCGCTTAACAAATACAGACATTACAACGCTTGAAGAAGAAGCGGCAGAGCTTGAAAGAAAAATTCACGAATTAGAATCCATTCTAGCTAGCGAGAAAAAGCTTATTCATGTCATCAAAAAGGACTTATTGGCAATTAAAAAAGAATTTGCAGATGACCGCCGCACGGTGATCAAAAAAGAAATTGAAGAAATTAAAATTAATATGGAAGTCCTTGTGCCGTCTGAGGATGTCATGGTGACCGTAACGAAGGAAGGCTATGTGAAGCGAACGAGCATCCGATCCTACACCGCTTCAAATGGTGAGCCACCTGGGATGAAAGAAGGAGATTACCTCCTTGGTCACTTTGAAATGAATACAACGGACACCTTGCTATTGTTCACAAAATTAGGGAACTATTTGTATTTACCAGTCCATCAGCTACCTGATTTTCGTTGGAAGGATAACGGACAGCATGTAGCCAATCTTGTTTCTCTCGATAAAGAAGACGAAATCATTGAGGCACTTCCGGTAAAAGAATTTAGTGAAGAGCATTCCCTTCTCTTTATCACTAAAAACGGAATGACCAAGCGCTCACAGCTTTCCTTGTATCAGGCACAGCGCTACTCTAAACCATTGATGGCTGTGAAGCTAAAGGATGAGGATGAGGTCGTAACGGTTCGGCTAACAGATGGTAAGCAAGAGCTGTTTATTGCTACTGAACTAGGATATGGCTTATGGTTCAACGAAGAAGAGATAAGCCTTGTTGGCCAGCGAGCTGCAGGGGTAAAAGGGATGAATTTAAAAGAGGGTGACAAGGTCGTTGACGCCACAACCTTCTCTTTAGATGAAACGGTTGAATTTCTTTTAGTTACGCAGCGCGGGGCTGTAAAGAAAATGTCGATAAAGGAATTTGATAAATCCTCGAGGGCAAAGCGTGGCCTTGTGATGCTTCGAGAATTAAAATCCAATCCTCATCGTGTGATTGCATGCAAGCATGTCCTATCGGGCGATGAAACGTACCACGTACGCACGGAAAAAGGAAAGGTCGAGGCAATTATACCCGCAACCTATCGAAACAGCGACCGCTATAGCAACGGATCTTTCGTTATTGATAGTACAGCTGATGGAAACGTCGTAGAAGTATGGAAAATCATTGATACGAGTGTACAGAAAACCGATGAGTGACAGCTTATCGGTTTTTTTAAAAAGATAACTCTTGGTTTACGTTTATAATCACTTTTTCTGTCTCGGCGTTACAATCAGGTAAAGCTTAAATTTTTTAATCTTTTGTAATAGCCTATGGAGGGATTTCTTAATAAAGAGGGTACAGTTGGTGTACAATAAGAGCTGTAATACAGATAAAGTGAACCATAAATGTCTTATACCTATGTAGCTATGAAAGTGGAAACCACTGAAGCGCACCAATTTATTCAATCTTTTAAAGCTGCTCTAGGTAAGGAAAGGCTTTGTATTGTGACAAAAAAGTAAGCAGAGGGCTGGTAAAAGACCCGCTGCTCTTTTTGCGTTAAAACCCGATATACTCTTTTGCGTCTTCGGGATTTGCAAATAAAATGATTTTATCGTCAAGCATGACCATGCGTCCATAGTGTGTAGACATTTCAACCTGAAACAAATAAGGGTCAAACTCTCGTCCCAACGCTTCACTAATTTCTGTCATACAAAACTCTAATTTCTCTGTTCCATCAATACGAATCATGGCTGGATAATGTGTCACTTTAATGCCATCTTTTTCTGCCATAATTTCTGCAATCACTCGTCCCTCAACGCTGTCACTAAGCGTAACGCCGCATTTGTTATTAAACCCTTTCTCAAGTTTTTTGTTGCTTATCATAATGTAACCCCCTTTGGTAATTCTAGGTTTAGCGCATTTAAAATCGTTTGGAAACGCTGCTCTGCTCTGCTATATGCGTTAGGGAAGGTCGTTACCTTCACACGAGGCTGTGACCAGATGGGTTGCAACTGTTTAGCGGCCTTGACACACATGGGAACGTACTTGGCTAGCCATTGCTGGGCAACCTGTTTATTATATTTTCCATGTTCGGGATCTTGTAAAAACGTGTAGAACATTTCAAGCGTATAGTCGAGATTTCGTTCATAGTCTCCTTCCGCCGTTGCAACAATGGTTGGAGTGACGAAATCACCGTGGGATGCGGCGAATTGCATGAGAAAACCGCTACGGAATAGTTCACTCACTAAAGGCTCATAAATTAAATTCGCTGCAAAAACTTGTTCGGCCCAGTCTGTTGAAGCAGTAAAATTTTCTACCACTTCACGTACCCCTTGCCATTCATTGTTTTTTAACCAATGCTGTTTTCCTGCGGCTTCATCAAATTCAATTTCATTTGCGATATTCATGATATAGAGGGCAAGGTCCTGTCCATAACGTAATTTGTCAGAGGCATTCACAAGGATTGCATTATTAATCATTTGACTCATGCCATCACGCTGCGCACATTGAAACACCATCCCTAAACCGTATTCAGCGTGTTTTGAAGCGCTTAAATGATTTTGTAAAATTTTAACCCAGCCAACATCCATATTGTTAAAGGATTCTTCTGCTCTCGCGTTTTGAATCGTTAAATTAATTTGCTTCTCAATTGAGGCAACACGGATGTAGTGAGTCCGCTCCCATTCACCATTTGGATCACGGAATTCATGCCAATTTGAGCTCTTAATTTTTGTCCTTTTGTCACTGTACGCAGGTGTCCCGTCCGAAAAAGAAATAATCCATCCTTGAATTAGGTATCGTTCAGGATCAGGCTGGACATCTACCGTAATATTTTCATACAACGTCGCTCTCCGACCTTGTGGCTCAAAATAGTTGAACTTTCTGCTCGTACTGCCAGCGAACTTTTTAGCACCAGCTTCAGCAGATTTCCTCGAGCTTTTGTCAACTTCAACTTGAGATTTGCTCATTTTTTTACCTCCCATTAATCGTGGTTTTGTCCATTTGCATGAGATGACAATCCTATTATTAAACAGATGCGGGCACAAACTTATCAAAGAAAATTCGATCTGAAGTTACACCCTTACGTTTAAGAACTTCAATCGAAGCATCAATCATCGGCGCAGGTCCACATAGAAAAGCTTCTAAATCACTCTTTGCAAGACTTGGGTCGATATGGCGTTCAAGTACTTCGGTGATTAGTCCTGTTTCTCCGTCCCAATTATCCGAAGGGTCTGATTCGGAGAGGGCGGGGATAAATGTAAAGTCCTCTAACTTACTTGCAATCTGCTTAAACTTTTCTAAATAAAATAAATCATTTTTCGTACGAGCACCGTAAAAAAATGTCACCTTTCGTTTCACATTTTTTTCAGCCATATCGTTAAGGATCGACCATAACGGAGCCATGCCAGAACCCCCACCAAGAAGGATTATATCTCCAGTATTTTCATCACGGCGTATACAGTTTCCAAAGGGTCCTCGAATCGTGAGTTGATCTCCCAACTTCAACTTTTCATCGAGTAAGGTTGAAAACTTACCACCTTTGAAAATTTTAATCATAAACTCCAGTCGATTGGATTGACTTGGCGTGTTTGCCATTGAATAGGAGCGATACGTATCCTCTCCTGGAAGGTATATATCAACAAATTGTCCAGAATGGAAGGTTAGTTGCTCTGAATTTTCTATTTTCAAGGATAGTTTGCGGATATCGTGTGTGAGAGACTCAATCTTTTCAACGACGGTAGAGCAAGTTTTTATCGGTACAGACATTTTTAATGCTTCTTCATCAAATTGTAGTAATTCAACAGTTAAGTCACTGTAGGGGATTGTTTTGCAGAGAAGGACATAGCCTTCTTCTTTTTCCATCTCATTAAGTGCGAAAGTAGAGTAGCGCTCCATTTCAATGTCCCCATCAATTAACATTGACTTACAGGTCGAGCATTGCCCCTCCTTGCAGCCATGCATCAAGGCAATCCCCTGCCGAAAAGCTGCTTCAAGAACCGTTTCATCTTCTTCGACTTCCATTTCAATTCCAACTGGCTCAAGTGTAACTTTGTAAGTCATGAACAGTTCCCCCCTGTGTTTTAAACACCAGCTCCGGTGATTCCTAATAGGTGGAGCTGATGTTTAATTATTTTAAAAAGATCGATACGATTTAACTAAATTGGTTTAATCGTAAACCCAGCTTGGTAATCTTTGATATGCTTTTCACGCTGCACTGGGTCCATTGCTCGTAAATCTACAAGGGGACTCCTGAACTCATACCCTTTTAAATGCTCAAGCTTCCACATTTTATCATCATCAAAATGAAGATGAGGCTGTGGCACTAACGTTTCTCCGTCTGATCGAACGAAGCCTAGATCTTGAAGAATGTCAGCTAAATCCATACCGTGATAAAGCTCTTCCCATTCTCTTTTTCCACTAAAGCGTCCCATTGCTGGAGTAGGACGACCGTTGTAATTGTCTGCGAAAGCGACTTTATGTGTCCAGCGGCATTGCTCGGAACAATAGGTGTATAACTCGCCATCCACTTCATCAACAACAAAATCTTCACGGATAACACATGGTACCATACAGCTCCAACAACGGTGAGGATATTGGTAACCAACGTCCGCAAACGCGATTGGTGTCTTACCAGGCTCAGAAAGTGCGCGATAGTGCTCCCACCATGTGCCAAATTCGTTGTACCAGCCAGGGTATTTAGACTCAAACCACTCATAATCATATTCGTTAAGAGAGCCAATTCTCCAAAAGTTTACTGGCCAACCCGTTGCGAAAAATTGAGCGACTTTGTGAACATAATTCTTTTTCGTTATACGCTCCCAAGCAGCTGCTACATCATCATGGTGAATTTTTAAGCCATATTTTTCTAGCGGGATCATGTAGCTACGATAATAGTCTTCATAAATCCACTTTTCCCACAGATCAGCATAGGATTCCTTATCTTTCCGTCGATCCGTCGTACCATATTCTATGATTGTGCCGATCGCTGCATCAACGATTGCGTGATTTTGCCAGAAAGCATAACGCATATCCCGTTCTAATAGATCATGGTTGTCAGGTTCATTCAAGACCATCATTAACGTCCCATAACCATTGTTAATATGGCGTGATTCATCAGACTGAACCGATAAGAAGATGGAAGGAAGTGCATAATCACCATTTGCAGCTGCTTCTGATGGCATCGCAACAAATAACGTGTTGGTAAAAGCTGTCTCAGCGACAATTTGCAAATAAATATTTGCAGCTGTAATGGAATCACCTGTAATAAAACCTTCACCAAATTGACGCCCGATTGTCGTAGCATAACATTTTCCAAATGCTTTTTGTGTAATGTCGAAACCAGCAGGATCAATATAGTTCTCCATGTACCATTTCTTCAAGTTCATCTGAATGGTTGAGTGTCGGAACTCATCAATCATTTGCATTGTGTAGCCATTTTTTAACTCGTCATTGGGTACAACGTTCGTTAATAACGCCATAGACCGAGCTGCAGAAATTTCGGGGAATGGAATGATAGCCAAAAAGAGTTTCATCCATTCAATCCAGCGAGGCTCTGCATTACGGAACATGTTTCCGCGTAAAGCAGCGTCCATGGCTCCGTAAACTCGGTTATCCTTCTCTTCTTCCATCCCGAAATACGAATTCAATACTTGCTTCATGGTGTCTTTTGGTGCTTTGGAAAACTTGTAATCTGTCGGATACTTGATGGCTTCCTGGGCGTAGTCAGGTGTCCATGCCAAGTCCTTCACGCGTTTATGAGCCTCACTGATGCTCATATTGCGTTGAGACCTAATTTTCGACAACGATGTTGCCATAAGCTTATTCCTCCTCTTACATATTTTTTAGAAAAGAATCGTTACATTCTTTTCAACCATTTTCTTATGCAAATCTGATGCCAATTTATAAAAGCGATGGACGCATATAATTAGGAAAGTAATAATAAGTTGAATGAAAATTTAGGCGAAGTAAAGAGACGATCGTTGGTAGATGATCATCCTTCAAACTCTTTTTAGTCGTTCTAATAAAAGAATTATAATTATTTTCAGAATATTATAACTTTGTTTGGTTGATAAATGAGGAAATGATTGTTTCATGTTTAAGATCTGTCGCAAAATGCTACAGCTTCGTTTCGAATTGCGAATCTGTAGCAACATAGTGGAATAAGTGATACATGTATGAATGCTTATTTAATGATTCTTTAAGGCGACAAGTCTGCGTATAAAGGGATTGTGCTTTGCCATCCTTTTTTCTTTTCCTTTTGAATTTTACAACTGTTGGTACAAAAATCTTGGCATGATAATTGCAATATAAGTGAGTGAGTTCCATGCATTTTATAAATGGGTCTCAATGATGATGAAAGGGTGTGAGGTAGAGGGAATTTCCTGTTTTTCATCCATCTAATGTACGAACTTCAAGAACGAATGTATCGGCAAAAGAGGCTATAATATTTTGGGGAGGTAATCTTATGTATAAGACGAAAGACGGCGAAGAAATATTTGTCATTGATTCTCATATTCATTTGTGGGATGGAAGCAAGGAAAATCAATTAAACATTCATGGTGACCAATTTATTAGCTGTTTCTATGATTACCATAAAAATTTAAGCCCAGAAGAATATGTCTGGCCAAAGGAAAACTTTCTTAAGTATGATCCTGAAACACTGACGAAAGATGTATTTGTAAAAAGCTATGTAGATATGGGAATCTTCCAACCGGTTTACCTCAAAGAATTTTATAAAAATGGATTCGGAGATTTTGATGAGAACGAAAAACTTTCAAAAAAATATCCGAACCGCTTAATCTGCAACGGTACATTTGATCCACGGCATGGTGAACGTGGATTAGAAATTCTTGAACAAAATAAACATAAGTATGATTGGCAAGGTATAAAACTATACACAGCAGATTGGGTCGGTGATTCAAAAGGATATAAGCTATCAGATGATTCAGCAAAACGATATCTGGAAAAATGTCAAGAGCTAGGAATAAAAAATATTCATGTTCATAAAGGACCAACAATTACTCCGTTAAATCGAGATGCATTTGATGTGGCTGATATTGATGATGCTGCGAGCTGTTTCCCAGAGTTAAACTTTATTGTAGAACACGTTGGACTTCCTCGATTAGAAGATTTCTGTTGGATTGCGACACAAGAGAAAAATGTCTACGGTGGCTTATCTGTAGCCATGGCCTTCATTCATACACGCCCACGGTACTTTGCAGAAATCATTAGTGAATTGTTATATTGGCTCGATGAAGATCGCATTCTTTTTGGTAGTGATTATGCCCTTTGGGAGCCAAGCTGGTTAATTGAAAAGTTTATTGCAATGGAACTGCCAGAAGACATTCAGCAGGAAACAGGCGTTACCTTTGATTTGAATGTGAAAAAGAAAATTTTAGGTGAAAATGCAGCTGCCCTTTATAACATTGACATTCAAGCTCAAAAGGAAAAATTAAAATCCTGTCCATTAGCAAAACAAAGAGCATAAATCCTAACGAGAGCGTTATCAAACTATCGAACAGGAGGTGCTAAGAAGATGGACAAGGAAAAACAGGTGTATGACATGCTAGATAAGGTGTACGACCCGGAGCTGGATCAACCGCTCACGGACTTGGGTTTTATTGATCGTATAGTGATTGAAAACGATAAAGTTGAAGTTGTTTTTCGGTTGCCGACCTATTGGTGCTCTCCAAATTTTGCTTATATTATGGCTGAAGACATTCATGACTATGTTTCTCAGCTTAATTGGGTTCATGAGGTTAAGGTGAATTTGATTGATCATTGTAACTCTAGTGAAATTAACCAAGGTGTCAACAGTAAGAGAGCATTTAGTGAATCTTTAAGAAGCTTCGGTGGTTCAGATGCTGAGCTTGATGAATTAAGGAAAACGTTTCAAATCAAAGCTTTTTATGCAAGACAAGAAAAGATCATCAAGCATTTACTGAACAAAGAAGGACTTCAAAAGGAGGATATCGTCACGCTTTCTTTGGAAGCGTTTTATGCACTTCCACTTAAGGAAGAAGGACCTGTACTTAGAGAGAAATATTTAGAAAAAAAATTATGGTTAGATCACGGAGGAAATGAGGCATTCACAACACCTGAAGGGGATGTCTTAAGCTTGGAGACATTTTCTGAATATTTACTCGGTTTAAAACGAACGAGATTAAGCATGGAATTCAATGGTCATTATTGTAGAGGATTACTAGAAGCACGCTATAATCTGCCATCTACAAATGAAGAAGGTGCAATGAGTCGTTAAATATAAAGTAGGAGCGGCAGCCATTTGCACCGAAAAAGTATGAAAGCGATTTCATTTCTGGTTGAAAATCTGACGAATGTCTACCGCAGCTTGAATTGCTGCTATTTTAAAAAATACGGAAGGTGTGTGATGTATGAGAGCGGCACGTCTATATCAATTTAATCAGCCTTTAAAAATTGAAGAAGTCCCTGATCCGATCATTACGAACCCTACAGATGTCATCGTAAAAATTGGAGGAGCTGGCGTTTGTCATACGGACTTACATTTGATCCAAGGGATGTGGGATCATATCGTCAGCACAGCCTTACCTTATACGATCGGTCACGAAAATGCAGGGTGGGTTCACCAAGTTGGTTCAGGTGTCACAACCGTTAAAGTAGGTGATCCTGTCATTGTCCATCCAGTGGCAAGCTGTGGATACTGTTTAAGCTGCCGAAGCGGTGAGGATATGCATTGTCCAGAGCTGAAATTTCCAGGTCTTACCGTAGATGGTGGGTATGCGGAGTATTTAAAAACCTCTGATCGAGCACTAATTCCTTTACCAAAAGGTGTCCTACCTGAAAATGTGGCACCATTTGCAGATGCAGGCATAACCGCTTATCGAGCCGTAAGAAAAGCTGCACCATTAGCGAAGCCTGGTACAAAAGCATTGATGATTGGGATGGGGGGATTAGGACATATTGGTCTTCAGGTGATGAGGGAATTGGGGAATGCGGACATTATTACCCTCGATATCGACAAGGACAGGTTGAATATGTCTTTAGATTTAGGAGCTACCCATGCAGTGGAAGCAAATGATGGAGCGATCTCTCAAGTAAGAAGTTTAACGAACGAAGTTGGAGCAGATATCATTATTGATTTTGTTGGAACGGACCAGACTCATAACGATAGTCTGCAAATGTTAAGAAAGGGAGGTCATTATTTTGTTGTTGGCTACGGAGGAACAGTTACAGTTCCATCCATTGACATCATTAATAATGAATTTAGCATCATTGGAAGTTTAGTTGGGAACTACAATGAACTTTATGAACTAATGGAATTGCATGCTCGTGGTAAGGTAAAGCTCCACTCTTCAAAATACTCACTTGATGAGGCAAATGATGTACTTAAAATGCTTGAGGAAGGGAAGATCAATGGTCGTGCTGTCTTAGTTCCTTAAATCGAGCGCTTTTAAAAGAAGTCAGGTTAGCCCCTGATTTCTTTCTTTACTAACAAAACAAATAATCTAGCCATGGATACGATTTGAAATCCTTGATTCTTATGAAGGGAGTGATCATAAACAATGGAAATTCAGCCATTGGGCAAGAGAATTCTAGTAAAAGAAATTGGCCATGAGGAACAAACGAAAAGTGGAATAGTGTTACCAGATTCATATAAAGAAGGACCGGATATGGGACAGGTTTTGGCTATAGGCACAGGTTCAGAGGAACCAGATTTACAAGTGAAGGATGTGATTCTCTTTGATCGACAACTTAGTACGAAAATCACGATTGATCATACTGATTATCTAATTATTCAAGAAAACGACATACTTGCCATCAATAAACGATAAAAAGCTGGAAGGAGGAACCCACTATGCCAAAGTTAATCAAGTTGGATGGAGATGCACATGCTGCCCTTGAACGAGGAGTAGATAAACTTGCAACCATTATAAAGGCCACATTAGGTCCTAAAGGGCGAAATGCAATTATCGATCGACCGTTTGCAACGCCCATGATTTCAAACGACGGCGCATTTATTGCAAGTGAATTGGAGCTTGAGGATTCCTTTGAAAATATGGGAGCGGTACTCGTTCGAGAAGTAGCCAGTACGACGAATGAAATGGCAGGCGATGGAACGACAACTGCGACGATCCTTGCACAAGCAATGATCAAAAAAGGGTTAGGTTTTATAAGAGAAGGAGCCAACCCAATGACTCTTAAAAAAGGGATTGAAAAATCAATCCAAGAAGTAGTAAAAAAATTAAAAGATAAGGCGATACCGATTGAAACAAATCAATTAATTGCTGAAGTTGCTTCGATTTCTTCAAAAGATAGAGAAATTGGCAATTTGATAGCAAAAGCGATTGAGAGAGTTGGTAGAGATGGGATTGTTACGGTTGAGGACTCAAAACTTCCCATTACAGAGCTCGATATTGTTGAGGGCATGCAATTTGAAAGAGGCTATATTTCACATAATATGGTGACCGATTTTGACCGAATGAAAGCCATTCTTGATGAACCATACATTTTAGTTACCGACCAAAAGATAGATAAGATTCAACAAATTGTTCCGATTATGAATCAATTGTTGAAAGACGGTAAACCTTTACTAATTATTGCAGAGGATGTTGGAAACGACGTATTAGGAACGATCATCATGAATCAAAATAGAGGGAATTTGCAAACGGTCGCAGTTCGTGCTCCTGAATTTGGTCCATTTCGCCAATTAGCGCTGGAAGATATTGCTGTTATGACTGGGGCACAATTAATCTCTGGAGAAATGGGACGAAACTTAGAAAGTATGTCAGTTGAAGATTTAGGAAGAGCTCGCCAAGTCCGGGTGAGCAAAAATGAGACAGAAATTATTCAAGGATACGGAGATCAAGAACAAATTAGAATGAGAAAAGAACATGTGCGTATGCAAATTGAGGACATTGCTCAAGAATGGGAAAAAGAAAAACTACAAGAACGATTATCAAATTTGTCAGAAGGTGTAGCAGTCATTTATGTAGGAGGATCTACGGCTGTTGAACGGAGGGAGAGATTATTACGAATAGAAGACGCCTTAAATGCAACTCAGGCTGCCATTGAACAAGGAATTGTAGCTGGCGGCGGTACAGCTTTATTGCATGCTTCACCCATACTTGAAAATTTAGTTGAGCAATTAACTGGGGATGAACAATTGGGTGCAAAGGTGGTACTCCATGCATTGTCAGCGCCATTAGAAACCATTGCCGAAAATTCAGGTGTTGATCCACTTGAAGTGGTGGAAACAGTAAAATCTCTACCAATTGGACATGGTTTTGATGCTTTGACGGAAGAATATGTGAACTTAATTGAAAATGGAATTATTGATCCGGTTAAAGTATCATGCTCGGCCCTTGAAAACGCTGCTTCTATTGCATCGTTGATTATTACGACAAAAACATTGATCACAGACAAACCAGAGATTGATGATCCGACGAGTGGACCTTCTCATGGAGGCGGGGCAGAGATTTATGAGTGATTTCCATTTAGAAATTGAATAAAAAATAAACATGTAAGCACGTTATTGTTAAATGTAACAATGTCTACTTTTAAAAACATTAGGTTTCATCAAAGCCATTCCTTTACTGTGAATGCAAAACTCGCACACGTAAAGGAATGAGCTATATTAAAAAGTAAAAAATTCTGAATTTTAAAAAAAGGTAATCTATCTTTTAACAAGAATAAATTAAGTGAAGATAAAAGAGAGAGAACATCGAAGTCTCATGTTTGATTAAGACATTTCTAAAGCTCGTTTATTTGGGGGTGAGAATATGAACAACCGTATTAAACCATTCCAACCATATACGAATCATAAATTGGAACGAAATAGACTTGAAGAAATCTGGGAGCATTTTATCATTCAAAAAAAAATTCCTGAACATCTAAGTCTCAGACCGGAAATGGTGCAGTCATGGCAACGTTGTTTAAGAAAAGGTGTGGACCCTGTTGCGACTCGCGCACCGATTATATCATCAAATCAGCAGGCCAGTGAAGAATTTGTTAATAGTCGACTATATCGACATTTATTGCCCTACTTAAGAGATATAAAAGACAAGGTTGTTGAAATGAACAATTTATTAGTCATCACTAATTCAAAAGGTGAAATTAACCACATTGATGGGGCGTTTTCATTACAGGGAAAAGCTGAAAAAATGAACTTTGTTGTCGGTTCATCGTGGGCTGAAAATGATTCAGGTACGAATGCCATTGGTACGGTGCTAGCTACGAAATCTCCTATTCAAGTATTTGCTGCAGAACATTTTTGCCAAGAAGTACATGAGTGGACGTGCTCTGCAGCCCCGATTCTTGATCCCCTTACAGATGAAGTTTTAGGTGTCATTGATTTAACAGGATTATGGAAGGGCGCTCATCCTTATACCCTTTCGGTCGTCCTAACAATTGCACGAGCGATTGAGGGGGAAATTCGACAAGAGTTAGAAATGGATCGTTATAAGATGCTGGCTAATTATTTTGAAGCAACGATGAGAACACCTACTATTCCATTAGCTGCTCTGGATATGGGAGGTATCGTAATAAAAGCTGATCCTCTACTGTATGAAAATAAATTAATTGATGAAAATCATCAATTAATGGGCTTGCCGCCAAAAATATTGCAACGAACGTCGGAAGAAAGCTGGGAGGTTGAAACAACGAAAGGAAGATGGAAATTTGTTACGGTTCCTTATGCGGATCAAGGACGGCCTATTGGATTAATCGTGCATGCAGTTCCTCCTAAGTATGAAGGAATCAAGGTAAACGCTTCTACAATTAAGCATTCTTTTTCAAGCATGATCGGACAATCAAAAATATTTACGTCCACTATCAAAGAAGCACTTTCAGCAGCTGGGACAGACTTGCCGATTTTAATTGAAGGTGAAAGCGGTACAGGAAAAGAATTATTTGCACAATCGATTCACAATGCCAGCAAAAGGGCTGATGGACCATTTGTAGCAGTAAATTGTGGTGCCTTGCCTAAAGAGCTTGGGGTTAGTGAATTATTTGGTTTTGAGGGGGGAACATTTACCGGTGCGGCAAAAGGGGGAAAAGCAGGAAAGTTTAAACAAGCTCAAGGTGGTACCATCTTTTTAGATGAGATTGGTGAAATGCCCTTAGAAATGCAAACGTTTTTATTGCGGGTCTTGGAGGAAGGTGAAGTTGTTCCTGTAGGAGCACAAAAGCCTATCCCCTTGAATGTTAGAGTCGTGGCTGCTACAAATCGGGATCTTTTGACAGCTGTAGAAAACGGACAGTTTCGTCGAGATCTTTTTTATCGCCTCAATATTCTTTGTATTCATATCCCGTCTCTTAGAAATCGTATGGAAGACATCCCTTTATTAATTGATTACCATTTAAAAAAAGCATGTAGAGAAATAGGTCGCTCACCTTTACAGGTAAATGAGTCGGTGCTGCGCATACTTCAAGAATATAGGTGGCCAGGAAATGTCCGTGAACTTCGCAATATCGCCTATCGATTGGCTACAAATACATCAGGAGATTTTATCGATATCTGCGATTTACCCGTTGAAATAAGCAAAAATAGAATAAACCAAAGAGAGCATATTCAAACGAATGAAGAATCATTTAACGATGATAAGAAAATTGAATCGAGAGGAATGCTAAAGCAAAATGAGGAATTTAAAGAAACGAGTATAAAAGACAAAGAATTACAATTTATTCTCACTACGCTAGAGAAGGTAAATGGTAATGTAGCAGAGGCTGCACGAAGGCTTGGAATTCATCGAAGTACAATCTATAGGAAGCTAAAAGCCGTTTCATCCTATAAGAAAAGATAAATTTTAGAACGATTTTCATAATCATGAGTCTGTAAACAATAAAACGATGAGAAAAGGGGAATGATTTCATGGAGCCTGTATTATGGAGTGAATTAGGACATGAGGAGCGAGAAAAAGTATCGAGCCTTATCATTGAATTTAGCACTGCAGCCGTTTCTTGGAACAACGAAGAGCAGAATAATGTCCTAAATTTATTTACGAAATTGATGAATGCTTGTCAGGAAGAACACCGCATCAAACCTCATCAATTGGTTGTTGTTTCAAAAATGCTTCAGGAGGCAGCCATTTCAGATTTGTATGAATGGTTACCAGAGGATTTTGAGAAATGGGAGGATAAGGATGAGCTGATGGCCATGTTTTTCTTTGGTCAAAAAGGGTTAGAAAGCTATCGTAAAGCTAAGGAAAACGCATAGCCTTCCTAGATAATTATTGATAAAACGATGAATGAATGGATAAAAAATTAAAATATAAGTTAAATATAATTTGAAATGGAGCCTTCGCGGGCAGGATCACTAGCGAGAAAAAGCATGATCCAGGCTGTTCCTAGCCTATCATGCCCGCCTCTTCATGTTAAGCCTTTCAATCTATAAAGTGTTATTTTATGAATTGCATAAAATAATTATAACCTTTGCAAAAGTGAGGCGATACCGCATTCCTCTCCCCATCGATAAGCTTTCTTTTTTGATTTTGTCAAGGACATGGTAGATTGTTGCTTCATTGATTGAAGAATTCCATCAATGGCTTTTAGGCTACTCAAAATATTACTTTCAAAGTGTTCAGTTTTTCGATTTTGTAGGATACAATCATTCACGTATTTTACACCATGAACGGGAGAATATAGTATATCATCATCAATTAAAAGCGTAATCGCTCCATTCGTGCCGAAAATCTCATATCGGTGAAGCGAATCTAGCTCAATACTGCAATCAACAACGGCATGTACTTGATTTGGATAATGTAAGAGGGCGATTGTCGTTGTATCGACGGCGTCATGATTAACAGTTCCCATTGAGGTGATGATGAGCGGGTCATGATCGACAAGATAGTGTATTGTATTGATACAATACCAGCCCAAGGTGTGTAAAGCTCCAGCTTTTGGCTGTTCCTTACTATTAACGTCATGTTGGACAGGAGTTTTGAAGAAGCTTGCTCTAATCATTTTGATCGTACCAACGGTCCCTTCCTGGATTTTGGTCGTTAAAGCAGCAATCAATGAGTGATAAACTGCATCTACCATAAAAATATTATTTTCTTTGCAGTAAGTAACCAATTCATAGGCTTTTTGAACACTTAATTGTGCAAAGTTTGTAGAAAGAATTTGTTTTTTTGTGCAAGCAGAAGATAGAATTAACTCGACATCCTGATCGGTTATGGTGGGAAGAAAGATGGCATCAATTGTTGGCTCCTTCAGTAAGGCTGAAAAATTTGCACCGGTATAGATCTCTATGCAAGAATCATCGATCAATTGTAATACATTTTTGTGTGCATTTTCTAACGAATTAACTAGACCCCACCTTACTTTTTTCTTCATCTGATTTCTCCTTCCATGTTTTCTCCTAAGTTATGTTCATTGAAAATTTCTTTCTGCACATCATAAAGCTGAAATTTGTCGTATATTTCGCCCAGTTCCTCAAACCATTTTTTATCACCTAAATCAACAGCTAAAATTTGCAATTGAATTAGGTGTGCTTTTAATAATTTTTTGTATTCTTTATAGCTTAAACAAGAAACAATGTCTTGATGATAGCATGTGATTTTTTTACCATTAGATAGATTTAAAATATAATAATTTTCTTTTTGAGAATCGATAATTGAAACCTCTCCATAAAGCAGATTGTTAGGATTAATGATTCTAACAACATCACCTGCTTGAAACGCTCTTTGGTTCCTCATTTTGAAATCCCTCCATGAACTCCTAAAATCGTGAAGAGTTACTCCTTTTAAAATAAGATGTTGCTTTTAAATATGCAAAAATAGTGCCAACGACGAGGGGAGGGTAACCTGCAATAATTTAAGACAACAACGAATCTATGTTTTCGAGAGTGTCGCTTTTTACTACATAGGTGTTTCATCATGTATCAAATTACTACAGATCAGTGAGGAATGTTAAACGGATATTTTAAAAAAAGTTCGGTAAAAATAGGTTTTTATTCATAAAAAAGCGAGAGGTCATTCTAAGATTTGGTACTTAACAGTCATTCTTCACATTTATTAAACCAAGTCTTTAAAAGAATCACGCAGTAAGCTATTTACAAACGGAACGTTATCTACTATAATTCTAACTTATAAATCGTAACTATTACGATTTGTTAAAAAGGAGCGGATAATGATGATACAAGACAAACGAATTCCTGTTACGGTACTTAGTGGTTATTTAGGAGCAGGAAAAACAACGATCTTAAACAATATTTTAAATCAGAGAGAGGGATTAAAGCTCGCTGTTATTGTAAACGATATGAGTGAAATTAATATTGATGCTGACCTTATTAAAAGTGGGTCGCAGTTCACTCGAACAGATGAAAAGCTTGTAGAGCTGTCAAACGGTTGCATTTGCTGTACGCTACGAGAAGACTTACTTGTTGAAGTGGAAAGGCTAGCAAAAGCTGGTGAAGTGGATTACATCTTAATTGAATCAACAGGAATTAGTGAGCCTGTTCCAGTCGCTCAAACCTTTTCATACATAGATGAAGAAATGAAGATTGACCTCACGTCTTTAACTCGACTAGATACGATGGTTACGGTTGTCGATGCGTATCGATTTTGGCATGACTATGAATCAGGAGAAAGCTTATTGGACCGGAATCTTGCCGCTGATGAAACGGATACAAGAGAAGTGGTTGATCTATTAATTGACCAAATTGAATTTTGTGACGTTTTACTTTTGAATAAATGTGACCTAGTAGAAGCAGATGAGCTTGATAAATTAGAAAAAGTGATTCGAGCTTTGCAGCCTGAAGCGAATATTATTCGCACCTCTAATGGGGCAGTAAAGAAAGAGGATATTTTAAATACAGGTCGATTTGATTTTGAAAAAGCGAGTCAATCTGCTGGTTGGATAAAAGAACTTCAACAAGAGCATCAACCAGAGACCGAAGAATATGGGATTTCTTCTTTTGTCTACCGTCGAAAGCGTCCATTTCATCCCTCGCGTCTGATGGAATTTCTGGAAGATTGGCCAGATGAAGTGGTTCGAGCGAAAGGATTTCTATGGCTAGCAACAAGACATGACCATGCCGTTTTATTAAGCCAAGCAGGGCCTTCCATCTTATTTGAAGCAGCGGGTCAATGGGTAGCTGCTCTACCTAAAGAGGAGCAAGAGGAAATATTAGCAGAGGAAATCGAAGTGAACCGATATTGGGATGAAACGTATGGAGATCGAATCAATGAATTGGTGTTTATCGGGATTGAACTTCAACAGAAGGAAATTGAGAGAATGCTTGATCGTTGCTTATTAACAGAAGGAGAAATGGAAAGAGAAGACCAATGGGCTCAGCTTCCAGATCCATTGCCATCAGCACCGATCGTGCAAGAGTAATCTTTAAATCGTAATTGTTTTGATTAACCTGCATTAGAAGGCGAGCAAAGACAACAAAAATTATCTGAAAAGCGAAAGCCGGCAATAAGAACAAAGTTACCTATACGCTATCAGTCTCTAAACTTAATAAGAGTTGGTTACTTTTTTTTGCTATTTTAACGATTTACAAAACCTGATTGATTTTAAAGCTCTAAGAGAGGTATAATGGACTTTGCCTCGCAAATTACAAACGTACATTCTAGTTTGTTAAGTAATCCTACATAGGGACGTGACAGCATGAAAGGACCTACACATATTTTAGGCGGCCTTGCTGCTGCCACCATTTCTACACAGCTTTTTGACGTCCACGTCCAAGAAACTCTCTATTTTTATAGTGCAGCTTTATTCGGTTCAGTCATACCGGATATTTGTCACCCGAAGTCTATGGTCGGACGAATGGTTCCGTTTATTTCTCATTTTTTACTTCGTATTTTTGGGCACCGTTCCGTTACACACAGTCTGTTATTCTTATTTCTTATTACATGGTTGACGAACCTTTTGATGATCAATGGAGCAGCAGATATTCAGGCTGGTTTACTTATTGGGATCGTAAGTCATCTTATCCTAGATGCTATGACCCCTAGGGGGATTCGTTTGCTTTACCCGATAAAAATGAGCGTCCGGTTCCCTTTTACAACCAAAACAGGCTCTGTCATTGGTGAGACCTTTGTCTGTGTTGTTTTGCTTACTTTCACAATTCTAAGCATCCTTTAAAGGATAGATAATACGGTCTGTAATTACTTTTACCGAGTCATGCACTCGGTCTTTTTTTTGTGAAGAGCATTTTTTACATAAGCAGATTGGAATAGTAAACTAAACTAAAAAGGAGCTGAAGATAATGAAGAAGCTTGAATTAGAGATTGTACAGGAAAAGCTGAAAGATGTAGAGGGTTGGACGGTTCATGATAATAAATGGCTTGTTAAGAAGTACCGCTTCCGCTCATATTTAACTGGTATCAAATTTGTAAACGAAATTGCTCAATTATCAGAAGATGAAAACCATCATCCGTTTATTTCAATTGATTATTTGCTCATCACGTTAAAACTCACATCATGGAACGCACGGGGAATCACTGAATTAGATTTAAAATTGATTCAAGACTATGATCGAATCTATAAAGAAACCTCGCTATGAAAAGGAAGCATCAAATCTTCTCCAATAATAAAACCTTTTACATTTCTTTTGCAGGGATTCGTATGAACTTGTAGGAAAGGGAGGTAGTGACATTAGATGGACCATTTTTTCACCTGCTTCTTTC